>NZ_BAAILN010000066.1:384144-417256 GCF_054589155.1 Burkholderia sp. 3C
GAACGAGCCGCAGTAGATCGCGCGCGCGTGGCGGTCGAGCGCCTTGAGCGCCGGCAGCGGCGCGGCCTGATAGCTGAACTCGCCGTCGTAGTCGTCCTCGACGACCCAGGCCTCGTGCCGCTGCGCCCAGTCGAGCAATTCGAGGCGGCGCGACACCGACATCGTCACGCCCAGCGGCGACTGGTGCGCGGGCGTCACGCACACCGCCGCGACATCCCGCGCCCCGGCCAGCCGCGCCGCCACCAGCCCCTGCGGATCGACCTCCACGGCCAGCGCCCGCGCGCCGTTCAACTCGACGAGTTGCGCGGTCATCGGGTAACCCGGGTCCTCGATCGCCACGCGCCGCCCGCGCACGTCGATCGCGCGCATCACGAGGTCGAGCGAATGGCGGATGCCGGTGGTGATGAACACGTCGTCGGGCTCGCAGGCGATGCCGCGATATTCGCCGAGCCAGGCCGCGATCCGCGCGCGCAGCGCCGGTTCGCCGTGCGGCGAGGCCGCGCCGAGATCGGCCGGTTCGAGCCCCGCGAGCGCGCCGGCAAGCTGGCGCTTCCACTCGCTCAGGCGCAGCAGCGAAGGATCGGCCAGCCGCGCGACGAACGGCACGCCGATGCGGTTGCCGCTCGGCGAATCGGCGCTTGCCGGAGCGGCGGGTATCGGCGGCGGCAAAGCTGACGGCAGAGCTGACGGCAGAAGCGGCGGCAGAGGCGGTGAAGCAGCGGACGCCATCGCCTCACCCGGCGCCATCAGGTAGGTATCGGGCACCACCGCGCTGACGCGCGTGCCCGAACCGCGCACACGCGACAGATAACCCTCGGCGACGAGCCGCTCGAACGCGGCCTCGACGGTGCCGCGCGCGATGCGCCAGCGCTCGGCCAGCGTGCGCGTGGAGGGCAGCGCGGCCCCGGCCGGCAGGCGGCGCTGCAGAATCGCCTCGCGCAGCGCATCGGCGATCCGGTCCTGCTTCGACGCCCCGCCCTGCGCCGCGAGGCCCGGCGGCCTCGGCAGATCGAGCGGAATCGCGGCCTTGCCTCGCGCCATAGTGGTCCACTCCTGAATTGGTCAAATGGATCTTCGGCTTATACCACATGACCCGTACAGTCCGAACTCCCCTTCCTTCGCCGATTCGTCCGATGCCTGCTTCGTCCCGCCCGCTCTCCGAACGCGCCTGGTTGATCCTGTTGCTGCTGATCGTCTGCCTGCCGCGCGCGGCAATCGACGCCTACCTGCCCGCGCTCCCCGCGATGGCCGACGCGCTGCACGCCACCGATGCGCAGATGCAATCCACCCTGACCACCTACATGGCCGGCTACGCCGCCTCGATGCTGATCATGGGGCCGCTGTCGGACCGTTACGGGCGGCGCCCGGTGCTGCTCGCGGGGCTGGCCGTCTACGTGGCGGCGACGCTGGCATGCGCGCTCGCCACCAGCGTGCCGGCGCTGGTGGCCGCGCGCGTGATCCAGGCGCTCGGCGGCTGCGGCGGCGCGGTGATCGGCCGCGTGATCGTGCGCGAGCGCTTCGACGCCAAACGCCAGGTGGCGTTGTTGAGCGCGCTGTCGGCCGGCATGGCGCTGTCGCCGGTGATCGCGCCGCTGGCCGGCAGCGCCGTGGCGGCGGTCGGCGGCTGGCGCGCGGTGTTCGTGATGCTGGCGATCGGTGGCGTGGCCGGTGCGTGGTTCACCTGGCGCCTGCTGCCCGAAACGCGTGGCGAAGCGATCGCCCGGGCAGCCGGCGCGCATCCGTTGCGCGGGCTGGGCGCGACCTACGCACGGCTGCTGCGCAATCGCCACTTCCTGCGCTACTCGCTGTCGATCAGCTTCGTCTACTGCACGTATTTCCCGTTCATCGCCGGTTCGTCGGCGCTGTTCCAGCGGCGCCTGCACCTGTCCGACGCAGCGTATGCGGCCGTGTTCGGCATCACGGTGTCGGGCTATCCGGCCGGCTCGGCGCTGTATCGCCGGATGCACGCGCGGATGGATGCCGACGCCGTGCTGGCGCGCGCGGTGCGCCTGAACCTCGCCGCCGCCGCCGCGCTGTGCGCCCTGAACCTCGGCCACGCGCCGAGCGCGCTCACCCTCGTCGCGCCGATGTTCGTGGCGATGGTGGCGGTAGGCATCGCGATTCCGGCCTGCCAGTTCGCGGTGCTGCAACCGTTCCCCGAGATCGCCGGGGCCGCCTCGGGGCTGTTCTTCTTCATCCAGATGGCGATCACGGCGCTGTGCGGCGCCCTGCTCGACCGGCTGACGGCCGCGGCCGACGGCAGCGCCGTGCCGCTGATCGCCATGACCGCCGCGGCCAGCCTCGCGTTCGCGGGCGGCTTCACCGTGCTTCGCACGCGCGACGGCAAGGCGTCGGCGCGCATCGGTGGCCCGGCTCAAGGCGCCGCCGGAGGCCGCGCCGACTGACGCGGGCCGGCATCGCGTTCCGGTTCCCGGCCGAATGTGTAGATACACGCGAAACGTCAAAATCCGTAAGGAAGCTGACCGGACCCTCGCGTATCATGCGATGACATCGCCTCGCGACCCGCGAGCGCAGCTCCGCCGCCCACCCGGCGCGGACGCCCGATTTCGTCACCGATACGCACCCATGACGCTTTTGCCACCGGAACCCCTGGTACCCGGCCCGCTCCTGATCGTCGATGACGAGCCGCTGATGCAGCGGCGCCTCACCGCGATCCTGACCTCGCTCGGCTACACGGACGACGCGCTGCTGTACGCCGGCAGCCTCTCGGAAGCCCGCGCCATGCGCGCCGCGCAGCCCTGCGCGATCGCGCTGGTCGACATCGGCCTGCCCGACGGCTCCGGCATCGAACTGATCCGCGAATGGCACGAGGCCGATCCGGCGTTGCCGATCGTCGTGATCTCCACCTGGAGCACCGGCCCGACCATCGTCGGCGCGCTGCAGGCCGGCGCCACCGGCTATCTGCTCAAGGAACGCGACGATCTCGAGATCGCCCTATCGATCCGCAGCGTGCTGCGCGGCGGCGCGCCGATCGACCCGTTCGTCGCGCGCCATATCCTCGATACCACCGTGAACGCCGCGCCCGCCCCCGGCAGCCCGGCCGCCACCGGCCTGCTGCCGTCGCGCAACGGCGCGCCGCCGGTGCGCCTGAGCCGCCGCGAGATCGAGATCCTCGGCATCGTCAGCAAGGGCCTGACCAACCGCGAGATTTCCGAGCTGCTGTCGCTGTCGCGGCTGACCGTGGAATGCCACATCAAGAACATCTACAAGAAGCTGGCCGTCCGATCGCGCACCCAGGCCGTGTTCGAGGCGCGCGCGCACGGCTTGCTGCCCTAGCCCATGCACGGCAGCTCCGACAGATGGCGCATCTGCGATCGCAGATCGAAACCGAGCGTGCAGCGGATTGAGCGCGGCACCGCGCCAGGCAGGAATCCGCCATGGGGTGCCGCAGCCGATTCGGTGATGATGATGCTCGGCGCGTTTGGGCTTGGGCTTGGGCTTGGGCTTGGGCTGGCGGCGCTCGATGGCCTCCGCGCGCAACGCGCGACGCGGTTCGCCCGCGCGCTGCTCGCGGCCGGCGTCATGGCCGTGGCCGCAACCGTGGCCGCGCCGGCCACCGTGCTGGCCGCGCAAGCCGATCCGGCCTCGGCCATCCCGGCCATCGCCACCGGTTCGGATTCGGCCACCGCGCCCGCCCAGCCCGCGTCGCGCCGCTTCAACCCGTCGCCGCATCTCACCTCGCCGAGCTTCGCGCTGTCGTCCACGCCGTCGCCGTCGCGCGCGATCCCGTCGGCGTTCGCCGCGCCGCGCGCCGAGGGCTGCCCGTTGCGGATCGACGCCGCGCGCGCCGCCGGCTGGACCGACACCACCCCGCCCGCCACCGGCTGGGTGCCCGTCACGCTGCCCGACGTCTGGACCACGCGCTGGCCGCGCTTCGACGGCGTGGTCTGGTACCGCATCAACTGGGCCGCCGGCTGCCTGGCCGGCCAGCCCGCCGCCGCCTTCGTCGACTACCTGAACATGGCGGGCGCGGTGTATCTGAACGACACGCTGATCGCCAGCGATCCGCAACTCGTCGAACCGTTGAGCCGCGCCTGGAACTCGCCGCGCCGCTGGCTGCTGCCCGCGCCGCTGCTGCGCGCCGACGCCGATACGCTGCTGATCCGCGTGTCGGGCCTGTCCGCCTACGCGCCGGGCCTCGGCGCGGTGGTGGTGGGGCCGCCGGGCGTGGTCGAGCATCGCTACGGCCATGCCCACGAAATCCGCCGCGACCTCCAGCTCTACAGCCTGGCCGTGACCTCGACGCTCGGCTGCTTCTTTGTGGTGCTGTGGCTGATGCGCCGCCGCCAGAGCGTGTACGGCTGGTTCGGACTCCAATCGATCGCCTGGTGGTGCTTCCAGTTGAACCAGGCAGCCACCTCGCCGTGGCCGTTCCCGAGCACCGACGGCTGGGAAGCCGCCATGTCGATCGCGGTGGTGGTGTTCAGCACCGGCTTCGCGATGTTCACGCTGCGCTTCGCCGGCCGCCGCTACCCGCGCCTCGAATGGGGCCTGTGGCTGCTGTCGGCCGCGCAGGTGGCGGCCATGCTGGCCGCGCCGCGCGACGCGATCGAGACGGTACGCGCGGCCATCGCCCTGATCCCGGCGCTGGTGTTCATCGCCTGCTGCAGCGGCTTCGTGGTGTTCGCGGTGCGCTGGCCGCGCGGCGACCGGCTGGCGCTGTCGGCCTGCATGCTGATCTTCATCGCGGCCTGCGTGCACGACATCCTGACGTTCCTCGGCGTGCTGTCCGACAACATCTATTACTCGTCGATCGCCGCGCAGTTCGAGATGATCGGCATGGCGCTGGTGCTGGCCTGGCGCTTCGTCACCAACCTGCGCCGCATCGAGCAGTTCAACGACGAGCTGACCGGCGCGGTGGCCGACGCCCAGCGCGAGCTGCGCGCCACGCTCGACCGCGAGCACGCGCTGCAAGTCACCAACGCGCGACTGAGCGAACGCCTGAGCCTCGCGCAGGACCTGCACGACGGCCTCGGCGGCACGCTGGTGTCGAGCATCACGACGCTCGAGCACGCGCCGCAGGACATGCCGCCCGCGCGCTTCCTCGGCATCCTGAAGGAATTGCGCGACGACCTGCGCATCATCATCGACGCCGCCTCGCTCGACCACGCCGGCACGCGCACGCTCGACGGCTTCATCGCGCCGATGCGCCACCGGTTCGCGCGCGCGTTCGAGGCGCAGGACATCGATTGCCGCTGGCAACTGAGCGGCATCGACGCGCTGCACCTGCCGAACGCCGTCTGCCTCGACGTGATGCGGGTGCTGCAGGAAGCCGTGACCAACGCGCTGCGCCACAGCGGCGCGACGCGCGTGGACATCGCCGTGACCGACGATCCGGCCGCCGGCCTGAGCCTGAGCGTGACCGACAACGGGCGCGGGTTCGACCCCGAAGCGCCCAGCCCGCACGGCGGCATCGGCATGGGCAGCCTGCGCGCGCGCGTCGAGCGGCTCGGCGGCGTGCTGCGGATCGCCTCGGGCGCGACGGGCACCACGCTGGCGGTGACGGTGGCCGGAATCCGCGCCGGTGCTGGCTTCAGTGCCGGCGTCCCGGCCCCGGGCGGCGGCGCATCATCGTAGAATTTCGGGAATTTCTCGTTTTCGCTGTAACCATCCGCGCCACCGAAGCGAACTCATGACATCGCCGCACGGCACGGGATTCGCCCGGCCGCCACGATGCGGGACACACCATGAAAACCGATGACCTGATTTCCATGCTGGCGACCGGCGCCCCGCGCGTCGACCGCCATGCCGCCACCAAGCGCTTCGCCGTCGCCATCGCGGCCGGCGTGGCGGGCGCGTTCGTGCTGATGCTGGCCGTGCTCGGGCTGCGCCACGATCTCGCCGAGATCGTGCGCACGCCGCTGTTCTGGGCCAAGGTCGCGCTGCCGCTCGCGCTGGCCGCCGGCGCGCTCGCCACCGTCGCCAAGCTCGCGCGCCCCGGCGCCCGCGCCGCGCGGCCTGGGCTGCTGATCGCCTGGCCGGTGCTGGCGGTCTGGCTGTGCGCCGCCGTGATGCTGGCCGGCACGCCGTCCGGCGAACGCCTGGCGCTCGTGCTCGGCACGACCTGGCGCGTCTGCCCGTTCGCGATCGCGATGCTGTCCGCGCCCGGTTTCGTCGCGATCATGGCGGCGCTGCGCGGCCTCGCGCCCACCCGCCTGGCGCTGACCGGCGCGGTGGGCGGCCTGCTGGCCGGCGCGCTGGCCACGCTCGTCTACTGCCTGCACTGCCCCGAGATGGGCGTGCCGTTCTGGGGCGTGTGGTATCTGCTCGGGATGCTGGTGCCGACTTTGGTGGGCGCGCTGCTAGGGCCGAGGGTGTTGCGCTGGTAATGGCGGCGGCTTGAGCGACCGCGCGGCTACGCAACGGCCGGCGCCGCCCGCTCAGGGTTCCACCGTCTCGGCCACGAGGATCGCATGCGGCTCGCGCCTGGCCGAGGATTGCCGGATCGCCGCCAGCAATACCGCGCCCACGGCCATCACGCCCACCATCAGGCCGAGCCCGGCACGGAAATCGCCGCTTGCCGTACGCAGCCAGCCGATCGCGATCGGACTCATGAAGCCGCCCAGCACGCCGATCGTATTGATCAGCGCAATGCCGCCCGCCGCCGACGTGCCCTTCAGGTAGGCCGGTGGTATCGCCCAGAACACGGTATAGGCCATCCACATCGACGCGGTCGCCACCGTGATCGATGCCAGCACCGACACCAGGCCGCTAGCCATCCAGGCCGCTACCGCCAGCGCCAACGCGCTGACCAGCGCCGGCACCGCGCTATGCCAGCGCCGCTCGTTGCGGCGGTCGGAGCGCTTCCCGATCACGAACATGCCAAGCGCGGCGAACGCGAACGGAATGGCGGAATACGCGCCGAGCCGGGCAGGGTCCGTCACGCCGTTCGATTTCAGCAACGCGGGCAACCAGAAGTTGATCAGGTAGATGCCGCAGATGATGCAAAAGTAAGCCGCCGCCATCAGGTAGATGCGCGGATCGGTCAGCATGCGTGCGAAGCCGTGCCGCACCGGCCCCGTCGAGGGCGGCGGCACGTCGGCGGCGAGGCGCCGTTGCTGGTCGGCTGTCAGCCAGTGCGCCTCGGCCGGCGTATCCGCCAGCAGCTTGCGCGCGGCAAGGCCCAGCAACACGCAGGGCAGCCCCTCGATCAGGAACATCCACTGCCACCCCGCCAGCCCCATTCGCCCGGAGAACGCCGTCATGGCCCACATCGAGACGGGGCCCGCCACCACCCCCGCGAGCGGGCCGCCGATCATGACGACGGCGATCGCATTGGCCATTCTCGATGGCGGATACCAGAACGTCAGGTAGAACAGGATGCCGGGCGTGAAGCCTGCCTCGAACACGCCGAGCAGGAAACGCAGCGCGTAGAACGTGCCGACGTCGCGCGTCAGCGCCATCGCCGCGGACGTCAGCCCCCAGAGCACGAGAATCCGGCTGATCGCCTTGCGCGCGCCGGTGCGTGCGAGCAGCAGGTTCGACGGCACTTCGCACAGGGCATAGCCGATGAAGAAAATGCCGGCGCCGATGCCGTACTGCACCTCGGAAAAACCCAGATCGCCCTGCATGTGCAGCTTCGCAAGACCGACGTTGAGCCGATCCAGGCAGGCAAACAGATAACACACGAGCAAAAAGGGCAGCAGGCGGCGATCGATGCGTCGATACAGATGCGACGCGGCTTCGCCGGCCTGGGCCGATGCGACAGTGGACATGCCGGTTCCCCTTGGACAGATGGCAAAGCGGCCCGGCGCACCGGGCCGCACGGACGACCTCGCCGCTCAGGCCAGCGCCTCGGTTTCGCGCGCCGGTTCCTGGTAGGCCTGCACGCGCTCGCGGAACGCATCCGACAGCGGCACGGTCCGTTCGGTCGCGTAGTCGTACGCGACGTGCGTCGAGCCGCCGGTGGCGATCACCTGATCGGGATGGCCCGCGATCGTGATGCGGTACGCGATGTCGAAGCTCTTGGTTCCGAGCCGCACCACTTCCGCACTGACTTCGAGCCGGTCGCCCCACTTCGCGGGATGCACGTATTCGCACGAGGTCTTCAGCATGATCTGCGGAATGCCTTCGGTAAGCGGCACGTCAAGCAGTTCATGCGCATAGGCCATGTAGGCGTTGAGCATGTAGACGTAATACATCGTCGCGCTGACGTGGCCGGCAGGGTCCTGATCGCGATAGGCGACGTCGAATTGCTGGGTGAAGGCGCGGGTGGCTTCGGTCATGGCATTACCTCTTTCTCGGTTGACGCCGGGCGCTGCGCACCCGGCGGAAGATGAAAATGGCGGGCGCAGGCGCGCCGCCGGGTCAGCGCAACACGCGCTGGTCGCGATAGGATTTGCCGCCGTGCGCATGCACCACGGCGCCCCCGCGCATTTCGTGCACCGGCAGGTCGGCCAGTGCGTTGACGACGTGCGCCATGGTCGGCAGGTCGGACCAGCTCGCGCGATGAAACTGCAATCGCGGCGCGCCGGTGAACCGTCGCTCGACCGTGACATGCGGATCGAGGCTCGGCGTGAGCGTGACCTCGCAGAGGTCCGCCTCGCCCCAGTCGCCCGTGCGCGGCTTGTACTTCAACATCAGCGTGCCGTCGGAGGCGCTTGCCGGTGCACGCGTGGGCGCCTCCTGCAGATCGCCGAGCGCCAGCTCGAGAAAGCGAAAGCCCATCCAGCCGGCCTCGCACAGTTGCTGCCCACCGAAGGCACGCGGCGCGGGCACCTCGGCGAACAGCTTCGGATGACCGATCTCGTCGCGGCCGGTGATGATCGGATCGGCGAGGTTCTCCCACACGGCCGCGAGAAACTTGCCGCTGGCACGATCGCGCAAGCCCTTGAAGGTGGCGGGCCAGCTCACATGGACCATCGTGTAGCCACGTCCGGCAAGCCAGTCGATCTCGCTCAGGTAATGAAACTCGACCGTCACGACCGGCTCGCCGGCCAGCACGAAATGCTCGGGCAGATGCCGCTCCAGACTTGCGGCGTCGGTCAGGAACGAAGCGGACACGCTCATCCGCTTCGGCTTGCTGTTCGGATCGGCCACCAGCCCGTCGGGCAATTGCCGCGGCCCCGGCGCCGGCCCGAAATGCGTCGGCATCCGATAGATGCGACCTGTTTCGAAGGTGTAGCTCACTCGTTTCTCCGTTGCGGCCAGGAATGCCGAAGCGCGGCAAGCGGCGCCGCGCTTCGGCGTGGATCATCGATGCGAGGCCAGGCCCGCGTCGGCGTAGATCACCTGCAACTTGCCGCCGATCTCGCGCATCAGGTTGCCGTTGCTGGCGTTCTGCGGCAGGTTCTGCAGCCGGTACAGCACGAATGGTTCGCTCCCCGAACGATTGCCGATCGCGTGGAAACACCAGGCGGGCACGAACACGGTATCGCCCGGCTCGATGTGCTCGGTCACGCCGTCTTCGCCGAAGGCGATCTCGCCGGAGCCCGAGCGCGCGATGTACAGATGCCAGAACGAATGGCGATGGCGTTCCGTGGTTTCGCCCGGCTTCAACACCTGAATGACGAGCGAGAGATCGGGCGCCACGGTGCCGTGCTCGTCCACGTTGCCGCCGGACAGCGCCAACGTGCCTTGCGTGTTATGAATGCGCGCGCTGGATTCGGATTCGATCGACTGCCAGCGCCAGACCACCGGGTCGGCAATCGGCTTGGACGTCAGTTGGAGATATTCGGAGAACGGAAGAATGTCTCCTTCGATGGGCTGCATGGTCACTCCTTGGTCAGTGCAGGTTGTGGTGAGCAAGCGTCGGGATGGGCATCCCGGAACGCCTGTAATTGCATGCAGCGGCCGACAATGCGCTCGACGGTCGGAAACCGGTCGATGGCAATGCCGGCTTTCTGCGCGGATACCGCCTGCGGCACCAGCGCGATATCGGCGAACGACACGCGCCCGCCGTGGCAGTAGTCACCGGTTGCCGGATCGGCCGCGAGCATGGTTTCGACCGCGTTCAGGCCGTCGATCATCCAGTGCTGCTTCCAGCGCCTGACGGCCGCGTCGTCGGCGCCGAGCACGTTCGACAGGTAACGGCCGGCGCGCATCGTGGTCAGCGGGTGGGTGTCGGCGGCGATCGCCTGGAACAGCGCGCGCACGCGCGCCTGATCGATCGGCGAGGCCGGCAACAGCGGCGGCTCGGGATACACCACCTCGAGATACTCGAGCATCGCCGACGACTGGGTCAGCACGCGGCGCTCCACGACCAGCGCGGGCAACAGCCCTTGCGGGTTGAGCGCCAGATAGGCGCTGCCGCGGTGTGCGCCGGCATCGAGATCCTGCTCGACCTGCTCGCAGGCCAGGCCCTTCAGGTTCAGCGCGATGCGGATTCGGAACGAAGCCGAGGAACGGTGAAAATCGTGCAGCGTCATCATGATCAGTCCTCCTCTGCAATGGCCAGAGCGGCATCACCGCAGGTGGGGGCGCGTGCCGGGTTCGGCGCCGACAGCGCGTGTTCCACGGCGATCACGTCGAGCAATTCCTCCACGCAACACGCCGCATCGCGCGTCTGTCGCGACGCGATGCCCGGGCGCGGCAGCGCATGCGTATAGAAATGCGCCCCCTCCACCGGGAAGCCGATCGCCCAGAGCCGCGTGCGGCTCTCCCCGTCGGCGCCGACCGGGTGCAAGCCCGTATCGATATCGAGGCCGCCCGGGTGGTAATCGCCGTTCATGAACGGGCGGACGATGCCGCGCGCAAGCAATGCGGCCGACAGCGGCGACGCATCGGTCAGCGGGCTGTAGCTGTCGAGCCGCGCCGCAATCAGCACGTCGGCGTACCAGCGTTCAAGGCGTTCGCCGTAGCGGGCCTCGATCCGAAAGCGCGCGCTCGCATCGCAGTCGATCACTTGCGTGCCCGGGCCACCGGCGATGTCGATCAGGCCGGCGGCGTGCAGCGCGATGAATTCACGGTTGCGGCGCAGCGGCGGGCCGAACGCCACGCGATTCGTGATCGCGTTGAAATCCTCGACGAAATAGCGATGAGAATCCGGCGTCAGTCCGCCGTATTCCACGGCCACGCGCAACGCCTCGCGGGTGTCGCGCAGCACATCGGTGGCCGCCTTCACGGGGCTGTCCAGATTGCCGCGCAGCGCCTGCGCCAGGTCATCGCCGAACAGGCGGTGGAAGAACGCATGGAAATCGGCAAACGAGCGGAACTCCTGGTCGTACAGCGGCCAGAGAATCCGGCGCACCGCCTGCAACTCGTCGGCCGACGGCTCGAAACACGCGGCATCGACCTCGCCGCGCTGCGCGGCGATTCGGTACGCATAGGCCATTTCCTTGATGAGAAGCGGCAAGACCTGATCGCGAAAATCGATACGTGGGTCGCCGCTCGCCTCGAAGGCCGCCTCGTGCAGCCGCGTCACCGCCGCAGGTGTGAAGAAGCGCGCCTCGTGACGCCCGGTCAGCCCCTTCTGATTGATGCCCCGCGCCGCGAACGGCAGGCACTGGCGCGACACCAGCAGCATCTGCGGTTCCAGGCCCGACTTCTCGTACACCAGTTGGCCGTCTCGTTCGACATAACGGCCGCCGCGCCCCAGCGTCAGCGCCGAGATCACGTCGTGCGCGGTCAGTCCGAAGCCCTGGATCGCAACCGTCGCGCGCGCCGATATCGGATTGAGCGTCTCGATCGGATACGGCGTCGCCAGATACGCGAGCTCGGGGTTATTGAAGAAGTGCCGTTTCGCGAACTGCGAGAAACGCCGATCCGTGTCGGTCTGGCGGCGCCGGCCATGGCCGGTCGTCAGAAAAACGAACTGCGCGGGTTGCGAGGCGCCATCTTCCAGGATCACCTGGTAGCCGTCATGAAGCGGCAGCAGGTCCACCACGCTGGCGCGGCGGCGCGTGATCCTGACGTTGTCGGGCAGCGCCGCGACGATACGCGCGTAGATCCAGCCCAGGTATTCGCCGAGCAGGCTGCGCGGAAGGTGATCGGTATCGTCGATCGCACGCCCCTCGCTCTCCGGTGCGCGCCGGAACGCGCCGTTCACCACGCGGTAGCCGTCGCGCTGCGCCCACTCGACCAGCGAGAGCATGCCGTCGCGGCCGAGCCGGCTCTGCGGCGCGAACATGGTGACTTGCGACGCGACGGTGTTGATCAGCAGATGGTCCGGCTGGGAAGCGCGATGCACGCCCTGCCCGCACTCGTTCGGGTCGAACACGGTGATGTCGAGCGTGACGCTTGCCGGAATGCGCTGCGCCTGCTCGAGCAGCCGTTCCAGCACGGTCACGCCGCGCGGCCCCATGCCGATAATGGCGATCGGTATCGTCGAGCTCATCGCACACCTCCCGCTTCGAGCTCGACGTCGTCGCGCAGGGCATCGGCCGGCTCCGGCTCGGCCAGCGGCGGCTGGTGCAACGCAACGATATCGGGATGGCCGTTCCAGCGCGGAAAACGCGTCCGCACCAACGGATCGTGGCCGGGAATGACGTGGTCGGGCCCGTCGGCGAGCCGCTTCAGCGTGTGATGGCCATCGAGCATGCCGGCGACATGATGGACGATCGGGAACAGCCGGCCGGCGCGCACATGATCCCAGTAGTGGGCGGCGTCGCTCGTCAGCACCACCTGGCCGCGCGCCGTACGCACCCGCACGGCCTGCAAGCCGGCCGTATGACCGCCGATCAGATGCACCTCGATTCCGGGCGCGATCGTCTCGTCGCCATTCGTGAACACCACGCGGCCCGCATGCAGTTGCTCGATCGCGGCACACACGTCGCGTGCCTCGAACGGCTTGCGCACCACGTCGTGGCACATGCAACGACCGGTGCAATAGGCCATCTCGGCCTCCTGCAGGCGCAGCGTCGCATCGGGGAACGCGCGGATGTTGCCCGCGTGGTCGTAATGCATGTGGCTGATGACGACCGTATCCACGTCGCCCGCCGCGATGCCCAGCTCGCCCAGCAACGCCAGCGGCGAATGCAGGTAGCGACGCCCCCGGCGGGCCGCCGTCGCTGCATCGAAGCCGGTATCGACGAGCACCACGCGGCCATTGCCGCGGATCACCCAGACGTAGAAATCGAGCGGCATCGAAATATCGTCGTGCGGATCGTGACCCAGGTAGTTCTCGCCGCTGCGGCGCGTATCGTGCGTGGCGTAACGCAGCGCAAACACTTCGTAGACCGGATCGTCGGCAGGTTTGGCGAAGCTCATTCGACCACCTCCAGCAGGTTCGCATCGACCGCCCCGGCAGGGTGGATCGGGATATGCCGCGCGCCGGGCTTGTGCTCCATCTCGGACAGCGCCTTCTGGAAGAAGAACTGCTTCTCGCCGAACGCCGGCACCAGTTCGTCGAACCAGGTCGCCTCGGGATCGAACTTCGCATAGAACGGCCGGCGCACCCAGGACGGATCGCGGCCCTGCAGCAGTTGCAACGCGAACACCTTTTCGCCGCCCAGCTCGACAATGCCGTCGACCATGACCTTGCCGGGGAACGCGCTCATCGACGGGCCGCGCACCGTGCGCGCAAGCCCCGACACGCGGCTGTAGGCCGCCTGGAAAATCTCGTAGGCACGGGCGAGCGGCAGCTTGAAGTAATCGCTCGGCCCGGTGTCCCGCTCCACGAACATGTAATACGGAATCGCACCCAGCCGCACACCGGTCGTCCAGAGATCGGCCCAGTTGGCCGGATCCTCGTTGATGTGGCGAATCAGCGGCGCCTGGATGCGCAGGCTGGCGCCCGTGCCGATGATGCGACGCACCGCCTGCTCGGCGATCGGATGCTGGATCTCGCGCGGATGGTTGTAGTGGCCCATCAGCGCCAGGTTGCGTCCCGAGGCAACCACCTTCTCGAACACGCGCAGCAGGTCGTCCGAATCCTTGTCGGTGACGAAGCGATGCGGCCAATAGGCGACCGACTTGGTACCGATCCGGATGTTCTGAACGTGGGCGAATTCCGGCGTCAGCAGCGGTTCGAGATACTCGTTCAACGAGCGCGCATTCATCACCAACGGATCGCCGCCGGTCACGAGGATGTCGGTGACTTCCGGGTGACGACGCAGGTATGCCACCAGGTCGCCGGACGTGCGCGCGTCGAACTTGAGTTCGTCCATGCCGACGAACTGAGGCCAGCGGAAGCAGAACGTGCAATACGCATGGCACGACTGGCCCGCGCTCGGGAAGAACAGCACCGTCTCGCGGTACTTGTGCTGGAGGCCGGCAAGCGGCGCACCGTCGAGGTAGGGCACGTTGTGCGTCAGTTGGCCAGCCGGATGCGGATTCATGCGCATCCGGATGGTCGTCACGGCGGCCTCGATTTCCATCTCGCTCGCGCCGGCCTGCACAAGCTTGCGCAGTGATGCATATTCGTCTTCGCGCAGCATGTCGCGGTGCGGGAACGTGAGCCGATAGATCGGATCGTCGGGGATATTGTTCCAGTCGATCAGTTCGTTCAACACATAGGCATTGACGCGGAACGGCAGCACACGCGACACGATATCGACCGCCTCCTGCTGCTCGGCGGACATCGACGCCCATTGCGGCGTCTGCGTGATGGTATGTCGCGTCAACGGTTTGAACTTCGGGATTTGAGGTTCATTCATGATGGATATCTCTCTCAGGTTCACGACGGTTCGTATGGAAAAACTACGATGCCCTTGTCACTTCTTGTTTATTATTCGCAGTGCGAAATTTATTGTTGAAACGCGTTTGCAGCATGCTCTCCGGCCTTTGGCGCGCCGTCAGGCCACCCGGCTCAGGTCCAGTCGTGCGCCCGTCTTGCCGCGGATTTCATCGATGCCGACGCCGTCGGCCAGTTCCGTGACCACCAGGCCGTCCGGCGTCACCTCGATCACGCCGAGATCGGTAATGATGAGGTCGACCACGCCCACGCCCGTCAGCGGCAGATTGCATTCGTCGAGGATCTTGTGCTGATCGCCCTTCGCGACGTGCTCCATCAGCACCACCACGCGCTTGACGCCCGCGACCAGGTCCATCGCACCACCCATGCCCTTGATCATCTTGCCGGGGATCATCCAGTTCGCCAGGTCGCCCTGCCTGCTGACCTGCATCGCACCGAGGATCGCCAGGTTGATGTGGCCGCCGCGAATCATCGCGAACGCATCGGCCGACGAGAAGATCGACGAGCCGGGCAGCGTGGTCACCGTCTGCTTGCCCGCGTTGATCAAATCGGCGTCGACTTCCGCTTCGGTCGGCGACGGCCCGATGCCGAGCAGCCCGTTTTCCGACTGCAGCCACACCTCGATGCCCGCCGGCACGTGGTTGGCCACCAGCGTCGGCATGCCGATGCCGAGGTTCACGTAGAAACCATCCTGCAGTTCCTTGGCCGCGCGCGCAGCCATCTGGTCACGATTCCAGGCCATGTCAGTCTCCTTTCGCGCGCACGACGCGTTGTTCGATACGTTTTTCCGGCGTCGCATTCAGCACGAGACGCTGCACGAAAATGCCCGGCGTGTGGATGTGATCGGGATCGAGCTCGCCGTTCTCGACGATTTCCTCGACTTCCACCACCGTGATGCGGCCGGCCATCGCGCACATCGGGTTGAAGTTGCGCGCGGTGCGGCGATAGATCAGGTTGCCCGACTTGTCGGCCTTCCAGGCCTTCACGAGCGCGACATCGGCCGTCAGCGACGGCTCCAGCACGTAGTGGTTCTCGCCGAATTGGCGGGTTTCCTTGCCTTCCGCGATCACGGTGCCGTAGCCGGTGTTGGTGAAGAACGCCGGGATGCCCGCGCCGCCGGCGCGCAGCTTCTCGGCCAGCGTGCCCTGCGGCGTGAATTCCAGCTCGAGTTCGCCCGACAGGTACTGGCGCTCGAATTCCTTGTTCTCGCCGACATACGACGAGATCATCTTCCTGATCTGCCGCGTTTCGAGCAGCAGTCCGAGGCCGAAGCCATCCACGCCCGCGTTGTTGCTGATACAGGTGATGTTCCTGACGGCGGTGTCGCGCAGCGCGGCGATCAGCGCCTCGGGAATCCCGCACAGGCCGAAGCCGCCCACGGCAACCGTCTGACCGTCCGCGACGATGCCTTCGAGCGCGGCAGCCGCGCTTGAATAAAGCTTGCTCATTGAGGTTTCCTTCGTGAAGGCCATCGCGCACCGGCGCAACGCCGGTGCATGTCAGGCGAAAAACGGACGTGGCCGGCTCAGGCCACCGCGACGCTGTCGGCGAGCGAGGCAGCCGCCCCGACGCGGCCCAATGCGAAGCCGGCGTAATCGCGCGCGATCACGTCGTCGCAAAACGCCATGTAGGCATCGAAACCTTCGAGATCGAGCATCACGACTCGCGGCTTGCCGGGAATGTTGGCGCCGAGATACCAGGAATTGGTGCGATGAAGCAGCGAATTCTCGGCAATCCCGACAATTCGCTCGGTCCAGGCGCGTTGGGCGTCGTCGGTCGGTTCGATCGTCGTCGCCTCGGCTTGGCGGGTGTGTTCGACGAGCTTCATGACGAGATCGACCTGGTGTTCGTCGCAGGGCACCGCGCTGCTCAACGAGGCCGTACTGCCGGGGCCGGCGATATTGAACAGGTTCGGGAAATCGGCACACATCAGGCCGAGATAGGTCTGCGGGCCGTCTTGCCAGGCTTCGCGCAGCGCCAGCTCGCGGCGGCCGCGAATATCGACGTTCAGCAGCGCACCGGTCACCGCATCGAAACCGGTCGCGAACACGATGATGTCGAATACCTGTTCGACGCCGCCGGCAACGATACCGCGCGGCGTGATCGATTCGATCGGCGTCTCGCGCAAGTCGACGAGCGAGACATTGTCGCGATTGAATGCCTCGAAGTAGCCGCTGTCCGCACACAGGCGCTTGGTCAGGATCGGATGGTCGCGCGGCACGAGCTTGTCGGCCAGCACCGGATCGTCGATCTTGGCCCGCAGCCGTGCACGCACGAACTCGGAAAGCTCGGCATTGGCCGTTTCGTTGGTCAGCAAGTCGTTGAACGAGGTGTAGAGACAAAGGCCGCCCGCGTCCCAACGCGCTTCGAATTCACGCTGGCGCGCTTCGGCCGACACCGACATCGCGGAGACGCGCAGCGGTTGCCGCGGCTCACCGCCCACGCAGACGAAGCCGCCCGGCGACTGCCACTCCATGCGGCGCAACTCCGCGTAGTTCGCCTTCATGCGCGCCTCGTAGGCGGCGTCCATCGGCTGATTTCGCAGCGGAATGCTGTAGTTCGGCGTGCGTTGGAACACGGTCAGATGGCGGGCGGAGCGCGCGACGACGGGCGTCAACTGAATCGACGACGACCCCGTGCCGATCACCGCGACGCGCTTGCCGGCAAACTCGACCGGCTCGTGCGGCCAGCGCGACGTGAAGTAGGTTTCCCCGCCGAAGCTGGCGTAACCGGGAATATCGGGCACCTTGGGGGCCGACAGGCATCCGGTTGCCATCACGCAGAACCGCGCCTCAATTGATTCGTTGTCCCGAGTTTTTATCTGCCAAAGATCGCGCGTTTCGTCGAACACGGCGGAATCGATCCACGTATCGAGCTGGATATCTTCGTAAAGCCCGAATCGCGTCGCGACGTGATCGAAGTAGCGCAGCAGCTCGGGCTGCGAAGCATAGCGCTCCGTCCAGTGCCACGCTTGCTCCAGCTCGCGGGAAAACGAGTACGAATATTCGAAGCTCTCGATGTCGACCCGCGCGCCCGGATAGCGATTCCAGTACCAGGTACCGCCGATTCCGCCTGCCGCATCGTAAAGACGCACTCGCATGCCGGCCTGACGCGCGCGGTGCAGCATGTAGAGGCCGGCAACGCCCGCGCCGACGATGACCATATCGAAAGATTGCTTCTGCGAAGTGTGAGTCAACATGTTGATCCTTTGCTGTCGATGAAATGCTGGGTTGGAGACGGTCGGGCGGAAGGCCCGGATCAGCTCGCGCGGACGGCGCCGCCGCCCGCTCGCAAAACCTCAGTCTTAGGCGCGCGCCCCCGATCCGGCCGCAACCGGCGACCACTTCCTGCCGTATGCCACCATCATCAGGAAGCTCAGGATGAAGCTCAGGCCACCCACCATCAGGAGTCCCAACTCACCCAGCACCGGCAACAGGTTGGTCAGGAAGCCGGTCACCACCCAGGCGATCGCCATCACCGAACCGGCCACGCCGAGCGCCCAGCCTTGCCGCTCGACCGCGACGGCATCGGAATAGGCGGTGTACATCGTCGTGTAGGCCACCATGTCGAAACAGCCCACCACGGTGCCGAGCAGCCAGAGCGTGTTTTCGTGAGGGAACAGTGCGGACAGCACCTGGCCGACGCCGGCAACCAGCAAGCCGAGCTTGGCGATGTCCACCACGTTCCAGATCTTCAGCATCAGGCGCACGATCACCATCAAGCCGAACACGAAACAGATGCCGATCAGCCCGCTGAACAGGCCGAGCTGCGAGCTGGTATAGCCGAAGCGCGTTTGCAGCACGAGCATGATCGTCTGCAGATAGAGGCCGTAGCCGACCTGCATCAGGAAGAACACGATCGAGAGGAAGGCCACGCGATGATGACGCCCGGCCTGGTAGATGATGCGCAGCGGAAGCAGCAGGTCCACGCGCGTCGAGCCCTTCGGCGGATTCGCATCGCGGTAGTACCAGAAGGTCCAGAGCCCGCAGACCACCGACAGCGCGGCGACCAGCAGGAACGGCGTGCCGTAGTTGAAGATCGGCAGGATGGTGCGATCCGACGTCACGCCGCCCAGCACCGGGCCGACAATCACCCCCGCGCTGAACGCCATCGACATGATGCTCATGTTGTACGCCTTGGTTTCGGGCGTACTGACATCGGCGATCGCGGCCTGCGCGATCCCCTGGCAGCCGGCCATCAGGCCGCTCAGTCCGCGCCCGACCAACAACAGCGCGATGCTCGGCAACAACGCGCCGAGCGCCATCAGCAGGTAGCTGACCGCCAGGCCGAAGATACAGAGCAGCATGATCTTGCGACGTCCGTAGCCGTCCGACAGTTCGCCCATCAGCGACGAGCCGAAGAACATGAAGAACGGATAGACGCCGTAGCCGAGCCCCAGATAGAAGTTGCGCAATTGCGGGCTCGTGCCCGCGCCGATGATGCCCGAATGCGGATCGGAAAAAATCGCCGCCATGATCGGATACACCAGGCCGAAACCCATGGCATCGATCGCAATCGCGAGCAAGCATGGGCCCAGCAACTTGAGATTCAGTTTCGACATGAAATGGCCTTGATCAAAGTGAAGTTGCCGCTCAAGTTAATGGAGCAGCCTCATCCGGGGTAGGCCCGTTCGTTCAATTTCAGCTATCAGAGATTCTGATTAGTGACCTCGGCGAAACGCCAGATCCCTTGGTGGTCGTACGATTTCGCCGGCCGATGCAAGGCCGCCGACGGGTGTGCAAAGCGAGATTCCGGGGAAATATCGAAGCAGAACGGCGCCAATCGCGAGCACGATGAGCGTGTCGGGGCACCGGATGGCGCACGTTGGCGCATCCCGGCTCGGGAAGGAAATGAATCGGAGTACGAGGCGAAATCGATGGACGCGACGCCGGGCGGCGCCGCGCGAGGGTCAAGCCTCGATCGATTGGGCGAGGGTGCGGATTCGGACCGAATCCGGCAAATGTTCTTCAAGCAGGTTGACCACGACCTGGGTCTTGGTCGGAACCGGCCGGGTCACGGGCAGCAAGGCGTGCAGATCGAAACCCGGCACCGTGTAGCTCGGCAGCAGCCTGACGAGCCGGCCCGAGTTCAGCGCTTCGGTACAGACGATTTCCTGCAGAACGCCGATGCCGCAACCGTTGAGCAGCAACTGATACACCGGCCCCCAATGGCTGACCGTCGTCACGATGTTGATCGGCATGGTACGCGCCGCCTTGGGGGCATTGACCAGCCGAAGCTGGCCATCCGAGAACAGGCCCGCGACACGGATGAACGGGTGCCGCACCAGATCGGTCGGATCGTCGGGGCGGCCATGGGCTTCGATATAGTCGGGCGATGCCACCAGCACGCGGCGAATGTGACCGAGCCGGCGCGCGACAAAATTGCCGTCGCCGATCTGGCCAAGCCGCAACGAAATATCCACGCCTTCCGTGACCGGGTCCGTCAACTCGTCGTTGAGGATCATGTCGACATAGAGCTGGGGGTTCTGCTCGCGAATCACCGCCAGCACTTTCGGCAGCACGACATCCCCCAGGCCATGCGGCGCGGCGATACGAATCCGCCCGCGCACGATCTTGTTGCCGAGCGTCACCACGGCACGCGCCTCGTCGGCGGCATCGAGCACAACCTTGCTTTTTTGATAGAACAGGGAGCCCTCGTCCGTGCACGACACGGCACGGGTGCTTCGCAACAGCAAGCGCACGCCCAGATGCTGCTCGAGACGCTCGATCCGATCGCTGACCGCCGGTTGCCCGACGCCCAGATCTTTCGCGGCGCGCGACAGATTTCCTCGTTCGACGACCCGCACAAAAATACGCATTGCTGCCAGTAAATCCATGAATACCTCAATGTCGCGGGGCTTGAATCCATTATGTTATGCAGCCAACTCCAACTGACCAGCCAGGGCGTTGCCGCGATACTCAGCAGGTGATTCAAAAATCCTGAATCCTGAATATCGAAACGTCAGGTTCACGTAAGCCTCGATGCGACAAAATCAACAGAAACATTGAAACAGATTGATTCATTTTTGTAAATTCAGAGTCGGAAATATCTCCACCCAGGTTTCCTTCCATTTTCACGGCGACAATTCAGTCACTCGCCGGCCTTTCCTGTCATGCGATTTCAGCATTCCAGGGGGCGATTGCACGACAAAACATCTCGTTTGTCAACAAACACGCCGTTCGCTTCTTTTTTATGATTCTCAATATGTGATATTCGAACCCGAACAGATCATAAAATCACCTCTCAAACTGAGCGGGAGCTCTGAAATCGGCATTGGCTTCTCGCACATCGGGCCAGCTTGAAATCGGAAAAATTACCGAATGCCCCGCGTGATATTCGAAAACATTGCAAGCCGCTGATTTTTTCTTCAAAAATCATCAGACAAATAAATCGTTCAAAAATTCGACCTCCACTTCGAATCGAATATTACAAACAGAAAGCTTTTTCGATTTCGCAGTGTCATTCCCACTGAATCCTACGGACAACTTCATAAATGCGAGATTCCGGCCGGACTAGACTGTCTCGGCCGGTACGCCCGTCGTCCGGCACCACGAGGCCCGAGAACGCGTTCGCAGCGACGAACCGCCGGGCGGCGGCCCTGCCGCCGACACATCCAACAGACATGGAGACAATCATGATCATCTACGGCACCGCGCTGCTCGCGTTCTGCCATCTTGCCGGCCTGTTCCTCGGCGATCTGCTCGGCGCCGCCATCGGCGTGAAAACCAATGTCGGCGGCGTCGGCATCGCGATGCTGCTGCTCATCGTGCTGCGCATCTGGCTGCACCGGCGCGGCTGGCTTCCGAAGGAATCCGAAGCGGGCGTGACGTTCTGGGGCGCGATGTACATCCCCGTGGTGGTGGCGATGGCGGCCAACCAGAACGTGGTGGCCGCGCTCAAGGGCGGCCCCGTCGCGTTGCTCGCGGCGCTCGGCGCGGTGGCCGTGTGCGCCTGCTGCATCGCCGTGCTCTCGCGCGTCGGCAACGACGATTCGGCGTTCGCGCCGGCCAAGCCCTGAGCGGAGGCCCGGATGATTTCCATGCTCGAGAAAATCGTTGCGCACAACGGCCTGGTGGCGGCGTTCGCGCTGGTCGGCATCGTCATGTGGGTGTCGATGATGCTGTCGAAAACCCTGACGCGCGGCCGGGTGCACGGCTCCGCGTTCGCGATCCTGATCGGCCTCGCGCTGGCCTGGGTCGGCGGCGTGGTCACGCACGGCGAGAAAGGCATTGCCGACGTGCCGCTGTTTGCCGGCGTCGGCCTGATGGGCGGCGCGATGTTGCGCGACTTCGCGATCGTCGCCACCGCGTTCGAGGTGCAGGCCAGCGAGGCCAAGCGCGCCGGGTTGATCGGCGTGGTGTCGCTGCTGCTCGGCACGGTGCTGCCGTTCATCGTCGGCGCGCTGGTGGCGCGCGCGTTCGGCTATACCGATGCCGTCAGCATGACCACCATCGGCGCGGGCGCCGTGACCTACATCGTCGGCCCGGTCACGGGCGCGGCGATCGGCGCCAGCTCCGACGTGATCGCGCTGAGCATCGCCACCGGGCTGGTGAAGGCCATCATCGTGATGATCGGCACGCCGCTCGCGGCCGGTTTCCTCGGCCTGCGCACGCCGCGTTCGGCGATGATCTTCGGTGGCCTGGCCGGCACCGTCAGCGGCGTGACCGCCGGGCTGGCCGCCACCGACCGCCGGCTGGTGCCGTACGGCGCGCTGATCTCGACGTTCCACACCGGCGTCGGCTGCCTGCTCGGGCCGTCGGTGCTGTTCTTCGCGACGCGCGCGATCGTCGGCAGCTGATCAGGCGATGCGGGGCGGCTGCCGGCCGCCCCTTTTGCCACGCTGCCACGCCTGTTTCTTTCGCTCATGCCTACCCCCGCCCCCCATCCGCTCGACGGGCCGCTGCCGGCCCACGAGCAACGCGATCTCCAGCTCAAGCATCACCTCGCGTTCGCGCGCCTGCTCGGCGGCGGCCGCGATCCGTCGCCGCTTGCCGTGCTCGCGAACGTCGTGCGTCTGGCCGTGGCGCTGGGTGCCGATGCCGATGCGTCCGGCCTCGCCGCCGAAGCCGAAACCGCACTCGAACGCACGTATCTGCGTGGCGCGCCGTACCGGCTCGACGATGCCGGCCGCGACGCACTCGCCTCGCTCATCGCGCTGCACGACGCGCAACTCGACACCACCACGGTCGGCCATTATCTCGACGCCTGGCGCACCGTGCGCCGAACCAATGCGGAGCGCGCCCGCGCCGCCGCAATCGTTGCGCCCGCAACGTTGAAACGAAAATCCCTCGCGACAGCCTGACGATTTACGGCAGTCGAAACGCCATTGCGCAATCGATAGCGGCGATACCACGCGGCATTGCCTTTCATTCGAATTCGATTGGAAGCAGGGCGATACCCGATTAGAAAAATTCGGAAAGGCGGATCGCAACATCTTCAGGAGATCCGGCCCGGTTTTTCCGACAATGCCCTTCCCCATTCAACGCCGATCGGGCTGTCACGCCCGCCAGCCGTGGCCTCGGTGTGATCTCAGATAGCTTTCATTTTCCATTCATCAGAAAAATGTCACCTATCCAAATTACGATATGTCGGCACGAAATAGAAGCACTACTTTCGTCGCCCCCCCATCGCCCGCAACCCCTTGTCCAGCGAGCCTTTTCGCCTCTCCTGCCGTGCGCGCGAAGTTTCAATTTCGCCCCCTAGAGAAGCGCGATACGCCTTTTTGCCCACTGCGGACACAGATACGCGTTCGAAACCCCTAAACTCTCAATCCAATCAACCACCTACAGCCGCGCCAATCTTCAAAACACCCCCACCCGCTGGCACTGCTGCAGCCCCACCGGCCCGCCGCCTCTTCCCAGGCTCGCGACGAGCTTGAGCCTGAGTCATAGAGCGAGGCTCTCCAGTGACTAAACGCATCCGTCCTCGATAAGCCTCACCGACTTGCACGGCTTCGTCGTAGACCTACCAATTGGCGCAGTGGAATCCCTTGAGGCCGTCGAACATCTTCCTCAAGCCATCGTTCTCGGATTCAGTCGTGTTAAGCGGTTCGACCTTGATGTCCAAATACTTAGCCCAATTGACTGCCTTCCGAAACTCCTTCCACTTGTCGTTCTTGGCGGCCAGGTCGATGAATTGGCTGACAAGATGCGCTTGGTGAGCTCCTGCGCAGTATTGAGCACTCTCGTACGCCTCCTTTGCATGGGAGTAGGCGTCTGCATACCGCTGCTCGCGATAGCAAAGCGAGCTGTGCATCCACGGCGCCATCCAGGGCAGCGTGTCATGCAAGTTCGAGGCCCTGAGGCGAATGCTGTAAGCCTCTATGTCGGCCAAACTGAGGCTGCGCGATTTTTGAAGGGCCAGGCCGTCGAGCAACAGCTCTGCGAATCCGAGCGGGGGTTCGTGCATGACTGCAATCTCCTCCTGACCTTCGAACTCCAGCAGGGACAGCGCGCCCAGCTTCTTGCTCGCGGCGAGCACTTGTTCCTTCGTTAAGCTATGAGATGCAGCCGCGGAGCGCAGTTTGTCCTGCCATTCAACGAACCATTGCCAGTAGTCGGACGTTACGCGGAACCAAGCGCCGTCCCATTCCGACGCTGAAAGCTGCTTCTCTTCGATGTGTTCACGAACCGCACGCTTCACTGTCTTTGTCGCATCGACAGTGCTCTCGGCAATCCGACGATAACGCCGGCAGAACTCGAGCAATACCTCGTCCCCATAGTGCTTGACCACCTCCATGGCCACTGCGGTAGCGGCGCGCGCAATGAAGAGCGATGAACACACGCTGGACACGAGCAACTGCGGCAGGAGTGGAAGCTTCCGTGCTTTCCGAGTTCGATTCACCGCGGCAAACGAATCGAGGAAATTCTGCAGCAGCGACGTCCACGATGGCAGGTGCTCTCCTCTCAGCCAATTCTTCGCGTTATCGAGATTCTTAGACAGCTCTGACGATAGAGAATCCATTTCTGGGCAGTGAAACTGAGCGCTGGGAGTCTCGGCCAGCTGATACGCCCAGCGCATCACTTGCTCTAACGGCCACTTCCACTCCTGACCATCGTGCGTCGGCAGATACCAAAATTTGGTAGGTGGCACCATCATCCCGTCCGCTTCGACATTGAAGCGTTGGAGCTGCTTGGCCACCGAAATCGCGAGCCTAGGTGCGCAGTAATCGTGCAGGAAATATTTGACCGAGTCGGCTTTCCCGAGAAAGGTTCCCTCCGTCTTGAGCGCATGTCGATACGTCTCGAAGATGTCAAAAAAAGCCTCACCGAAGGCGAAAAACGCACGCGGAGGGAGCGCTCCGGCCGTCAAATAACTTAGCGTTCTCAGAAGCGCTTCAAGGTTTGGCTGGAGAAGCCCATCCTCGCAAGCGAGGCGTCTCAGCGCAGCCTGGGTGGTCTTTTTGCGAACCTCTTCGAAGCTCTCATCACTCTCGTGCTTTCGTGGCAAGACGCCGAGCGCGTTGAACACAAACTGCAATACCTCTCCTTGCGTCGGGAAGCCGACCGGATTCATGGGCAAGTACCTTGGTGATGTAGAGGGCACCCCGCTATTGCGGGGGCTGCGTTATCGAGCCTTTTGGTTCGGGTTCAGTTGCTTGCCACGATTTCCGTGAACCTTCGCATTCGTCTTGTTCGTGCCGCTCGTCCCTTTGTTGGGGTTGAGAGCATCTGCACGATGTTCGGATTGCTTCTTCGCCTGCTGGGACATGATGAACTCCGTAGTGGTGGACAAAGATGCAATGCTAGGTTCGAGCATCAGGCCCGAGGAGGGGAATTTTGGCTACGAAGTTTCTGAGCCATCGCTTCCACCCTGATGGAGATGGGGATGCCGCCAAGAACCGATGGGCCCAAGGCGATGAAGGGTTAGCTACCTCGCGATGAGGAGCTGATTCATTTTGATATGAGCTAAGAACTAAAGTTTGAGCGAACGATAGCCGTAGAAATGGTACTGCCACCCAAGGAGTTATCGATGAAACGTAGCGTTCTTACCCTTCTGCTCCGCATCCTCAAACGTCTAGCGGGCCGGCCACTGGCAGTTGCCAATTTCCTGTTAGGAGTCGTGCTTGGCATCGCCGTGCTGACGGTTCCGCCGACCATCTTCGGTTTCTCGTGGCAAGGACCACTGCTAAGTCTTCTCGTGAAGTTCAACACAATCATGGCGTTCGCAGGAATCGCTCTCTTGGTTGGCGCCGCGTTGAAGTGGGTGCCCAAGCTCCGAAACAATGGGCGGACCCATCAAGTAGCTAGGCACGCCGTCAATGGAGTGTCCGCGCTGGCTCTGAACGCTGCTGCGCTTCTCTTCGGACTTAGTTTCGTTATTGCCTGGACTCACGATGGACATGCGCTGTCAGTGATGCTCATTGGCGCAATCTGGTTCGTTGCTCTCCGCCACTATGTTCTTGAGCAGGCATCTGGCGCTCCCCGTATGGCTGTAGTTAGCGCTTGTGCAGGTTGGATGGCAGGAGTTTCGTTTCAGTCCGACATCGCGCACATAGTCGCGAGCGCAATGCACCATGTTTGATTCCCCGGCACTTGTTCGTTGAAAGGGCTCTGACGCTCTTCAGCCATTTCACCGACTTGGCCCCCATACCCTCGACAGGCGCTCTCGCAGCCAACGCAAAGCCTGTTTCGAAACCGCACCCGTCCGCCAACTTGTGCAGGAGCAGACGCACAAGCGCGGTACGAATGCACCATCCAGTTTTTCCAAGCTCGAGCTGGACACTTCAAAGGCGGAGTGATTAGGTCAATCTCCGGCTCGACAGCAAGCGAGCAGATTCGGTCATCGCCTAACAAATAGCGTTCTCGAGTGGTGACAACCGGCAGCACCACAACACTTGGCCAGCCGAGGCTTGCCAACGATTTCGACGCCATCATCAATTATGAGTTGGCGGGAGTGAGAAAGGTGCACCAGTAGCTCCGCGGATATTTTGGCAAAACTCGACTAAGGCGAATAGCAAAACATTGCTGACGCCCTCTTTCCAATCCACATCAACGTTCGGATACACACAGTGCCATTTCCATTTCTAGGTTTAGATGCTTGGGTCGAGAAGACAATCGAAACATACCAGCTTGCCGTTCGCGCGCGAAACTATTCAGACTTAGATAACATCAACTCGCCCATCCTTAGGTGCCGGGCGTTTATTTTTGGGGCAAATTTTTTTGCAGTCGCAGGCTTCGCATTTTTACTATTCACCTTAAATGTGAATGCGTTCAATATTGAACGCAGCCCTTCGAGAAGCGACGGCCTTTCTGACACAGCAGTAAATTTCGTCGAAAGCATTGCACCAGCCTTTTCACTGCCATCGATACACAATCTCGTTTTCTCAAGACAATTTGAAGTATTAGCAATCACTATTATTTTGTCGTTAATTTCCTCCATGGTAATCTGCGCCCTGCCCACCATCAAGGTGGCAACAGGAGTAGATTGGAAACGACGATTCGCGTTTGCTTCACTTACCGTATCAGTTGGACTTATAAATTTTGGATTCACGTGCGCAACGTTGGCGGCGCTAATTATGTTGGCGCGCGCAAAAGGTCATACACTCCCACCAAATAGCATCGTCCTCTCTGCAATCATTTCTTTATCAATTATTTTCGTACCCGTTGTCACGTATCTTGCACATAGGCTGAGTCACCGGTCCAGCATGATAGGGCTTGGAAATGTGCGCAGCCCCGCCTTTTATTCTGCGGCCGCTCCTCTTATGGTGATGTTCATGCTGGTTTATACGGCCGGCTGGGTCAACAACAGATTTCACCCCGGGTTCACCATATTGTTATCTGGCCATTGCAACGCCCCAACAAAAAAGGCATGCATTGCAACAATCAAGCCCAAAGACGTCGATGGAAAAGTTGCCCTACAAAGCGTCAGAGCACAACTTACCCTTGGTTATGCAGATGAGTTGAATATTACTGGGCCGCGTCGGCAAGCGGTTTCCGACATCGAATTCGAGGTAGTCCAGAACACAGATACTCCACTGCCAGTACAGCTGACCACGGACGTGACAGAAGGCGTGATTAAGAATACAGTATTCCACTGCCCATCGGAATTCGTTGGCAAATCGAGAAAACTCATCATTCTTCACGAACAAGCATCATCTCAAACTATAGTTTTAGATGGACATGGGTTTGGAAGCTACAAATTCATTCCTGCAAGCTTCGCATCAAACGCGGAACTAATCCAGCTTTTGAAAGGAAATCCCGACAAATGCTCGTTCTTTCCTTAATTTATTTTCGTAGTACAGTAAATTCGACATTGCTTTGACCGAGACTTAAACGCCCCCTGGCACTTTCTGCGAGAGGGAAAGGTTTGGCAATCATGGCGGCCCGGCCCTAGTCTCTCGCTCTCAGCGACGCGACTTCCCGGGGCCCTGCTCCCCGGATAGCCATGCGGTAAGCATAGCTGGTGTATGCGAGCACCTGGATGCGAAGGCACAAGCAGGCTTCTTTCCTAACTGCGTTATTGAACATCCATCTCATGGGCTTCTAGGCGGAGGCACGTGCCCGCTGCACCGATGCACATTTGGCACGTCTAGTACAGCAAACTGCCCAGCGGAGGAGGCGATAAATACGGGGCGACATTGCCTGCAAAGGGGCGCGATGTGCTGAGGCCGCAGAGTTGCGCTTTGGTCGCGCGATTCGGCACGATGAATGTTTGCCCCAAATGTGAATTACTACGAAGGGACCCAGAATGCACGCCCCTGCAGTCAGATGCTCCACCGGCTGAGCACCGAGTCCGCCAACTCGATGCCTGCCGAGGCACTCAAGCTCGACGCCAGAGCGTAAGCGCACGGTCGAGCAGCTCGCGCCCGCGTGCTTCGATAGTCGACTCGTCCCAGAAATCGAAGCGATTGAGCACACCGTTTATCGGTGACACGGAGTGCGTGAGAATCGCATCCCGCTTCTCCACCCATCCGGCGTTCTGCATCGAGCTATTGAGACTCCCGGTGACGATAGTCAAGTTTCCGAATGCATGGATAGCGTCGTTACGACGACGGCTCTCAATAACTCCGGGGTTATCTTCCTTCGCGAACCATGCATGCTCGACACCCTTCGAGCCGTCCTGCAGCGGCCAGTTGGGAACCCATGCTTGAGGCATGATGTGTTCGATGCTGAGCGGCCCATTTGCGCTAACCGTCTCGGACTTTGCCGACCGATAGGTTTCGCTGATGCGCCACAGGATGTGTGTCAGCCTTAGGTTGTTGAGCGCTTGATACGCCTTGAGGTTCATCCAGGCCTCCGATACTGCGTCGTCGCTAGGCCATTCGTCAGTCTGGCTTCGGAAGGCCATCAAGTAGTCACGTACGACTTCGGCGGTTGCCCCCTTGCTACGGATAGCTTTCGTGAGGCCCATGAAAATTCTGTTGTATGCCTTCGTTTCCCCACCGCAGATTGTCCGCCGAACAAAGTAGCTCTCAAGCATGACTGCGGTTTGCGACATGTCTTCGTCGCTCGCCGACAGGTCCAGCATCGCAAGTAGAGGTGGATACGCAGTGCTGACATCGAAAAGATTGAGGAAATGCGCAAGCTTCCCCAGAATCGGAGACTCGTCCGGCACACAAAGTGCACGGAAATGGTCTCGCTGACGCGCAAGCTTGGAGAGCTCGTCCGCGACGCTATCAAATGGGCGCTCACGCTCCACCCAATGCTTGTACTCGACAAACAGATGCTTAATTGGAATGTCGCGAGCCTGCTTGCTCCCGAGGTAGTGCTGGATGAATAGGTCGCTGCGGGGCCGGCGCAGTCGGCCTTGCGTCACCTCTTCTCTCCAAAACGGCTGGTCGAAAGTAGACCAATACGCCTCGTAAAGCTCCTCCTGCTTCTCGCCGTGCCGCGCCGCCCGGAGGAAGATGTAATTGCGCAGAAGGTCTGCTGGCAGGAGAGGTTCACCTCGAGCATTCAGCGTTTCGAAGATGACCTGCGCGTCGTCGCCGTCACCTAGGTCGATGGCAACGACCTTCAACGCGGTCTTGAGCGCTTCGAAGCACGCTTCGACACGGAGTTCCATATCAAGATTCGCCCCTACCGGCGCCTCATCGCTGTCGCCCTTGAAATACAAACTCAGCCGGTCATAGAAGAACACATACGCCTCCACCATGCGTGGCCGCGGGTCGTACCTTCTTGCCCTGGGCCGCCGCGTCAAGGGATGAATCTTCTCGAGAGCGGCTTTGGAGCCGGCCGAAATCACATCCTTGAACTGGGCACGGTCCGCTAGCGTCGGCCAAACCTTGAATTGCTCGACCTCGGGCTCGGCCATACGGCCCGTGTTGAGCGTGAACTTCTCGCACTCATCAGCGAAATCCGGGAGGTATTCCTGGCGACAGAAATCTCGAAATGCTGCGAGGAAAATCTGGAGGGTTGTCAGCCTCTGCTGCCCATCGATGACACTGCGCCGCTCGACACGGCCAGTTTGGGTCTGCTTCTGGTCGAGCACCATGGCACCGAGAAAATGGACCGGGGCGTCCCGTTGGTCTTCAATGTATTCGGTGAACTTCCGCGAGATGTCCTCCCACAGAGGCTCCCATTGATGTTCCTGGCCCCACACGTATTGTCGCTGGAACATTGGAATCTCCAAACGCATCTTGCGTTCGAAGATTTCGAGCAGCGGCATTGCATTCGCTTCCATTTATGGTCTCTCTGGCGCCGTTGGATATTAGAGTAGAGGCAAAGCCCGGCACAATAATAGCTCCGAATTCAGGGTAAGGCGCGCCGCTCGCCAAGCTGGGGAAAGCGCATTTCAACAGGTGCCCATCACCCAACTAGATGTGCGCGTCTAAGCAGCGCGAGCCCTCTTGCCGCGTCGATAGTGCGCAGGCGAGTCAGGAATCTAAGTAGTTTCGCGTCTCTCTGCTAGGATGATTCAATCTCTATCCATGGGTACAAACAACAAGGAGAGAGGCCGTGCCCGAACAAAATGAATTCCTCTACTTCGCATACGGCTCCAACATGAGCGCGAGACGCTTGGCTACACGCACGCCGAGCGCTCGTATGCAGACCATCGGCTCGTTGTCGGGCCACCGGCTCACGTTCGACAAAGTCAGCAGGGACACTTCTGGGAAGTGCGATTGCGAATACACAGGGAACGACGAGGACCGAGTTTTTGGCGTTCTCTACACCATCGCATACGCAGACCGACCTGCCCTCGATAAGGCTGAAGGGCTGGGCAACGGATACGACGCCTGTGAGGTCACGGTGGAAACCCAAACCGGCCGCATTCTGGCGTGCTCCTATCGAGCGACCGACAAAGACGCCGCCTTGAAGCCATTTGAGTGGTACAAGCATCACGTTCTCGCCGGCGCTCGAGAAGCAGGGTTGCCGGATGATTATGTGGCGACGCTCGAGATGGTCGAGGCAATCGTTGACCCTAACCCTGCTCAAACGGAAAAGGAGATGCTCGTTTATCGCCAGGTGCCCGCGACGTGAAGATACCGTTCGCAGTCGATAGCAGCGGGCGAATCATTGACATCCAAGACGTGCCACCGCCGGCGCCGGGCTCCTTCAAATGTGCCGTGTGCAAAAGGGAGGTCATTCGAAAGCAAGGTGAGAAGCGCATCTGGCATTTCGCACACAAAGTCGACTCCGACTGCACAGGTACGTCCGAAACCGCTTTGCATAAGCTTGCGAAGCAGACACTCGTGGAAAGTAGCCTGCTCCACGTGCCAGCCGCTATTTGCACACTCGATGACGAATCGGACCTAAGAAGCATCACTCTTCGTGACGCGAAAACCCTGCGCTGGGACGAGCCCGGCGAGGCCGAGGTCACCGTTGCCACCATCCGTCCTGACTTCCGGGGCGTCTGCAACGGTGAGGCTATCTTTGTTGAGGTGACGGTCACACACAAGCCTGAAAAACCGAAGCTCGAAGTGCTTCGACGCCTGCAGGTTCCCACCCTCGAAATTGACTTGTCCTCGGCCCCTCGCGATGCGACTGCACACGAAATTCGTAACCTGGTCCTCAGCGCTTCCGAACGAAAACGCTGGGCGTTCTACCCTGGGCAGGTCGAAGCCATCGAGGAACTCAATAGGATGCAACGCCAACGCGATTTGGAAGCTTATGACGAGCTAGTGCGAGAAGAACAGGAAGAGCGAAGGCTCAACGTTGCGAGAACAGAGGCACACGCGGACAAACTGGCCGAAATCTTCAAGCGGACCGAGCGAATCCATGCGACGTTTCGAGCGCTGCCTCCCCGTCAAAAGCTGGAATTCCTTGAGGACGAACTTGGAAAGCCAGCCGTATTCTGGCCAGCAATCCTTGGGCAGTCCGTGCGCGGCGCCGATGCAATCCGCGTCCCGTCTCGCATCTGGCAAGCTGATGTGTTTAGGGAATACATCCTCGGGCGTAAATCTAGGGGGGCGCTCGCGTTGGTCAAACTCGAAGAAATCGCTGATTGGTTGCACGAGCGATACGAAATTCCCGCGGCTAATTCACGGCCGGTGCGCGTCGCGCTCTGGCACTTCCTTTCCGGACTCGAGCGCGCAGACTATTTGAGCAAACTCAATGGACAGCAATTCAAAGTCCTTCGAGACCGCTTGGGTGACGAATCGCGCATACCTACACTGGAGGAAAAAGCGCGCATCCAAGAGGAGGCTTTGCGTGGCTGCCAATGGTCTTCCAGAAAACCTGATATAGGGAAATTCAGGCAAACCGTAAGAGACATGGGAATCTTCATCAGTCCAGGCGTGGAGAGAGACATTCTGCTCGAGCTTCAAGAGCAAGCCACCTGTTGGAGATATATCCCAGAAAGCTACGCGAAGCTTACCGCGTGGAGAATAGAATTGCCGGTTGAACTGGTAGTTGGCCTACTCACTAGCGCTGGCGTCTTCGTGAGGCACCCGGTTCAGTAGCCGGAGCGTGCTAGAGAGGCAGCCAGCACGCCCCTTCTACGTTCGCTTCCACTCCTGTCCAGCGACGAACTCATCCCGCATATCGATGCCACTGCCGGCGAGGCCAACTCCGAAGGAGGTCACACGCCACAGATGACACTAGCAGACGAACAGCAGTCGCCACCTGCGACGTCTCCCCACCCTTGAGTAGCGCGACGCTTTAGAGTCCAATCACGTAGTGATCTCCTCCCGACTAGCCGAGCGCCTAGACTTGGAGGTTTCCGGCCTTAAGGTGTGCGAGCCGGAACTCGCACGGCGTCAGATCGCCCAGCGAACTGTGCGGTCTGAATTCGTTGTAATCCTGCCGCCAGTGCTCGATCTTTTCCCGGGCATCGTCCAGTGACAAGAACCAATGCACGTTCAAACATTCGTCCCGCAAGCTACCGTTGAACGATTCGATGAACGGATTATCCGTGGGTTTGCCAGGGCGTGAGAAGTCCAAGGTCACACCGTTTTCATACGCCCAGTGATCCAATGCATGCGAGATGAACTCGCTGCCGTTATCGACCTGTATCCGTTTTGGTGTGCCACGAAGCGATTTCAGATGGTTCATCGTAGCGACGACATCGGCTGCCTTCAAGGCGTAATCGACCGTGATCGCCACGCTCTCCCGACTAAAATTATCGACCACAGTTAAG
>NZ_BAAILN010000067.1:0-11472 GCF_054589155.1 Burkholderia sp. 3C
TGATAACGCTGGGGGCTAAAAGCCTTACTGGGCGGGCTTGAGAGGGGGTTGGGAGGTGAAACTTGGGGAAGGTTTGGGGCTTGACTGGTCCCCCGACAGAATTCATATCTGTAGGCTGTATATGCCGATCGAGAGAAAGTGTTCCTTAGATACCAACAAAAATACCAACAGGCACATCGGCGTAGGCTCGACAGTCGTAGAGGGGCATTATGCGTAAGGTTATTCTGCCGCTCGGAGCAGAAATATCTGGAGATTTGGAGATAAACGCTCTTTCCCGCTTGTGAGCCTTGTCTGGCAAGGCTTTCGTTATCTCCAAGTCTATCTCCAGAACACACACTTTCTTGGAGACAATGTTGGAGATACGGTGTCGGGCAGCCAATGGTCGCTCCGTTGCTTGCGAACTGTCCGCCGTCTGGAACGCTGCGCGCAAAGAATTGCCCCGCGCCGCCATGTACCGGCGTGCGGCTGAGCTTGCAGTTACCGCTAGCTACCAGCTTAAGCACGACGGGGCCTACAGAATGGAATGATGTAGGCAGTTCGCGGCTCAGTTCGAGCGTCAGGAGCGAAACGATAGGCGGGAGCAACGCTCTACCGAGCGGGCACAGCTGCAAGATATACCGCTGGCCGATAAGGCGATGTAGTATCAGGTATGCGTTCTGGTGCGCCCTCGGCGCGGCATATAGTGACAATCGCAGCACTACAAGATTCTTAACGATAAAAAATGGCAGATTTTAAATTACTTTTAAAGTACGTTAGAACTGGCACGGCGGAAGGCGATCGAAAATTCCTCGATCAAATTTTCGTTACTCCCTCGGAGTTCGAGAATTTAATCGGAATTGAGCCGGGCGGAATGCGCATACTCGTTGGAAATAAAGGGATCGGGAAGAGTGCGATTGTTGAATGGATTGATAAAATATCGGCAAAAAGAAATATGCCGTGTGTGCTTATCCGGCCGGATAATATTTCGACAAAGGATTTGCCGGTGGCTCAGGATATTGGGTCATTGAAAAGATTTTACTATGACGTGCTTTTGAGGTCTGTTGGGGCGCAAATCGGAACCCAGCTAAAAGGTCTACTGAAAGGGAGTGCGGCAAAGCTTCATAATGAGGCCCGGCAGGCGGGTCTCTTGGAAGATGACTTCATTCAGAAATCCTTGGCGTTGATTAGTGCTGTTTCAATGCCCGTATCAAAAATAAATGGAATTCAGCTGGCGAAAGAGCTCTCTGGAGTCAATTCTGCGACCCAGCTGGTTGGTGCGATTAACACGCAGCTACTATCTAGTGGATCGCTATTTTTTTTGCTCATCGATGACACTGACCAACTGGCTGCACCAGATCAGCCGGCACATTTGAATCGGATTTGGGCATTGCTACTTGCTGTCCGGCGTCTAGTGGGAGAGTGCGATTCGGTACGTGCGATCGTCACGCTGCGTTCAGGTGTATGGACGCGGCTTACAAGCGAGAGTCAAGGGCAACGAGACCAGACCGATCACTTGCGCGGTTTGGTGGTGCCGATCCATGCAGATGACAAGTTGATGCACAGCATTGTTCGCCGCCGACTTGAGCAAGCTGCAAAAGATGCTGGCAAGGCACGTGTTGACCCATATACGGTGTTCTTTAATGGCTCGACAGTGACGCTTCCGTCTAGTACTGAAAAGCGATCTTGGGACTCATTTATCACTAAATCAGCTCGTGAGCGACCGCGTGACGCAATTCAGCTTATAAAAAACATGGCAGATTATGCCGTAAAGAATGGTGCGCAATTGATCGGAAGTGATGAGGCTGATGAGGGAATGAAGATTTATTCCGGTGAGCGCGTGGATGATATTGTTAATGAGTTTTCGTTAGATTGCTCCAATATTAGAGAGGTTGTTAATTCATTTTCTGATTTACCTTTTGAGTCGGGATTTGAGGAGTTGAGGGGGCATCTGGGTAAGGTCCCTAGTATTGCCTCAATCGTAATACGTGGTAGTGTAATGCATCCGCAAAATGATGATGACTCGATAGTCATCCTTGCTCTTTTGCATGAGACTGGTTTTTTGAATCCGCGTGTCGCTGATAAGCGGCAAGTACGCGGCTTCAGGCATATCTTGTTTCAGGAAAATCCGAATTTCGTGAAGCTGTCAAACTGGAACGAAATGCAGGCTGCGACTTGGGAGGTTCATCCTGCATTTCGCTCCTATTTGCTCGGGGTGCGACAGGCGCAGGCTGCGCGTGCACAGAATGCATTGAAAGCACCACCTAAGGGCGGATCCTGACGCACGACTGACGCGCTCGCGTGATACCGATCGTTCATTCGATCCCCGTGAGGGATCGTATGTCAAACTCATGAAAGGATTGCCCTAGCAAGAGCGAATTATGTGCGGAAGACGTTGCGAGGAGTTAATGCCCGTGACGGATCGGGCGGAAATCTGCAAAGAATATAAAGTATCAGGTACGAGACCTTGCAGAGTAGCGTCCGTCGCGCCAAATGTTTGATTGAATTGGACTGGTGACGACTACCGAAACGAATCCGCAGCCGCTGAGGTTGATCGATACGCGGCCAGTCTGTGGTGACGGGCATCCGCGATGTCGCCATCTATTTCATACAGCACCGTTTGTATTTCTTGCCGCTGCCGCATGGGCAGGGGTCGTTTCTCCCCATCTTGACTTGTCTCGCTTCGCGAGCGATCTGAGCCAGCGAAGCGGCTGGGACTCCATCCTTCATTGCACGGGTAGCGTCATCCATGATGTTGGACTTCTCCCATTCGAAGTCCAGTGAAGTGCCGAACTGCAGGTTGGCGTTAGGATCAACCGAAACACCGAACCAGCGGCGGGCCTTTTGCCTGTATTTGCGCTTCTCGCAGTGCGCCCGAAGGGTGTTCATGGCCGCGCTTGTCGGCGCAGGGTTGCAATGAAAGCAAATACCGCTGTCTGCGTGGCCGATCGTGAAGTCATGAAGCTTACCGTCTGTTCGCGTCTGACGTGTGATCGCTTCTAAGCCGTGGTGAATATTGCGACAGGAGTCTTCACTCATGGCAAGCAACTCAAATCCAAGTGACAATGTCGCTGGTTCTGCTCGTTGCTCAAGCTGAGCGACTAGGCGTTCATAGATTGTTCCGTTCAGCCGAGTGAGAATACCCGGCGGTGTGTGATCACCGGGTATGTTTTCCCTACGTACGGTCATCGCAACGTCGAGGTCGACCGAAATTGAGTCCTCCAGCATCACGAAGTTATATTTCGAATCCAGCCACAAATTTTGTTTCAGATGGAATCCAAGCGCAGTGAGTTCATGGCTGATTATCACCTTCTCGGTAGCAGCAAGCCGCATCTGGACGTAACTCAAGAGCCGCAGCGGCGAGGAGAGTATTTCGGTGAGTGCATCAAGCAGGAACACGTCCATTACAAAGGGTGGTCTGATCCGGTCGGACGACTGATACACGAGAAATTCTCGCGCCTGGAATGCTAAAGCCGGGTAGTGCTCAGAGATCAGGTTGAATATGTAGATCTCCTTTGGCGTATGCCGCAACGTGATTTTTCTGTCGTGTGAGTCTAATAATTGGCAATCGCCGCCTATGATGGCATTCGCACACAGCCAGCCTTGGTTATACGAGTCTTGGATCGCTGCTGCGAAGTCCTTTCTTAGCTGTCCGTCGTTCCCACGACGGGCTTCCAGCGTGAGCTTCTTGGCCTTTGCTTGAACTACGATAAGTCGATCTCCAAATTCAACCAGAACGTCGATCTCGCCGACGGTAGCGCCTTTGGCTCGCTGGAGATCTACATTCCGGTAGACGTGCTGAGAGCCGAAAACTTCAGCCAGCCTCCTCTCGGCAAACCGCTCGATGAACTCACCTCGATGTGCAGACGCGGTCTCCATATAGTCCTCGTCAGCCATCATCCAATAGAACGGTGACTCATATATCGCCTCGTAGATTCCATAGTGTTGAAACAGCAGAACACTGCCGTGACCGGTTTGGAGCAACGGGGTCGCCGCTACTGCGTTAAAGTCGCCTAGTGATTTGAAGGTTTCGTTGTGGCCGCGCAAAGTGAATGTCGCTAAGAAGGCTTGCACAGCCGGCATTGGAACCCGGGAACGATGCGCGATTTCTTCGGGCGATAGTTCGAATGCTGGCAACCAGCTATTTAGCATCCATTCTGAGGATCTACTCGTTGCGAGAGCTGTCGTAGTTTTTTCGTCTACCAAGTTACACATGGCACTCGCGATTGTGCGAGCCTGATGAATTGAAAACCCTTTGTTCTGGACTAACCATGGGTCGTCAGCCTCATACTTATCAGTGGCGAGGTCTCGATACTGGAAGCTATAAGCCGACTCGCCGCCGTAAAATATAGGCTCGCGGAACACTTCACCCCTCCAAATGGCAGGGTCCTTCTGACCGCGTTGCATTGCATTCAACATGGAATCTCTTGCTGGCCGATTCATGGCGTCGTGCAGCTCTCCCATCAAGCGATCGGTACGCTGAATCAACGCTTCGACGACATCGGGAGACGGTTGCGCCAGATCCACTGATCCCCGGGCCATCAGGCCGAGTAGCGTTGTTATTTCCGTTCGAATGAGACGCTGGGGGCCGAATAGCTTCTGCATATCCTCCGCTTTCATCTCCTTCTGATACGCAATCAAGTTGTCGCGGTAGCAAATCTGTGCGATGACGTGGGCGTACCCCGGGGATAAAGCAAGCTCAGCTAAATCGCCGAACACTTCCGCTTCGCTTCGAGATTCGTCTTTCATGGTCTCTTCCCTCGATGGATCGATTGAGTCAATTCGTACAGTAAAGGGACCTTCGGGCGTTGACCGATCAGTTCATTGCTTCGTTCGGTAAGTCCACGTCTGTTGGTCGACAGCATGGTGGATGCAAAGCAACAAGACAAGCCGTGAGAAAATGAGGCTCGCCGAGCCTAGGGCGGCCACCCGAAAACCGGACACCTTCACCGGCTGGCTCGGCGCTCTTCGTGAAGGCCGCACAGAAGGGTGTGCTATTGCCTCGTTCAAAAATATCTGGTTCAGTTTCCACGCTTAAGCCACGCGCCGGCATTCGATCACGGCGCTCACGGCGGTGCGTCAAAAGAAGCATCCTTTCGGTCGCTGCCACAGACGCCAAACACCGAGCGTCCCAGCCTTTTGCTGCGGACGGTGGCGAAAGTCCCTTTGGGAAAGTGCAAGACATCATTCCGCGTAACGTGTCGGCTGGTGAGGCGATGGCTTTGCTGGCCGGCCTTCTTGTCAAGTGCATTGACGAGAACGATCTGCGTACTGCGCAAGAGCTGATGAAGCACGAACTGTTCAACAGTCGCACTTTGGAAGGCGTCGTGCTCTACGCGCGGCGCGAAACCGAGTCTGCGCTGCTGGAGCGCATCAACGCTTTGCATGAGGAGATCGCCGAATATGCCGAAGAGCGCGACATGTCGCTCGCGCGTCTGGCGATGCTTCAAGCCGAACAACGAGAGCGGCAAGAGCAAGCTAAGCGGGAAAGACAAAAGGCCATCAAACCGGCTCAGGCCGTGCGGCTCTCCAAAGCGAAAAATACAAAAATTGTCGATGAATTTATCCGTCGTCGGCAGAGTGGCGACGACATTCAGGGCCGCAATGTCTGCTCAGAAATTGCGGCCCGCTTTGGCGTAACGGCGGATCATGTGCGTAAACTGAAACGGGCTTGGCTTGCAGGATGACTTGATGAAACGCGATTTAGGCAGCCACAGTCTTGTTCTGCGTGATGCCAAACGAGATTGTCGATACGTTGGTCGCGTTTCGTGCCTCAGGCTCTCGGTTGTGTCGATGGTGACACAGTCATTCTCAGGGAGCACAAATGTCTGCAAGCAACACCTTCGCTTCACGGGCACCGCTTGGGCTGCCGCTTGACGGCTTTTCGCGCTGGAGTGATCTGCGGCGGTTTGTCCCTCTTTCCCGCGAAACGGTGCGCCAACGCGAGCTGGAGGGACGCTTTCCGCGCGCAAGTCGTCTGACGCAGCGCTGCACCGTCTGGTCGAATCGAGAAATTCATCGCTGGATGGCCGACCCGTTGACCTATCGTTCTGCCGATCTGGTATGCGACGCGACGGAGGGCGAGCGATGACAACTAGCGTGAGCGTGGCAACCGCCCGCGTGGCAGCGCGACAAGCCAAACAAGAGGCCGATGCGGCATTTTACGAATGCGAGCTGGAACGTCAGCATGAGCGGTTCACCGAAGCGCTTACGCGCGGCGCGGATGAAGCCAGGCGTGAAGCGGCTTGCTGGATCGTGGCAGCAGCAACAGTGTTCGAACGCGATGCAGAACGTATACCGTCGCGTGCCAGACGTGCTGTTGAACTCATCAAGCACGCGATTTTCATGCTCGATCCGAAGGCCCCGGAATGATGTCGCACCAAATTCACTTTGCCATGGTGAAGGGGACAGGAAGTCGACCTTCGTGCTGCGCTGTCGCTAATTTCCCCCTTCCTCGATTTGCACGTCGCGGTGGTGCGCAGTATCCTAAGCACGTCGCTGAAACAACAGCGACCCGGATTGGCGTCTGGAATATGCAAAAGGCGGACAACCGCAACCGCGCGGTTTTTTTACGTCCGCACGCTAAGTGCCTTCAATGGTCGGGCCTTGGCGGGGGTGCCCTCGGGCACGCCGGTTTCCTTTTGCGCCGGTACGCCAACTCCGTCATGTGCCCGGCCACCCCAATTGGCGTTGGGAGTCGGGTTCCACACCCAGCAAAAGGAGGCCGCACCCAATGCGCCAGTTCACGCCCGCCCATACCAGGCAGCCACCCCAACTCATTCAGTCCATCATCCGCGCGGCATTGCGCGATGCAGCGACCGCCAACACATACCGAGAGGTGCTTGATGCCGCAGGTGCGGCACTGGCTGCGATCGCGGTGCTCGTTCGTGCGGAGGTGCGACATGGCTGATGCCTGCCTGTCTACCCAATTTGCAATGTTCGCGACGAGTGCGGCTCGCCGGTTCGCTCACCTCGAAGCGCTGTTCGATGCGGTCCGCTTGCATCTCCCGGAGGGAACGTACGAGCGTTCGCTCGTCGATATGGGGCTGGGCGTAGCCGGGCGCTACGCCGTTGACATGCGCCTTGCCATGCAGCGGGAGGTGAGCGATGAGTGAGCAGCGAACCCGGACTGCGATTATTGATGGTTTCGACAACGCGCCGCCGTTTGATACCGGTGCTCCGATCGAGCTGCAATTCGCCGTCAACCTTGGTGCGGTCTGCGCCGACGCGTGGCTCGACCTGAAAGGCAACGTGCGGCTACATGACTACGCGGCGCATCAGGCAGGTGCGTTCGCGCGCGGCATGGAGGCGGCGATGCAGGATGTCGGCGACTGCGATACGCACCGCGTCATGGTTGGCCGCCAAGCGTTTGCGGCCGGCCTGATGGGGCGTGTCCAACAGCACCTGTTCGCGGCGCTCGGCATCGTCAAGAACGAACCACGGGCGGCGCATTGAGGGGCTGGCCACGACAGAGACGAACGTGAACGCGATGAAATCTCCGCCGCACTTCGCGGCGGAGGTGAGGCGGCCGGACCGCCGTCGCATCTGCGAGCCGTCGATTACACGCTCGAATCAGTGCGGCTCAGCAGTAACACCCACGGCGATGACGTCGCAGTTGGCGGAGCGGTTCTGTCAATGTCGCACGCGTTCGGCGCTCATCCGTCGCTAGACATCCTCGCATTATTCAATTTTCGCGCGTCGTATCGTCGCTGATTCGATATGGATTGCTAATCGAAATTCGGTCGGCGCGCGCCCGGTATAAATCTATGAGTAACGAACCCATGTCCGAATTCGAGCGGGCGAAAGTCGCGCTCGGCTATGTCCAGCCCGACGACCGAGACACATGGCGCCAGGCGGGCATGGCGCTCAAGGCCGAGTTTGGCGAGGAGGGCTTCGTCCTCTGGAGCGATTGGAGCCAAGGTGCACGAAGCTACAACGGCAAAGACGCGCGCGATGTGTGGAAGTCGTTCAAGGGCGGCAAGATCACCATCAACACGCTGTTTCATCTCGCGAAGCTTGGCGGCTTCGATCCGCGCGCGCATCGAGCGAAGCCCATCGATCCAGCAGAGCGCGAGCGGCAGAAGGCCGAACGCGCGACCCGTGAGGCGGCCGAGCTGGCGGAGCTGACCGAGAAACAGCAGGCCGCGTCGGCACTTGCTGAATCGATCTGGTCGGCGGCCGAACCTGCGCCGGCCGATCACCCGTATCTCGTTCGCAAGCGCATCCCGGCCGACGCGCTGCGCGTCTATCGCGGCGGCTTGTGCATCGGCACGGCCGCATGCGACGGCGCACTCATCATCCCGGCCCGTAACGCGGACGGCAAGCTGTGGACGCTGGAATTCGTCCTGACGGACGGCCAGAAGCGCTATCTGCCGAATGGCCGCAAGGCGGCCTGCTTCTCGCTGCTCGGCGGCCCGGTAGCGTCCACGCTGCTGATTGGCGAGGGTTACGCCACGTGCGCAACGCTCGCGGCCGCGACGGGCTATCCGGCCGCTGTCGCGTTCGACGCCGGCAACCTGCACGCGGTTGCGACGGCACTGCGCGGCCAGTATCCGGGCGCGCGCATCGTCGTATGCGCCGACGACGATCACACGACGAACGGCAATCCTGGCGTGACGAAGGCCAGCGCGGCAGCCGAGGCTGTCGCCGGCATCGTCGCCGTGCCCGACTTCGGTCCGAACCGCCCTGCGGCCGGCACCGACTTCAACGACCTGGCTGCGCACCTCGGCCCGGATGCGGTGGCCGCTGCCGTGCGCGCTGCGCTCGCACAGGCCGGCTCGGCTGACGCCAGCAAGGGCAAGGCCGCTCAAACCACCACGAAGGCCGCCAAGCGCCCGAAAACAGCCCGCGCGCAGGACGGCAAGTCGCGGTTCGTCGTCGACGACAAGGGCGTGTGGTTTCACGGCTTCAACAATCAGGGCGATCCGCTCGCGCCGCATTGGGTCAGCACGCGGATCGACGTGATTGCGGAGACGCGAAACGAGATGAACAGCGAGTGGGGCTACCTGCTCGAATTCACGGACCGCGACGGCATCCTGAAACGATGGGCGGTGCCGGCCGGCCTCTTTGCCGGCGACGGCACGGAGCTGCGCCGCATGCTGCTCGATATGGGCGTCAAGCTCGGCGTGACGCAGATCGCCCGCACGCAGATCGCGAACTACGTGCAGATGGCGCAGCCGGACGATCGCGTGCGCTGCGTGCCGCGCGTCGGCTGGCATCACGGCGCGTTCGTGCTGCCCGATCGCGTCATCGGCACTGGCAAAGAGGCGCTGATCTATCAAGCCGATACGCCGATCCAGAGCCAGTTCAAGGAGCGCGGCACGCTGGATGACTGGCAACGCGAGGTCGCGGCCAACTGCATCGGCAATAGTCGCCTGCTGTTCTGCGTTGCCACCGCCTTCGCTGGTCCGCTGCTGCACTTCTCCGGGCTTCAATCGGGCGGGTTTCACCTGCTCGGCACGACGTCCAAGGGAAAGTCGACTGGCGGCGTCATCGCCGCGTCCGTGTTCGGCTCGCCGGACTACGTGCGGAGCTGGAAGGCGACCGACAACGCGCTCGAAGCCGTCGCCACGCAGCATAGCGACGCACTGCTGATCCTCGATGAAATCGGCCAGGTCGAGCCGCGCCTGGTTGGCGACGTTATCTACATGCTGGCGAACGAGTCCGGCAAATCCCGCGCATCGCGTAGCGGCTCCGCCAAGCCTGTCCTCACGTGGCGGCTACTGTTCCTGTCGAACGGCGAAAAGAGCGTGTCCGCGTTGATGGCCGAGGGCAACAAGCCGATGAAGGGCGGTATCGAGGTGCGCTTGCCCGCGATCCCCGCCGAGGTTGGCGAAATGGGTGTCGTGGAGAAGCTGCACGGCTTCCCGACGCCGGCAGCGCTGATCGAGCATCTAGAGCGACACGCAGGCATGCACTACGGCACGGCCGGCCCCGCGTTCATCGAGTGGGCATCGTCGCAGGCCGGCGAGCTGGCCGAACACGTGCGACTGCGCGTCAACGAGCTGGTCGGGCAGTGGGTGCCAGACGGCGCACATTCGCAGGTCGCACGCGTTGCCAAACGATTCTGTCTCGTTGCGGTAGCCGGCGAGCTTGCCACCGCGCACGGTCTGACCGGCTGGCCGCAAGGCGAATCGGTCGAGGCCGCGCGTCGCTGCTTCGAAGGCTGGCTCGAACTGCGCGGCGGTACGGGGAATTCGGACGAGGCCGAAGCCGTGCGGCAGGTACAGCATTTCCTCGCCGCACACGGCGACAACCGTTTCGTGTGGATGAACCGGGCGCAGGACGACCATCGGCCGAACGTGCCGCATCGAGCGGGCTTCAAGCAGCACGTGAAGCGCGATGAGCGGCGCACGCCCATCGCCTCCGATCACGAGTATTACACCGAGTTCGGCGGCAAGATGAGCGCCAACGACGCGGAAAGCGTGGAGACGGAATACCTGATCGAAGCAGCCGTGTTTCGCAAGGACGTGTGTGCCGGCTTCGATCACAAGATCGTCGCCAAGGCACTGATGAAACGCGGCGTGCTGATGCCGCGTAGCGACGGCTATCCGTACCGGCAGGAATACATCCCCGGCCACGGGAAATTCATGGTCTACCGCGTGTTGCCGTCGATCTTCACGCTCGAACTGTGAAAGTCGTCGCCGCCGTCCGGAAGGGCGGTAGCGGGCATTCCTTTGCGCGGCGTTTTTTTCCCGAGCGTCAAAGTTACTTTGAGCGATATGCACCAGACGGAACTAGGCGGCCGGTTGCCGCGACTCTTGCTGATTTCGTAACGCTTACGGCTCGTTTGTCTCCAGTATCTCCAGCGTTCTCCAAGTCGGTTGGAGACACTCGAATCCTTACCCCATAAGGCTTTCAGGTCGATTCTGGCGTTTATCTCCAGATCTCCAACTCGTTGTGCATTGCGCGGATAGGCATCGATCGTTGGAGTTGACCCCAATGCTAGATGGAGCGCGGCTCTCCGCGATTCGACGAGCGTCGACAACGCATTTTCGAAGGGGGCGGCCGCGACAGGCACCGATCAGACATTGTTACGCCCGTCGCAAGGGGCGGGGCTGGCCGAAACGCGAGGGACCCTGCGTCTACGGGAAAGACGCGGGGGATCAAACCCGCGTGCTTTTTCTACTGTCGACGCGTGCAGGAGGGGTCATATTCATCAACGGGCCGTATGTCAGAAGATACGAATTTTCGGGGGTACAAAAAATCCTTGTTTGTTTGATTTATTGGGGGTACATTTATTCGTATGGATGTTAGCTATGATTCGAGCAAGAGCGAGAAGAACATCGCCGAGCGCGGCCTCTCCTTCGAGCTGGCTCGCGACTTCGAGATGGCAGGTGCGTTGATCGTGGAAGATGTCCGGATGGTGTATCCGGAGCGCCGCTTCCAGGCGCTTGGCTATCTAGACGATCGCCTTCATATGCTGGTGTTCACGCCGCGCGGCGGCATGGTTCACGTTATCAGCCTTCGAAAAGCCAACTCCCGTGAGGTGAAGAG
>NZ_BAAILN010000068.1:0-33983 GCF_054589155.1 Burkholderia sp. 3C
CACCCCTTCCCATCCCGAACAGGACCGTGAAACGACTCTACGCCGATGATAGTGCGGATTGCCCGTGTGAAAGTAGGTAATCGTCAGGCTTCCCTCTTCAGAACCCCCGCTGCGAATGCAGTGGGGGTTTTGTCTTTCAGGCCGCGGAAAACATCCCGTCGCAACGGGACGCCCACGCAACGGGTGCGAAGTCAGCGGCATTTTCAATATCGCGCTACGATCGGCCGTTATCGACGGGAGAAAATCACGTGAATATCGGTGAAGCCGCGCGCGCCTCTGGCGTCAGCGCGAAAATGATTCGCTACTACGAAAGCGTCGGCCTGATCGAGCCAGCGCAGCGAACTGACGCCGGCTACCGCACATACGGTGATAGCGAAGTTCATCTGCTGAAGTTCATCCGGCAAGCGCGCAGGCTGGGTTTTCTCGTCGACGATGTCCGAAAGCTGCTGGCGCTTTGGCAAGACCGCTCCCGTGCCAGCGCGGAGGTCAAGGCAATTGCCCTCGAACATGTATCCGAACTCGACCAGAGAATTGCCGAGCTCACGGACATGCGAAATACCTTGGCCAAGCTCGCGGCACACTGCCATGGCGACGATCGCCCGGACTGTCTGATCCTTGAACAACTCGCCGATACCAATACGCACTAAGTCGGTGCAATTAAATGCGTCGAAAATTCCAGTGTTCGCGCGTGATTCTTAAATAAATCAATAGGTTGACGGTATTTTTTAGGGTGCATTCTGTTTTGGAATGCAAACTATTCGTGCATTTCATTAGCAAGATGGTGCGTTCTCGCTATAATTCGGGTCAACCCTATACGGGATATCCCTGATTCAGTGTCAGCCGGGGGATCTCAAACTTCCTTGGAGAGCATCATGGTTGCGTACATCGTTGAAAAGCTGAGCTACTGGTTTGAATCTGCTGAACGTGAGCGTCGCGAAGCCTATCTGGCATCGTCGAGCGACATCGTTCAACTCGAGCACCGCATTCGCTCGCTCGAAACGAACGGCTACTCGCTGTAAGCTGAACCCGTTTCGGCTGCATGCGGTTTGCATGCAAAAATGTAAAAAGCCCCGAACTTGTCGGGGCTTTTGCTTTTTTGATCCGATCAATGTGGCACGAGGTCGGCATCCAGCGGTATTGTCTTGAAAACGGGATCAATCCAACGGATGGGCGGGATGAGCAAGATGTCTTCGATGTACTGTGATTCGGGCAAGCGTCAATGGTGGGCGGTGCTGCTGATAGCAATCGCTAGTTGGGGCTCGAATGCGAACGCAAAGCAGCCCACCAAACAAGAAGAGCGGCCGCCGGTGGTGCTCGATACGCAAACCGGTATCCACGATGGGCGGTCCGGAACGGTGCTGCAAACTGCACCGTTGAATCCGGCGCCGATTGTCGAGCCTGCGCAGATCCGGCAGCCCGCTGAATTGCAGCAAAACAACCAGGTGCCTGTTGTCGTCGCACCGTATATTCGCCTGCCTGCTACGCCGGGCTATCGACAATAGCGAACTGCCTCGGCTGCTTGCTCAGGCGCTGCGCAGTTCCAGGCCGAACTTGGCGCCGCCATCCTGGCCGAGTGCTTCTACGAGATAGGGCAGGGCTTCCCGCATCGATTCAGCCAGTGTATAGGGCGGGTTCAGAATGAACATGCCGCTGCCGTACAGCCCGAATCCATCTGCCGGAGCATGACTGACCGTCAGCGTGAGATGCAACCAGTTCGTCGTCTGCAGCCGCTTCAGTTGGTCGGGGAAGCGCTCCGATTCAGGGCGCTTGACCTGCGGATACCACACGGCGTAGCAACCGGTCGCGAAGCGCTTCAGCCCTTCCTCGACACAAGCAAGCGTGCGCGCGTAATCGCGCTTGTCTTCATACGAAGGATCAATGAGCACCAGGGCACGACGCGGAGGTGGCGGCAGCAGGGCCTTGAGCCCTTCGAAACCGTCTGTTGCGTAAATCATCGCGCGCCGGCCTGCGTCGCGGAAGTTGTGACGCAGGATATCGATTTCGGTGCTGTGCATCTCGAACAGCCGGATGCGGTCCTGCTCACGCAGCATGCGCCACGCGAGGTACGGCGAGCCCGGGTAGTAGCGCAGATCGGCCGACTCGTTGCAGGAGCGAATTTCGTCGACGTAGTCCGAGAGTGCCGCGGGCAGGTCGTCGGCATTCCACAGCTTGGCAATGCCGGTTTCATATTCGGCCGTCTTCGCCGCGAAGCCTTCGTCCAGCGCATACACGCCCGCCCCCGCGTGCGTGTCGATATACCAATACGATTTGTCTTTCTTGTTCAGGTGGTGAAGCAACTGGACGACGACGGCGTGCTTGAGCACATCGGCGTGGTTGCCGGCATGAAACGCGTGGCGGTAACTGAACATGGCGGGGATGAGGCGAGTAGAGTCAAAAACGGCCGCCCGAACGCTTTGCCGGCCCATTCAGGCACCTGCATTCGCAATTCGCGCGGCCGGCTATTGTACGCGAGAGCGCTTACTGCGCCTGATCGCCGACGATCTCCTCGATATGCTGCTTCAACTCGGGCGTCAATCGAGCCGCCACCTCGATCGCCTTCATGTTTTCGCCGATCTGTTCGACGCGCGAGGCCCCGGTGATGACCGTGCTGACGTTCGGGTTCTTCAGAATCCACGCGATGGCCAACTGCGCCAGCGTGCAGCCGAGCTCGTCGGCGACGCCGGCCAGCTTCGAGACCGCCTGATTCTTCGCCGGATCCGTCAATTGTTCGCGCAGCCAATCGTAGCCTTGAATGGCTGCCCGGCTGTCGGCAGGTACCCCATCGCGATACTTGCCGGTCAGCAGGCCCGATGCGAGCGGGCTCCATGTAGTGAGGCCCAGGCCGATGTCTTCGTAGAGCCGATTGTATTCCTGCTCGACGCGGCGGCGGTGCAGCAGGTTGTACTGCGGCTGTTCCATGACCGGCTTGTGCAGGTGATGGCGCTCGGCGATGTCGTAAGCGGCGCGAATTTCATCCGCGCTCCACTCCGACGTGCCCCAGTAAAGCGCCTTGCCGCGCGCGATCATGTCGCTCATCGTCCAGACCGTCTCCTCGATCGGCGTATTCGGATCGGGGCGGTGACAGAACACGAGGTCGACGTAGTCGAGCTTCAGCCGGCGCAAGGAGCCGTCGATCGCGTCCATCAGATATTTGCGGTTCAACGTGTGATATTGATTCGGTGCTTCGGCCAGGCCCCAGAAAAACTTCGTCGACACCACATAGCTGATGCGCGACCAGCCTAGCGACTTCAACGCTTCGCCCATGATTTCCTCGGATTGCCCGCGCGCGTACACCTCGGCATTGTCGAAGAAATTGATGCCGGCATCGCGCGCCGCGGCCAGCGATTCGCGCGCGGCACGTTGATCGACCTGGTTGCCGTACGTGACCCACGAACCGATCGACAATTCGCTGACTTGCAGCCCGGATCGGCCCAGGCGTCGGTAATTCATCATGGCTTTCCTCCTGTTCGGAACAGAGCGGCTAGCTTAGCCCGTTTGCGGACGGCATGCAGGACGCTTCGTGCACGATAGCGGCGCCGGACGCGTGCCGACAACTAGCCGAATGGCCAGCTTGTTTTGCCATGCCCGGCCATGATTTCATTGGAACCTGCTGGATTTGGGAGACGTCGGCATGGATTCGAAACTGAGCGGCAAGGTTGTTGTGGTGTTCACGGGTTGCGCGGCGCTATGGCTACATTTTTATCGCCAATAAAAAACGCGCTCCGTAGAGCGCGTTTCCGGCAGAGCGATATAGCGCGAATCGTTCGCGCCAGTCGCCTGACTTACTTACTTCAGCACCGCTGCAATCGCGTTGGCGACGGCATCGATGTTGCGCGTGTTGAGCGCAGCCACGCAGATCCGGCCGGTGCCCACCGCGTAGATGCCGAACTCTTCGCGCAGACGGTCGACTTGCGCCGACGTCAGGCCCGAGTACGAGAACATGCCGCGCTGGGCATTGATGAAGCTGAAGTCGCGGTCCACGCCGCTCGCCTTCAGGCGGTCGACCAGGCCATTGCGCATCGCGCGGATACGGTCGCGCATTTCGCCGAGTTCCTGCACCCACGAAGCGTACAGGTCCGGCGAGCCCAGCACGGCTGCAACCAGTGCGCCACCGTGGGTCGGCGGGTTGGAGTAGTTCGTGCGGATCACGCGCTTCAGTTGCGACAGCACGCGCGTGGCTTCGTCCTTGCTCGCGGTGATGATCGACAGCGCGCCGATACGCTCGCCGTAGAGCGAGAACGACTTCGAGAACGACGACGACACGAACACGTTCAGGTCGGCCGCAGCAAACAGGCGCACGGCTGCCGAATCGGCTTCGAGGTCTTCGCCGAAGCCTTGATAGGCGATGTCGAGGAACGGCACGAGCTGGCGAGCCTTGACCGTTTCGACGACCTGCGCCCATTGCGCTTCGGTCAGGTCGACGCCGGTCGGGTTGTGGCAGCACGCGTGCAGCACGACGATCGTGCCGGCAGCGTAGCTGTTCAGCGCGCCGAGCATGGCGTCGAAGTTCACGCCGTGGGTGGCGGCGTCGTAGTACGGGTAGGCATCGACCTTGAAGCCGGCCGTCTCGAACAGCGCGCGGTGGTTTTCCCAGCTCGGATCGCTGATCGCGACCTTGGCGTTCGGGTTCAGTGTGCGCAGGAAATCCGCGCCGATCTTCAGCGCGCCCGTGCCGCCGATGGCTTGCGCCGTCACGACGCGGCCGGCTGCGATCAGCGGCGAATCGTTGCCGAGCAGCAGCTTCTGCACGGCGGCGTCATAGGCGGCGATGCCGTCGATCGGCAGGTAGCCGCGCGGCAGGCCGGCTTCGACGCGTGCCTTTTCCGCGTCACGCACGGCGCGCAGCAACGGGATCTTGCCTTCTTCGTTGGTGTACACGCCAACGCCGAGGTTCACCTTGGTCGGGCGCGTATCGGCGTTGAAGGCTTCGTTGAGGCCCAGGATCGGGTCGCGGGGGGCGAGTTCGACAGCGGAAAAGAGCGACATGATGATTTCGCAGCAGTAGTAGTGGAATGAAATCGGGGTCCGGTTCCCGCGTGGCGCGGGTGCATGCCGAGGGCCGCAGCTTCCGGAGCGAATCCCGCCATTGTAGCGAATTGCGCCGCGATTTCGGCCAAAGCCGGGTGGGTGATGCAGGTATGGCGAGGCAGAAACCGGACGCAACCTCGGGCGTTGGCCGCGACGTAGCCATCCTGGTGGCGGCATCGCGCCGTGCCGAGCCCGTCTGTCCGGACCGCCGCTGCGCCTAACGGTCAGCCCGGCGGTGGGCGAAGCGCTAAAATGCTCTTTTGCACGCGGCCAGGCCCTCGCTCCATGTCCGAACATTCCCCCGATGTGTCCGCCGAACTCGACGAATCGAAATTCGCGACGTTCGACGGTTCGCCATTCCAGCTTTATCAGCCGTATCCGCCTGCCGGTGATCAGCCCACGGCAATCGCCACGCTCGTCGAGGGCGTGGAGGACGGTCTGTCGTTCCAGACGCTGCTCGGCGTGACGGGGTCCGGCAAGACCTTCACGATGGCGAACACGATCGCGCAGCTCGGCCGCCCGGCCATCGTGTTCGCGCCGAACAAAACGCTCGCCGCACAGCTCTATGCCGAGTTCCGCGAGTTCTTTCCGCGCAATGCGGTCGAGTATTTCGTTTCGTACTACGACTATTACCAGCCGGAAGCCTATGTGCCGCAGCGCGACCTGTTCATCGAAAAGGACTCGTCGATCAACGAGCACATCGAGCAGATGCGGCTGTCGGCCACCAAGAGCCTGATGGAGCGGCGCGACGTGGTGATCGTGGCCACCGTGTCGGCGATCTACGGTATCGGCAACCCGTCCGAATACCACCAGATGATCCTGACGCTGCGTGCCGGCGACCGGCTCGGCCAGCGCGACGTGATCGCGCGGCTGATCGCGATGCAGTACACGCGCAACGAGCAGGATTTCCAGCGCGGCACGTTCCGCGTGCGAGGCGACACGATCGACATCTTCCCGGCCGAGCACGCCGAGATGGCGGTGCGCGTCGAGTTGTTCGACGACGAGGTCGAGACGCTGCAACTGTTCGATCCGCTGACGGGCCGGGTGCGCCAGAAGATCCCGCGCTTCACGGTTTATCCGTCGTCGCACTACGTCACGCCGCGCGACACGGTGATGCGCGCGATCGAGACGATCAAGGACGAACTGCGCGAACGTCTCGAATTCTTCCATTCCGACAATCGCCTGGTCGAGGCGCAGCGGCTCGAACAGCGCACCCGCTTCGATCTCGAGATGCTGCAGGAGCTGGGCTTCTGCAAGGGCATCGAGAACTACTCGCGGCATTTTTCGGGCGCCGCCGCCGGCGAGCCGCCTCCGACGCTGGTCGATTACCTGCCGTCCGACGCGCTGATGCTGCTCGACGAATCGCACGTGCTGATCGGTCAGTTGAACGGGATGTACAACGGCGACCGCGCACGCAAGGAAAACCTCGTCAATTACGGCTTCCGTTTGCCGTCGGCGCTCGACAACCGGCCGCTGAAATTCCCCGAGTTCGAGCGCAAGATGCGCCAGGTCGTGTTCGTATCGGCCACGCCGGCCGACTACGAGCAGCGCGTGTCGGGGCAGACGGCCGAACAGGTGGTGCGGCCGACCGGCCTGGTCGACCCCGAGATCGAGGTGCGGCCGGCGACCACCCAGGTGGACGACGTGCTGGCCGAGATCAACGAGCGGGTGAAGGCCGGCGAGCGCGTGCTGATCACCACGCTGACCAAGCGAATGTCCGAGCAACTGACCGAGTTCCTGTCCGACCACGGCGTCAAGGTGCGCTATCTGCACAGCGATATCGACACGGTCGAGCGCGTCGAAATCATCCGCGACCTGCGGCTCGGCACGTTCGACGTGCTGGTGGGCATCAACCTGCTGCGCGAGGGCCTGGACATTCCCGAGGTGTCGCTGGTGGCGATTCTCGACGCCGACAAGGAAGGCTTCCTGCGCGCCGAGCGCTCGCTGATCCAGACGATCGGGCGTGCGGCGCGTAACGTGAACGGCAAGGCGATTCTGTATGGCGACAAGATCACCGATTCGATGCGCCGCGCGATCGATGAAACCGAACGCCGCCGGGTCAAGCAGATCGCCCACAACGAGGCGCTCGGCATCACGCCGCGCGGCGTGGTGAAGCGTATCAAGGACATCATCGATGGCGTCTACAACGCCGACGATGCACGCGCCGAGCTGAAGGAAGCGCAGCAGCGCGCGAAATTCGAGGACATGTCCGAGAAGCAGCTCGCCAAGGAAATCAAGCGTCTCGAAAAGCAGATGACCGACTACGCGAAGAACCTCGAGTTCGAGAAGGCCGCGCAGACGCGCGATCAGCTCTCGCTGTTGCGCGAGCGTGTGTTCGGCGCCAACGTGGGCGACCGCCTCGAAGGCGCGAACTGATTCCGTTCCCACACCGATCCGGCCACGAAAGTGACCAGATCGGTGCATTTCCGCGATCCACGCCGGCATCGAATGCCGCTTTCCGACCGTCTTCGAAAATCTTCCGAAATCCTTTCTGCGTCAAAGGCTTGAAATTATTCCCCCTTTGTTTCGCGTGCGATTCAATGCTAAACTCGCCAATTATTGAGAATGGTTCGCATTAACGTTCTTGCTTACTCATGTCGCGCGGTAGGAGCCGGGCGGCATTTTTTCATCTGACGATAATAATCAGGAGTCTCAATGTTCGGTTCGTCCATCACCCGTTGTGGGGTCGCAGTCGCGGCGGCACTTTTCGCGATGTCGGCATCGGCCGCCGAGTATCCGATCGGCAAGCAGCAAATCCAGGGTGGCATGGAGGTGGGCACGGTCTACCTGCAACCGATCACGATGGAACCGGAAGGCATGATGCGCAAGGCATCGGATTCGGACATCCACCTGGAGACCGACATCCACGCGGTGAAGAACAATCCGACCGGCTTCGCCGAAGGCGACTGGATGCCGTACCTGCAGGTGGAATACACGCTGACCAAGCAGGGCGACGCGAAGTGGAAGTCGCAGGGCGTGCTGATGGGCATGGTCGCGAACGATGGCCCGCACTACGGCGACAACGTCAAGCTGGCCGGCCCGGGCAAGTACCACCTGGCGCTGACGGTCAAGCCGCCGATGCAGATGGGCCATATGGCGTTCGGCCGCCACGTCGACAAGGAAACGGGCGTGGGCCCATGGTTCAAGCCGTTCACGCTCGAATACGACTTCCCGTTCGCCGGCATCGGCAAGAAGGGCGGTTACTGATCGGGTTCCACGGCCGGGCGGCATCGCCTCGATGCCGCCTTCTACGAGAAGCACAATGACATTCCCCAAGATTTTCGCCGCCGTGCTCGCCGGCCTGGCCGTTGCAACCGCGGCTCAAGCCGCCGATCTGCCGACCTTCAAGCTCGAGATGGCCGACGGCAAGCTCAACCCGGCCCGCATCGAAGTGCCGGCCGGCCAGCGCATCAAGATCGAAGTCCGCAATACCGGCAAGGGCGCCGTCGAATTCGAGAGCGTCCAGCTTCGCAAGGAGAAGGTCCTCGCGCCGGGCGCCGAATCGTTCGTCGTGATCGCGCCGCTGTCGCCGGGCGAATACAAATTCTTCGACGATTTTCATCAGCAAGCGCAAGGCGTCATCGTCGCGAAGTAGTTCCGATTTATCGTGCGGCCGCGGACGTCCCGCCGCGGCCGGGACACGGAGGTTATCAATGGGTCAAATCATTTTCATCGTCTGGCGTGAAAGCGTCGAGGCGCTATTGGTCGTCGGCATTCTCTATGCGTGGCTGCGCAACGGCGACGCCGAAACGCGCCGCGGCTTGCCGTACCTCTGGGTTGGCGTGGGCGCGGGCCTGTTGATGGCGCTGGGCCTGGGCGCCGCGCTGGTCGGGTTCACCGAAGTGCTGTCGGGCGACGCGCAGGATTACTTCCAGACCGCGATGGTGCTGGTCGCCTGCGTGCTGATCGTGCAGATGGTGTTCTGGATGAAGAAACACGGGCGCACGCTCAAGCGCGACATGGAGCAATCGCTGCAGGAAACCACTAAAACCGCCAACTGGTGGGGCGTGGCGGTGCTGGTGGCGCTGGCCATTGCGCGCGAGGGCAGCGAGACGGTGATCTTCCTGTACGGCCTCGGCTTCGGCCAGAGCGGCCATGTGGGCGGCGCTCAGGTGCTGGCGGTCGTGATCGGCCTCGCGCTCGCGCTGTTCACCTTCTATCTGCTGCAACTGGGCGGCAAGATCTTCTCGTGGCGCCTGTTCTTCCGCGTCACCGAAATCATGTTGCTGTTCCTCGGTGCGGGCCTGTTCGAGGCGGGCGTCGACAAACTGATCGACAAGGAAATCCTGCCGCTGGGCATCTCGCAGCTGTGGGACAGCTCGGCGATCCTCGACGATTCGAGCACGTTCGGCTCGCTGGTCGCCACGCTGACCGGCTATCGCGCACATCCGGCGCTGACCAACCTGGTGGCCTACGTGCTGTATTGGGTCGTGGTGTACGGGCTGCTGAAGATCGCGACGCGCCGTCCGGCCGCCGCGGCAGGGCGCGCCGCATGAGCACGCCGGCGAGCGGCCTGCGCTGGAGCCGGCTGACCGAAGCCGGTCACTGGATGCAGCGGCACGGCGCGTGGATTCGCGGCATCCAGTGGGTGGTGGTGCTGGTCTATGCGTTCCTGATTCTCGTGCCGGCGTTCACGCCGCTGCCCGACGACACGGCGCACCTGTGGAACAACCTGACGCTCGCGGCGCAGTTCGTGTTCTGGGGCATCTGGTGGCCGTTCGTGCTGCTGTCGATGGTGATGCTGGGCCGGGTGTGGTGCGGCGTGCTGTGCCCCGAGGGGGCGCTTGCCGAGTTCGCCAGCAAGTTTGGCCGCGGCCGCGCGATTCCGCGCTGGATGCGCTGGGGCGGCTGGCCGTTCGTCGCGTTTGGCATCACCACCATCTACGGCCAGATGGTCAGCGTCTATCAATACCCGCGCGCCGTGCTGCTGGTGCTCGGTGGCTCGACGTTCGCGGCGATGGTGATCGGCCTGCTGTACGGCCGCGAGAAGCGCGTCTGGTGCAAGTATCTGTGCCCCGTCAACGGCGTGTTCGCGTTGCTCGCGCGGCTGGCGCCGGTGCGCTTCAAGGTCGACGAGGCTGCGTGGCGCCGCTCCTATACGGAAGGCGAGCACGGCCATCGCGTGATTCCGATCAACTGCGCGCCGCTGGTGCCGCTGCGCAACATGAAGGGCGCGGCCGAGTGCCATATGTGCGGCCGTTGCAGCGGCCATCGCGACGCGATCGCGCTGACGGTGCGCTCGCCGTCCGAGGAAGTCGTCGAACTCGGCGATGCGCAGGCGAACCCCTGGGACACCGCGCTGATCCTCTACGGCCTGCTGGGCATCGCGATCGGTGCGTTCCACTGGTCCGCCAGCCCCTGGTTCGTGACGATCAAGCAATGGCTGGCCGGCTGGCTGATCGACCGCGACATCACCTGGCCGCTCGAAACCAACGCGCCGTGGTTCCTGCTCACGCATTACCCCGATCAGAACGATGTGTTCTCCTGGCTCGATGGCGGGCTGGTGGTGTCGTATATCGTCGGCACGGGGCTGATCTACGGCACGGCGCTGCTGATCGTGCTGGCCGGTGCGTCGGCGCTGCTGGGCCGCTTCGATCGCGTGCGCCTGCATCACCTGACGCAGGCGCTGATTCCGCTGGCCGGCGCGGGCGTGTTCCTCGGCCTGTCGGCCACCACGCTGTCGCTGCTGCGCGCCGAACATCTGCCGCTCGACTGGGCTTCGCCGGTGCGAATCGCGATCCTGGTCGGCTCGAACCTCTGGAGCGCGTGGCTGGCCTGGCGCGTGACGGGGCGTTATGCGGCATGGCCGCGCCGGTTCGCCGCGATGGCGGGCTTCGGCTTGGCGCTGGCGATCGTCGACAGCGCCTGGTGGCTGATGTTCTGGGTGTTCTGACACGGCTGATCCGCCGTATCGTCCTGCGCCATCCGCACCGCATGGAGGGTTTCCCGTTGTTCTCCCGCCAATGAAAAAAGCGACGTGCCCGTCAGGCACGTCGCTTTCGCTGCTTCAGTATGAGAACCAAAAAAATGGCTTGGCTTGCTGTAACGACTGCTTGAGTTGGGTTGCACGAAGGGGTCTAGATCTCGCGTGCAAGCCGTTACGGCTGGCTACTGCCCAACACCTCTCAGGGAGGTGGTCCCCACAATACTCGGTACTTACTTCGTCAGGATCAGCTTGCCCAGACGCGTGGCGCGAAGCTGATAAGTCTCGCCGTTATGCATGATCGAGACGAGCTTGCGGCCTTGCAACAGGGCATCGCTGGACACGACGCGCTGATTCGGCTCCGGGTTGTCGGTGCTATCCGACTTCGTGACAGCCGCAACTTTCGTCCGGCCACCGGGCGCCGCGCTGCTGGTGCGGCGCAGGCTGAGTGTGGAAGTTCGCATAAGTTCGGTCATTCGGGCCGTTCAATCAGTGGTGTGTCGATGGAATGAATTCTAAATGATAATTATTCCCATTTACTAGCGATGTTTTTTAATCGACTGAGCTTGATCGATAGTTTTTGATAAGCGGCGGAACGAGCGCGAAAAGAACGCGAAATACGGGGCGGCGAAGCGGGGCGGTAAAGGGCGGCGAAGCAGGACCGGCGGCGCGCGAGCGGGCCGCCGGTGAAGCGTTCAGTGCAGCGGATCGGGATCGCGGCGGCCCTGCGCGTATTCGCGGATCAGGCGGACCGTGTCGATATCGGAGGTGCGGTACGCCTCCTTGACGATGCCCTGGGTCTGTCGGGCATCCTCGGTGTCGGCCGTGTCCGGCAGCGTGGTGGCGTAGGTGAAGCGCAGGAACAGCGCCTGGTCGTCGTGCTCCTCGATCGTCATGGTCAACGAGCCGCCGATCTCGCCGTTGGCGGCGTGGATGTCGTAGCGGACCTGATGATTCGGCGTGAACGTGACGCGATCGCGGATCGTCGCCTGGCCGAAGTGCAACTCGCGCTCGAGCGTGGTGTCGGTTCGATCGCTGATCTTGCAATCGTCGAGGCCGATCACGAACAGTTGCGGCTGTTCGGCGCGCAGGACGAGGCCTTCCCAGAGTTGGTCGCGCGTCAGCGTCGGCAACATCGGGTTGTCCGTCGCGTTGATCTGGATCAGGTGTTCAAAATTCAAGGCGAGAGCTTCCTTCGGTCGTCGCGGCGGTGAGCCGCAAAAGGGAACTATTGTGACGGAATTTGGAAGCGCCGTCCGGGGCCGGATCGGCGCGTGATCAGGGGTTCAAGGCGCGATCGACCCCATCCGGCCGGCCTGGTAATCGGCCACGGCGTCGCGAATCTCCTGCTCGGTATTCATGACGAACGGGCCGTAGCGCACGATCGGCTCGTTGATCGGCCGGCCGCCCACCAGCAGTACATCGAGTGGGGCGTCGCCGGCGCCGATCTCGACCGTATCGCCGTCGTCGTCGAACACGATCATCTGCTGCGGGCCGCTGATCTGCCCGCTCGCGCCGTAACGGCCCGCACCGCAGAGCGGATAGGCGAACGCCCGGAAATCGCACGGCACCGGCACGCTGACCTGCGCGCCGGGCTGCAGCGTCAGGTGCAGGTAGAGCAGCGGCGTATGCGTGTCGATGGCGGCCTGCACGCCGAACGCCTCGCCCGCGATCACCTTGATGCGGGTCCGGCCGTCCTCGGACGTCACGCCGGGCAGCGACGACGACGCGATGTCCTGATAGCGCGGCCGGGCGCGCTTGTCGTCGCGCCGCAGGTTCACCCAAAGCTGGATGCCGTGCACGCGGCCGCCCGCCGCCGCGAATTCCGGGTCGGGCATTTCGCTGTGAATCAGCCCCGAGCCGGCCGTCATCCATTGCACGTCGCCCGCACGCAATTCGCCGGTATGGCCGGCCGAATCGCGATGGCGGAAATGGCCGTCGAGCACGTAGGTGACGGTTTCGAAGCCGCGGTGCGGATGATCGGGCGCGCCTTTGGCCGCGCCCGGTGCATAGTCGATCGGGCCGAGCTCGTCGAACAGCAGGAACGGGTCGAAATCGGCGAGCAGACGGGTGGGGAACGGGCGATGAACCTGGAAGCCGGCGCCTTCCGTCGCCCGTAACGACGGATAGACGCGCAGGATGGAGCGCGATACGGGCATCGGATATTTTCCTTACGAGCGTTTGAGCGAAGTCAAAGGCTATTATATGGATCGGCCTGCGGTTGAATTCCGCGCGATCCGCAATGGATCGTTCTGCCATTGGAACGATGAAATGAATATCGATGCACACAATCTGAACGACCTGATGTATTTCTCGCAGATCGTCGAGCACGGTGGGTTTTCGGCTGCCGAACGCGTTCTGGGGATTTCGAAGTCGCGTCTGTCGCGCCGGCTCACGGAGCTGGAGGCGACGCTCGGCGTGCGCCTGCTGCAGCGCTCGACGCGCAAGCTGGCGCTGACCGAGGCCGGGCAACTGTTCTACCAGCACTGCCAGGCGATGCTGGCCGAGGCGCAGGCGGCGATGAACGCGGTGCAGCAGTTGCGAGCCTCGCCGCGCGGCACGGTGCGCGTCAGCGTGCCCGTGACGCTGTCGCAGACGATGATGTCGCGGCTGCTGCCCGAATTCCTGCACCGCTACCCGGAGGTGCGCGTGCAGGTGCGCGTGACCAATCAGGTGATCGATCTGTTCGAGGATTCGATCGACATCGCGTTGCGTGTGCGTTCCGAGCCGCCGGAGAACGCCAATATCGTCGTTCGGCCGCTGTGGCGCACCGAGCAGATGCTGGTCGGCTCGCCGAGCCTGCTGGGCCAGAATGCGCCGCCGCTGGAGCCGGGTGATCTGTCGCGCTTCGAGACGCTCGACACGCCCTCGGGCGATGGCCGGCACGTGTTCAACCTGATCGCGCCGGACGGCGCGCGCCATGTGCACGAGCACGAGCCGCGTCTCGTCACGGCCGACCTGATGACGATCCGCGAGGCCGTACTCGATGGGGTCGGGATCGCGGCGCTGCCGGAGATGATGTACGGCAATGCGTTGCGCGCCGGGCAACTGTCGCCGGTCATGCCGGGCTGGACCTTGCCGGTGCCGCGGCTCTATGCGGTGTTCGTGTCGCGGCAGGGGATGCCGCCGGCGGTGCGCTCGTTCGTCGATTTCCTCGTCGAGAAACTCGACAACGATTACCGCGAGCCGCAGTGCCCTGAGCGTGAAAAGAAGCAGCAGGCGGAGCAGGCTGCCGTGGCGGCAGCCGCGGCCGTGTGAGCGTGGATCGGTTTTGTCATTGAAGCGCCGCCTGTCATCGCGAGATTCAATCGGGGCTCGCTTGAATGCCCCGACAGCGCCGCCTATATTGGAATTCCACTTCGCGAAGGGATGTTCCGAGCGAATCCGGTGGCTGCATATATTGCCAGCCAGATAGGGCAGAACGCGCAAGTCCGTGCAGACCACGGCGTGTCGCATTGCGTTGCTCCAGGCGCCTGACGCCGCCGAAGAGCCCGCCGCCCGAAGGCGCCCGCGTGCGCATTAAAAAAGGCCTTCATCGTTCGATGAAGGCCTTTTCCATTGGTGCCGCCGAAACGAAATCATTTCGGACTGCTTGCGATGGGCGGGCGGGCCGCCGCGCGCTTATTTCTTCGCTTCGGTCACGAAGCCGAGCTTGGTCAGGCCGCCGGCCTGCGCCGCCGACATCACCTGCGCCACGTTCTCGTAGGCGATCTTGTGATCGGCGCGGATATGCAGTTCCGGCTGCGGATCGACCTTCGCGGCCTCGGCGATCTTCGCGTCGAGTTCGGTGGTGCTGACCGGCTGGTCGTTCCACGTGACCTTGCCGTCGGCCTGGATCGCGAGATCGATGGTCTTCGGTTTTTCTTCGACCTTCTGGCTGCTCGCATGCGGCAGGTCGATCTTGACCGCGTGATGGATCGCCGGAAGCGTGACGAGGAAGATGATCAGCAGCACGAGCATGACGTCGACGAGCGGCGTCATGTTGATCTCGTTCATCAGGCCGTCGTCGTCATCGTCGCCGAACGAGGTATTCATTGCCATGGTGGGCCTCCGCTCAGTTCGCGCGGGTGGTGGCGAGACGGATCGCGTCGCGCTTCTTGGCCGAGGCGAGGCTCGAACCCGTCACGAAGTAGGCGTGCAGGCCGTGCGCGAAGCGGCGCAGCTTGGTGACCACGCCCTTGTTCGCACGCGTCAGCGCGTTGTAGCCGAGCACGGCGGGAATCGCGACGAACAGGCCGAACGCCGTCATGATCAGCGATTCGCCGACGGGGCCGGCCACCTGATCGATCGAGGTCTGGCCGGTGGCGCCGATCACGAGCAGCGCGTGATAGATGCCCCACACCGTGCCGAACAGGCCGACGAACGGCGCCGTGCTGCCGATCGAGGCGAGGATCGCGAGGCCGCTTTGCAGGCGCGCGACGCCGTCGTCCATGGTGTCCTTCAGGCAGCGCGTGACCCACTCCGACACGTCCATGCGGTCGTGCAGGTGCGGCTGCGTTTGCTGATGGTGCTCGGCCGCTTCCTTGCCGGCGAGCGCCAGCGCGAGGAACGGGTTGTCCTGCGCGGAGCCCGATGCGTCGCGCAGCTTCTGCACGCCCTTGTCGAATTCGTCCGAGTGCCAGAACGATTGCTCGGCGTTCTTGGTCAGGCGGCCGAGCCGCATCACGTTCCAGCCCTTGACGATGATCACGAGCCAGGAGAGCACCGACATGACCAGCAGCGTGATCGCGATGGCGCGTGTCACGAAATCACCTTGCGCCCAGACGTGCGCGATACCGTAGCTTTGCATTTCCTTTCCTTTGTTTGAATCCGGTGTAACTGAATCGGGTGTCGATCGAACGATCGATCAATCGTCGAGCGTGAAATTGAACGGGACCGTATAGCTGGCCCGCATCGCCTGGCCATCCTGCTTGTACGGCTTGCAGGTCGAGGCGCGGGCGGCGTCGAGCGCGGCGTCGTCGAGGCGCTGGAAGCCGCTGCTCTTGGCGAGCGACACGCCGCCGATCTGGCCGCCGATGTCGGTCACGAAGCGGACCATCGCCGTGCCGGTTTCGCCGCGTCGCTTCGACAGCGTCGGGTAATCGGGCTTGACGATCTGGCACGACACCGAGGCGCCGCCCTTCGGCGCCGCGATTTCGAGCGTCGGGCGCGGCGCGGGCGGGGCCGGCGGCGTAGGTGCGGCGACCGGCGCCGGCGGCGCGGGTGTCGGCGTGGGCGCTTCGATGGCGTGCGTGGACGGTGCCTGCGCAATGGGCAGCGGTGTGGGTTTGACGACCGGGCGCGGCTTCGGCGTGGGCTTCGGTACGGGTTTCGGCGGTGTCGGCGTAGGCTTGGATTCGACCGCGACGGGCTTCGGAGCGGGCTCCGAAATCAGTTGCACCGTCATGGCGGATTCGATCTTGGGCTTGGGCAGATCCTGGTCGGGCATCAACAGCGCGCCGGCGATCAGCGCCGCATGCGCGAGCACCACGATGACGGCCGCTCTGACGATACGGCGATTGAAACGAGGCGCGACCGAAACGGCGCCGGTCGGGATGGAAGTCGAGGCCTGCATGTCTGCCAGTCTAGGCGGCGACGCGCTGGGCGCCTGCCGCGGAGTAACGCATCACTTGCGGAAGATCAGCAACGAAATGCACAGGGTGGTTACGAATCCGATCAGCAATTCCATCACAGCTCCTTGGCGAATGGCCGCTGGCTAGCGATTTCCAGGCTCGCTGACGGATGATCAAACGAAAGCGCGGCCGTGAGCCGCGCGAGATAACGTTGCCGCCGCTCAGGCTGCCTTGCGTTCGTAGAACGTGATGGGCGCCGGTTGCGCGTGCGCGGTGACGCCGCAGTGGCTTTCGCAGATGCCGTGTTCGGCCATCAGTTCGCGCACCGACTCCTCGCATTTGCCGCAGCAGGAGGCGACGCCGAGCTCGAACTGCAACTCATCGAACGAATCGACACCTTCCGCGAGGGAGGCACGGATCTTTCGGTCGGACACGGACTTGCACACGCAGACGATCATGATGAACGCGGTAGCTAACGTTAATGCGAATTATTATCATTATATTTGACCGCATTGGCAAGCCCGGGTCGGGCTTTTTTGTAACTAATCCATATGCTTAGCAGGGATATGGGAAAAATGACCGCTCGCGGGGCTGGCGGGAGCAGCCCGCCATCGGCTTGCTACCGGCTTACGCCGAGGAGAGGGCCGGATCGGCGAGGTCGGCGCAGCGCGGCGACGGGATCACGACCGTTTCCGCGGCCGCGTCGAGGTCGAGCAGGGCGGCGGCGAGCGCCTGCAGGCGGTGGCCGTCGTCGGTGGAATACAGGCGTGGCGCCTGAGCCACGGTGCCGGCCGGCGCGCGCAGGCCGCGCTCGTCGAGGATGCGTGCGAGCTGGCGGGCGATGGCCGCGCTCGTGTCGATGAGGGTCAGACGATCCTGCGTCAGTTCGCGGATCGTCTTGTCCAGAAACGGGTAGTGGGTGCAGCCGAGCACCAGCGTATCGGCTCCGGCGGCCAGCATCGGTTCGAGATAGCCGGCGAGCCGCGCGCGCAGTTCGGGCGAGCCGGTGTCGCCGCGCTCGATCGCCTCGACGAGCCCATGGCCCGGCTGGCGCAGAAAGCGGCAATCGGCGGCGTAGCGCTCGATCAGCGATTCAAAGCGGGCGCTGCGCAGCGTGGCCGCCGTGGCGAGCACGCCGGCCACGCGGCTGGCCGAGGCCAGCGTGGCCGGCTTGATGCCCGGCTCGACGCCCACCAGCGGAATCGACAGTTTTTCGCGCACCACCGCGATCGATTGCGCCGTGGCGGTGTTGCAGGCCACCACCAGCGCCTTGGTGCCGCGCGCGGCCAGCCACTCGCCGATGGCGAGCGTGCGTTCGATGATGAAGGCGTCGTCGCGCTCGCCATAAGGTGCGTGGCGTGAATCGGCGACATAGATGAACGATTCGTCCGGCAGCAGCGCGCGCACGGCGCGCAGTACCGAGAGACCACCCAGCCCGGAATCGAACACGCCGACCGGAGCGGCGGTGGAAGATGCTGACGCGAAGTCGGGGCTGGGCATGGCAGGGTGAAGCGGCGGATGGCGATCCGCCATATTACGACGACGTGCTTACGTCGGCGAGCCCATCATGGTTTGCTGGTAGTTCTGGATGCCGACCTTGCCGACCAGGTCGATCTGCGTTTCCAGCCAGTCGATGTGCTCTTCGGTGTCGTCGAGAATCTTCTGGAACAGCTCGCGCGAGACATAATCGCGCACCGATTCGCAGTAGGCGATCGCATCCTTGCAGGTGCCTTGCGAGATGTACTCGAGCTTCAGGTCGCACTTGAGGATCTCTTCCGTTTCCTCGCCGATCAGCAGCTTGTGCAGATCTTGCAGGTTCGGCAGACCATCGAGCATGAAAATGCGTTCGATCAGCCAGTCGGCGTGCTTCATTTCGCCGATCGATTCATCGTATTCGTGCTTGCCGAGTTTCTCGAGACCCCAGTGACGATACATCCGCGCATGCAGGAAATACTGGTTAATCGCGGTCAATTCATTCTTCAACTGTGCGTTGAGAAATTCGATAACTTTCTTATCGCCTTGCATGGCTGTTCCTTCCTGTAACGTGGGTTCCGGACACGAAAGATAAACGTTCGAACTACGCTTGCCAAGGGCTAAAGCACTGAAAATTCGAATATTTCTGCTTAATGAGAATGATTAAGAATCAAAAAGGCCGGGTTGAAACCCGGCCTGAAAATCATTCTCAATCAGCGGTGCATTATGCCGTCGCAACCGGGATTTTTCCGATCTTTGCCTGCCATTCCTTCGGGCCGGTCTGGTGCACCGACGTGCCGCTCGAATCGACCGCTACCGTCACCGGCATGTCGACCACGTCGAACTCGTAGATCGCTTCCATGCCGAGGTCCTCGAACGCGACCACCTCGGCGTGGCGGATCGCCTTCGACACCAAGTAGGCGGCGCCGCCGACGGCCATCAGGTAGGCGGCCTTGTGCTTCTTGATCGCCTCGATCGCCACCGGGCCGCGCTCGGCCTTGCCGACCATCGAGATCAGGCCGGTTTGCGCGAGCATCATCTCGGTGAATTTGTCCATGCGGGTGGCCGTGGTCGGGCCGGCCGGGCCGACCGCCTCGTCGCGCACCGGATCGACCGGGCCGACGTAATAGATCACGCGGTTCGTGAAATCGACCGGCAGCGGCTCGCCCTTGGCGATCATGTCGGCGATGCGCTTGTGCGCCGCGTCGCGGCCCGTCAGCATCTTGCCCGACAGCAGCAGCGTCTGGCCCGGTGTCCAGCCGGCCACTTGTTCCGGCGTCAGCGTGTTCAGGTCGACGCGCTGGCTGGTTTCCGTGTTCGGTTCCCAGTTGACCTTCGGCCAGGCGTCGAGCGACGGCGGATCGAGGCGGGCGACGCCCGAGCCGTCGAGCGTGAAGTGCGCATGGCGGGTGGCCGCGCAGTTCGGGATCATCGCGACCGGCTTCGAGGCCGCGTGGGTGGGTGCCGACAGGATCTTGACGTCGAGCACGGTGGCCAGGCCGCCCAGGCCCTGCGCGCCGATGCCGAGCGCATTGACCTTCTCGTACAGCTCGACGCGCAGTTCTTCCGCCCAATCCTTCGGGCCGCGCTTGATCAGGTCGTGGATGTCGATCGACTCCATCAGCGATTCCTTGGCCATCAGCATCGCCTTCTCGGCGGTGCCGCCGATGCCGATCCCGAGCATGCCCGGCGGGCACCAGCCGGCGCCCATCGTCGGCACGGTCTTGAGCACCCAGTCGACGATCGAATCGGACGGGTTCAGCATCACGAACTTCGATTTGTTCTCCGAGCCGCCGCCCTTGGCCGCGACCTGCACGTCCACCTTGTCACCCGGCACGATCTCGTAGTGGATCACGGCCGGCGTGTTGTCCTTGGTGTTCTTGCGGGCGCCTTCCGGCGGGCTGACGATCGACGCGCGCAGCACGTTGTCGGGGTGCGTGTAACCGCGGCGCACGCCTTCGTTGATCATGTCGGTGACGCCCATGGTGGCGCCTTCCCAGCGCACGTCCATGCCGACCTTGACGAAGATCGTCACGATGCCGGTGTCCTGGCAGATCGGACGGCGGCCTTCGGCGCACATGCGGCTGTTGGTGAGGATCTGCGCGATCGCGTCCTTGGCGGCCGGGCTTTGCTCGGCCTCGTAGGCGCGGCCGAGGGCCTCGATGTAGTCGAGCGGATGGTAGTAGCTGATGTATTGGAGCGAATCCGCGACGCTCTGGATCAGATCTTCCTGCTTGATGACGGTCATGGCTGTGACTCAGTGGGGACGATTGGAATGAAACGGGTGCGGCCGGTCTGGTGCCGGCTCACGGCCGGCTGTTACGCCGGCTCGCGAGGCGCATGCGGCGCCTCGTCGAAATGCTTGGGATGCGTTTGCGTGGTCAGTCGGTCGATCCAGGCCATCACGAGCGCCGACACGAGGAACGACAGGTGGATCAGCACCTGCCACATCACGGCGCGCTCGGAGTGGGTGTCCGGATCGATGAAGGTTTTCAGCAGATGAATCGAGGAGATGCTGATCAGCGCCATCGACAGCTTGACCTTCAGCACGCCCGCGTTCACGTGGTCGAGCCATTCGGGCTCGTCCGGGTGGCCTTCCACGCCGAGCTTCGAGACGAAGGTTTCGTAGCCGCCGACGATCACCATGATCAGCAGGTTCGAGATCATGACCACGTCGATCAGGCCGAGCACGGCCAGCATCACGTTGGTTTCGTCGAGCGAGGCGGCGTGCGAGAGCAGGTGCCAGACTTCCTTGAGGAACAGGTAGACGTAGATGCCTTGCGCCACGATCAGACCCAGATAGAGCGGCACCTGCAGCCAGCGGCTCATGAAAATGAGGGCCGGGAGCGGCTTCATGCGGCGTCGGGCGTGCGGATCGGGCTGGCGTGCGGACATGGTCTGGCGGCCTGGAGTCGCGAGTATCGTGGGTGGATTCTGAAAAACGGCGCGCTATTGTAACGCGCACGTCGCGGGGCGGCGTCGAGCCGCAAGCGCGGCGGCCGGCTCGGGACGCGGCGGCGCCGAAGGGGGGCGAGGCGTGCGGCAAGCGGGCCGCCTCGCTCGCCGCTTACGACGCCGCGTTCGGCGTACTGCGCGGCTTCATGCTCGCCAGCAGGATGCCGGTGACGACGCAGGCCAGCGCGAAGCCGTGCGCGAGCGTCGGGCGCTCGCCGAGGAACGCGATGCCGTAGATGGCGGCCGAGATCGGCAGCACGGCGCTGAACACCCCGGCCAGGCTGCCCGGCACGTGGCGGATGCCGATCATCCACAGGCAGAACGAGAAGATGCTGGCCGACAGCGCATACCAGGTGATCAGCGCCCAGGTGCCGGGCGTCACGGCCGCGTAATCGAAATGCGGCAGCGCGGCCAGGCCGAGCGGCAGCATCATCAGCATGCCGAGCAGGTGCGTGTAGGCGCAGATGTCGAGCGGGCGCAGCGTTTCGGTCAGGCGGCGCGACAGGATCACGTAGAACGATTCGCAGCAGACGGCGCCGAGGATCAGCAGGTTGCCGACGAGCGAGCTTTCGTGGCCCGGGGCGCTGGCCGCGGCGTGGCCGCTCTGGGCGAGGTTGATCGCCACCACGCCGACGATCGCCAGCGCGATCGACAGCAGCGCGCGACGGTTCGGCCGCTCGCGCAGGAACAGCCAGGCGAACAGCGCCACCACGGCGGGGATCGTGCTGGTGATCACGCCGGCCGCCACGGCGCTGGTGCGCTGCACGCCCATCAGCATCAGCAGCGTGAACATGAAGGTGCCGAAGAACGCCTGCAGGAACAGGTTCAGCCATTCGTCGCGGCGCACGGCGCGCATCTTCGACGGTTTCCACAGCGGCCAGAGCACCGCGTTGGCGATCACGAAGCGCAGCGTGGCGAGGATCACGACGGGCACGGCGACCACGATGGTCTTGCCGATGCCGACATTGCTGCCGACCAGCAGCATCGACAGGATGAGGATGAAGGCGTAGCGATTCAAACTGGAGTCCGGGCGTTGAGTTCAGTTAGGATTGTAGCGGCCCGCGCGGGTCGCTCAGGCCGGCGGGCGTAAGAGACAGGTAAGTTCGAGAGCTTATCGTGTCGAGACGCACGCTCGAGCGCGGCGGCGTCGCGCGATGCGGCGCTGCAACATCCCGCCGGGCGCGCGAAGCCGGAAACACAAGTACCAACAAGCACCAATCAGACACCAGCAGTACCGTGCGCCGCCCGGCCCCGACCGGCGGCGCCTGCAGTTCAGGAGGCACGGCGCCCCGCGCGCCGTGGAAGCGGCGCATCCACACGCGCCGTCATGCAGTGAGTTTCACCTTCATCAAGGGGTTGTCGATGTCTGCGATTGAATCGGTTCTGCACGAACGCCGTCAGTTTGCTCCACCCGCCGCTGTCGAACAGGCGGCCACCATTTCCGGCATGGCCGCGTATCAGGCCCTGGTCGACGAAGCCGGTCGCGATTACGAAGGCTTCTGGGCGCGTCTCGCCCGCGAGACGCTCGACTGGCACAAGCCGTTCGCGACCGTGCTCGACGAATCGAACGCGCCGTTCTACAAGTGGTTCGAGGACGGCGAACTGAACGCGTCCTACAACTGCCTGGACCGCCACGTCGCGGCCGGCCTCGGCGAGCGCGTCGCGATCGTGTTCGAGGCCGACGACGGCACCGTCACGCGCGTCACCTACGCCGACCTGCTCGGCCGCGTCTCGCGCTTCGCCAACGCGCTCAGGCAGCGCGGCATCGGCAAGGGAGACCGCGTCGTCATCTATATCCCGATGTCGATCGAAGGCATCGTCGCGATGCAGGCCTGCGCGCGGATCGGCGCGACGCACTCGGTGGTGTTCGGCGGCTTCTCGTCGAAATCGCTGAACGAGCGCCTGGTTGACGTGGGCGCCAGCGCGCTGATCACGGCCGACGAACAACTGCGCGGCGGCAAGACGCTGCCGCTCAAGAGCATTGCCGACGAAGCGCTCGCGATGGGCGGCTGCGAGGCGGTCAAGAGCGTGATCGTCTATCGCCGCACGGGCGGCAAGGTCGCCTGGGACGACAGCCGCGACCTGTGGATGCACGAGCTGGTCGCGAACCAGTCGGACGTGTGCGAACCCGAATGGGTCAGCGCCGAGCATCCGCTGTTCATCCTGTATACGTCGGGTTCCACCGGCAAGCCGAAGGGCGTGCAGCACAGCACGGGCGGCTACCTGCTGTGGGCTGCGCAAACCATGAAGTGGACGTTCGACTGGAAGCCCGACGACGTGTTCTGGTGCACGGCCGACATCGGCTGGATCACCGGCCACACCTACATCACGTACGGGCCGCTGGCGACCGGCGCGACCCAGGTGGTGTTCGAGGGCGTGCCGACCTACCCGAACGCGGGCCGTTTCTGGAAGATGATCGCCGACCACAAGGTCACGATCTTCTACACGGCCCCCACCGCCATCCGCTCGCTGATCAAGGCGGCCGAGGCCGACGAGGCCGTGCATCCGAAGGCTTACGACCTGTCGAGCCTGCGCATCATTGGCACGGTGGGCGAGCCGATCAACCCGGAAGCGTGGATCTGGTATCACAAGAACGTCGGCGGCGAACGCTGCCCGATCGTCGACACCTGGTGGCAGACCGAAACGGGCGGCCACATGATCACGCCGCTGCCGGGCGCCACGCCCACCGTGCCGGGTTCGTGCACGCTGCCGCTGCCGGGCATCGCCGCGGCGGTGGTCGACGAAACCGGCCAGGACGTGCCGAACGGGCAGGGCGGCATCCTGGTCGTCAAGCGGCCGTGGCCTGCGATGGCGCGCACCATCTGGGGCGATCCGGAGCGCTTCAAGAAGAGCTACTTCCCCGATGAACTGGGCGGCACGCTGTACCTGGCCGGCGACGGCACCGTGCGCGACAAGGACAGCGCCTATTTCACGATCATGGGCCGCATCGACGACGTGCTGAACGTGTCGGGCCACCGGCTCGGCACGATGGAGATCGAATCGGCGCTGGTGTCGCACGAACTGGTGGCCGAGGCGGCCGTGGTGGGCCGCCCGGACGACACGACCGGCGAGGCCGTGGTCGCCTTCGTGGTGCTCAAGCGCACGCGTCCGGAAGGCGAGGAAGCGCAGCAGATCGCCAAGGCGCTGCGCGACTGGGTCGGCAAGGAAATCGGCCCGATCGCGAAGCCGAAGGACATCCGCTTCGGCGACAACCTGCCGAAAACCCGTTCGGGCAAGATCATGCGCCGCCTGCTGCGTTCGCTCGCGAAGGGCGAGCCGATTACGCAGGACACCTCGACGCTCGAAAATCCCTCGATCCTCGACCAACTGGGCGAGGTGCGCTGAACGGCCGGCCGACCGTTCATTCGGTCGGCCATCATGCGGTCGGCCATTTGTACCGCCGGGTTCCACCCGGCATGCGCCCCGGCGCGGCAATCCCGATTCAATCCCGATTGCCCGCACCGGGGCTTTTTTGTTAGATAAGCGGATGTCCGCTTCCTCGCGCCCGCCCGTGGCCCCGACGCCACCCTCGCCCTCGACGCCTTCGTCTGCGTTCCCGCATCGCATCGAGCCGCCACCGGTGCCGGCGGGGCTCGCGCGCGCCCATGCGCGCTACTGGCGCTTCAATCTGATCCTGATCGCGGTGCTGATGACGATCGGCTTCGGCGTGTCGTTCGTCGTGCCGTTTTTCGCGCCGGCGCTGGCCGGGCTGCGCTTCGCGGGTTTCAGCCTGCCGTTCTATCTCGGCGCGCAGGGCGCGATCCTGATCTATCTGTTGCTGATCGCCGTCTACGTGCTGCTGATGCAGCGCGCCGACCGCACGCTGCGGCGTGACTACGCGGCGTTCGACACAGGGCAGGGTGGCGAGCCCGAATCGGCGGAACCGGGCGTCACACGCCGCATGCACGACAAGCACACCGACACGACGGGCCGCCCATGCTGACCCGCCGCCTGATCCGCGCCTACGCGCTCTATACCGTCGGCTTTCTCGCGTTCGTGCTGCTGCTCTGGCGCATCGAGCGCTCGACCGGGCCGGGCGTCTGGATCGGCTATGTGTTCCTGTTCGTGCCGATCGCCGTGTATGCCGTGATCGGCCTGCTCTCGCGCACCTCGGATCTGGTCGAGTACTACGTGGCCGGGCGGCGCGTGCCATCGGCATTCAACGGCATGGCGACCGCGGCCGACTGGTTGTCCGCCGCGTCGTTCATCGGGCTGGCCGGCTCGCTCTACGCCACCGGCTACGATGCGCTCGCCTACCTGATGGGCTGGACCGGCGGGTTCTGCCTGGTGGCGTTCCTGCTCGCGCCGTACGTGCGCAAGCTGGCGCGCTACACCATCCCCGATTTCCTCGGCACCCGCTATTCGAGCACGCTGGTGCGTGCGTTGGCGGCCGGCGCGGCGATCCTCTGCTCGTTCGTCTATCTGGTCGCGCAGATCCAGGGGATCGGGCTGATCGCCACGCGTTTCATCGGCGTCGATTTCGCGATCGGGATCTTCTGCGGGCTGGCCGGCATTCTGGTGTGCTCGTTTCTGGGCGGCATGCGCGCCGTGACTTGGACCCAGGTGGCGCAGTACGTGATTCTGATCGCCGCGTTTCTGATTCCGGTGTCGTTGATCGCGATGAAAAACGGCCTCGGGCCGCTGCCGCAGGCGAACTACGGCAAGCTCATGACGAAGGTGGAGGTGCTGGAGGCCGAGGTGCGCGATTCGGCCGACGAGCGCGCCGTGCGCGAGGCGTTCCGGCAGCGCGCGGGCGCCTTGCAGGGCCGCCTCGACCGGCTGCCGGGCTCTTACGGCGAGGCGCGCACGCAGTTGGTCGACGAACTGGCGGCGCTGCGCCGGCGCAACGGGCCGCTCAGGGAGATCAACCAGCGCGAGCGCGAGCTGGCCGAATTCCCGCGCGATCCGGCCGCGGCGCGCGTGGTGTGGGAGCAGGCCCGCGACGAGCTGCTGGCGCGCGCGGCCGTGCCGCTGCCGATGCACGTGCCATTCCCGTCGGCCACCGACGACGAGCAGCGCCCGCGCAAGCGCAACTTCCTTGCGCTGCTGCTGTGCCTGTCGCTCGGCACGGCGAGCCTGCCGCACATCCTGACGCGCTACAACACCACCACCTCGGTGGCCTCGGCGCGCCGCTCGGTCGGCTGGACACTGTTCTTCATCGCGCTGTTCTACCTGACCGTGCCGGTGCTCGCGGTGCTGATCAAGTTCGAGATCCTCGCGCACTTGGTCGGGCAGCCGTTCGCCGAGATGCCGTCCTGGGTCACGCAATGGCAGCATTTCGAGCCGGACCTGATCGGCGTGGTGGATGTGATTCGCGACGGCATCGTGCACTGGTCCGACATTCAGATGCAGCCCGACATCGTGGTGCTGGCCGCGCCCGAGATTTCGGGGTTGCCGTACGTGATGTCGGGGCTGATGGCGGCGGGCGCGCTGGCCGCGGCGCTGTCGACCGCCGACGGGCTGCTGCTGACGATCGCCAATACGCTGTCGCACGACGTCTACTACCACATGGTCATGCCCGATGCGTCGGCGCAGCGGCGCGTGACGATCTCGAAGGTGCTGCTGCTCGGCGTCGCATTGTTCGCGTCCTACGTGGCTTCGCTCAATACCGGCAAGATCCTGTTTCTGGTGGGCGCGGCGTTTTCGCTGGCCGCATCGAGCTTCTTTCCGGTCCTGGTGCTCGCCGTGTTCTGGAAACGCACCACCACGCGCGGCGCGGTGGCCGGCATGGTGACCGGATTGGGCGTATGCATCTGGTACATCCTGTCGACCTATCCGTTCTTCACGCAATTGACCGGGTTTGCCGGGCCGACCTGGTTCGGCATCGAACCGATCAGTTCCGGTGTGTTCGGCGTGCCGGCCGGGTTTGCCGCCGCGATTGGCGTGAGCTTGCTCGACAAACGGCCGGATGCTTATACCGAGGCGTTGGTGGATTACATTCGGCATCCTTGAGGCGGTGCGCGGCTGCGCTGAAGGCGGGCAAGTGGTGCGGATTTCGCTCGGCCGCCTGAAACGCGGCGAGCCGGCATGGATGACGCAAGCCGATCTCGACGCGTGAGGGGGCCATTCCGTTGATGGCGTCGTGCGCGTTATGTCTTTCCGTCATTGCTGCGCTTGAGCGAGCAGCCGCACGCGTTGACATGGGGGAGCGCGTATTCGATGCGCCGTCGTTGCCGATCATGCCGTGATGCCCCCACGATTCATGCGCTGCGGCCAGCGTGGTATTGTGGCCGGCCGCCGGATGTCGTCATCGATTCCGTGTGACGTGTGAGTGCCCGCGTTGGCCGAGAGAGCGGCCGGCGTGCGGTGGAAACTGAAAATCATGGGAGAAAACGCGTGAAAAACGTGATTCGCGTCGGCGATCCGACGAGCCACGGCGGGATGGTCGAAACCGGAGATTCGAGCCTGCTGGTCGAAGGCAAACCGGTCGCGCGGGTGGGCGACGTGTGCATCTGCCCGATCGCCGGCCATCAGGGCTGCGTGATCGTCGAGGGCAACGAGAATTTCACGGTCGGCGGCCGCGCCGTGGCGTTCGACGGACACAAGACGAGCTGCGGCGCCACGCTGCAATCGACGCTGACGACGTTCGGCAACGCTTAGGGTTGGTTCGGCTGGCCTGTCGGATCGAGCGACAGGCTTGCCACGTATTTGCCACGTATTGCGCCGCCGCTGGGGGCGTACGTGGCGCGTCGGCTTTCCACTTCTCGCATGCCGCCGAGTGCGGGCATCGCGGCAGCGCCATTCGATATCGATGATGATTCGACCGCCCGGGTTCAGCGCTCGCGTCGGCGTGTCCGGAAGAACGACCACATCAAGGCACTCGCATCCGGCCCGCGCGCGGAGTTGAACGGCAAGCGCTCGTCGCCGCCGCTCCAGGCGTGGCCGAGGCCGCGCACCATGCATACCCGCACGATGGTGCGGCGGCTGCGGCGGTAATCCACCACAAGCCGGTCGCCGTGCTCGGCCAGCACGCGCGTGCCGTTCGTTTCGTCGCCGTTCGCGTCGAGCATCCCGTTGACCCGCAACCACTGACGTGCCGCCTGATCGGCGTTGACCTTCGCGACCACGCCGTCGAGTTCGCCGTGCACGATCAGCACCGGCATGCCCGGATGACGTTCGACCGCCACCATGGCGTCGATTAGCGCGACCGGATCGTCGCGGCTGCCGCGTTGCATGACGTGCAGCGCATTGATCGTCGAATGCGCGGCCCCGGCCACCGCGCCGGAATGCAGGCCGAGCGCCGCGAACAGCGACGGCTCGTGCAGCGCGAGTTGCGCGGCCAGCCCCGCGCCGGCCGACATGCCGGCCAGATAGATACGCGCCGGATCGAAGCCGTGCCGTTCGATCGTCGCGCGCACCAGCGAGCCGACCGCATCCGCGTCCGAGCCGGCCGCCGGCACGGGCGGATCGAACCAGTTCCAGCAGCGATGCGCATGCCGGCCGGTCGACTGCTCCGGCAGCAGGACGGAGAAGCCGTGCCGGTCGGCGAGGCGGTCGATCCGGGTGCCGAGCGCAAACGCTTCGGCGGTCTGCTTGCAGCCGTGCAGCATCACCACGAGCGGCCCGTCGTGCGCCGCGCCGGGTGGCTGGTAGAGCAGGTAGGTCAGGTGATTGACGAGTTGGCCGGGCGCGGGCCGGGCCGAGTGGAACGAGCGGGTCCAGACGCCGCGCGCTGACAGCGTGGGGTGGGCGCGTGAGGCACGTTGCGTGCCCGCCGGCTTGGCGGATTTCGGCGCGGCCGGTTTCGCGGTCGGCGTGCTGCCTGCTCGCTTGAGCGGCGCGGGTGCGCGCTTCGCCGCCGATTTCGACGGCTTGGCGGCCGCGCGACGCTTCGGCTTGTGGGTCGCCAGCGTGGAGAACGCACTGAGCAGCTTGAGCCAGGTGCTGGCGGATCGACGACGGGGCATGATCGGGCGGCGGGGCTCGTGAGGGGCATCGTCAGTGCCGAATCGGTTGACGAGCTACGACGATACACGAGGACGGAGGTGGGTATCGGGGTGGGACGGCCGGCGTCTCGTTGAACTGAACCATGCGCGGAATTGTGGAGGCGGGTTGGTTCAAGTTGATGCTGGCGCGCCTGCCGCGCAGGGACGGTCGTGAGGTGGACCGCGTGGCTCGAAAAACGCCGAGAAGTGCGCAAGCGGCTTGCCGAGCGGTAGCGGCTGGTTGGCGGGTTGATGGTGGGCGAAATGCGGCGGGAGGCTTGAAAGTATCGGCGCGCCGAACCATTCGCAGGACGCAGGCTTCGCGCCCAAAGTAAAAAGCCCGCAAATAGCGGGCTTGGGAATGCATGCCGCTATTGCGGCCGGAGGATTCTCAGGGGATTAGTGGGCGGTCCAGGTGCTGCCGTTGCAATAGACTGGCACCGATACCGTACCGCCGCCCGTCAATGCACCGTTGTATGTTGGCGATGTGGCATCAGAGACGGCATACATCAAGGCCTTATTGGTGCTATTGCAGGTTGGCAACGCGGCGACCGTCGAGAGCGGCAACTGAAGGCCGCCCGCGACGGCCACCATGGGCGTGACGGTCAGCGGGCCGCCTGACGGCATATCCCACACGTACTTGTTGGCGGATGTGTCGTATGCAAAAAAATGGTCGTTGATGTTCTCTCCCAACTGCCATTTATTTGAACCGGTATCGTTGAAAAGGACAACGCTCTGCTGCATGCCTGCGTTGTCGATGGTCAGGCTGCTTGTCCCGCTGACCGATTTGACCGAAAGGGTGGATGCAACCGAAACGCTTGAGCCAAACTCAACGCTTGAGGCAACCGAAAACGGAGTCAGGTGCACGTTGGGCGAATAATTTCCTGATCCGTTCAATTGCATGAACTGCGACAGATTGGAGATCTGGCTGTCTGGAGAAGTCGCGTTGATCCCATAACCCGTGTTATTGAAAATATATCTGGAAGGATCAATGGCAATCTGGGTAGACGTGTCGTCTACAAGCAGTCCGTCCCCCGTCGCATTGTAGAGTTGGCCCGGGCCCATGCTGATACGGCCGTTTGGCCATTTCTCTACGTAAATTTCCGCCACGTTGAGCATGGGCCCGATGAGCCCCGCCGAGCCGTACGCGCCGTTCATCACCACTGGCGCATTGCTGGTCAGCGAATCGTTGAACCAGACGCCGTACGAGCTGGAACCGTCGGACACTGACAGGTCGCTAAAGAAGATCTCGCGGTTTTTCTGCGCAGCGAGCAAGTTGTCGATCTGAAAATTAACGCCATTACCGAAGGCCAGCACTTTCCCGAAATAAATGCCGCCCTGACCACCGCCTACGTGATAACCGATTGCGGAAAAAGTAATCGAGCCATTGTCCAGGAAAATATCACTGCCTTCGCTGGAGGTGGCAGAACCATTCATCATCAAGCCTTCATTCTGGACACTGATACTAAAATTGTCATATTTGAATACGTTGACGTTATCCAGCCAGACGCCGTTATGCAGGTTGTTCGTGCTCGCCCCGAACATGCCCACGTTCACGTCTTCTATTCGGTTGCCGTTCTGCATGCGCATCATGTGCAGCGCGGCACCCCCTGTCATCTTCGTGTTGCTCTGGAGGGAAAAGCCTTTCACCAGCCAGCCCGTCAGCGACGCGGTGCCATTGCCGATCTTGATCAGGTCGTTGGCGGTATCGGAACCCGTATAGAGCAGCACTGTCTGTCCGCTACCCGCTCCGACGATCCCGGCATTGCTGATGACGGGCAGAACCTTCGCCGTCGTGAAAACGCACGTACCAGCAGGAAGTGTGAGTGTCAAGCCAGGCGCGAGAGCGGCGAATGCGTTAGTCAGTGCGGTTTCGTCTCCCGTTCCGGTTCCGTTACAGGTCGCGCCAAAATCCTTCAGGTTGAGCGTGTCCTGAAACTTGTTCGTCAGCGAACGCGGAACCGCTCCCGAGAATGGGGCCGAGTATTGCAGTTGACCTGTCGCCCCAACGGCCGTCGTCGCTCCCGTCCCACCCCACTCGACAGGAATCGGTGCAGATACGCCCGAGACTGTGACGCCCAGGCTGGTTCCTTGAGCGTGTGCACCGACCGTTACGGCAATGAGGACGAATCCTGAGAAAAAGCGAGTCAGCTTTTGTTTCATGGTTCCTTTTGTTATCCCGAGCGTTGCTTTATTGGAAATCGATATCGAACCGGGAGAATGCCGCTGGTCCCAATTTATCGCCATCGAATGATATCTGGACGCTGATGACAACAACTGCATTTGACGCATTGTTTTCCTGCGGGCGAGACGGAGAGTCGCCGGCGTGATATCGGCCACCGATTTCACCAGTTCGTCGTTAATGGGCTTGAGCGGGATCGCAAATACGGCGGCGTACACAACGCGTATCGATGCGACACCGGCTCCGGCGTCGAGATGGGGGCTCGAGTCTCGCAGACCGTCGAGACTCGGCTCGGCTGGACCCAAGCGTGCGATGCAACGCTTTGTGCGGGGCGGGGACCTATCAGTACCGTTTGGCCGTCGAGTCTAGGTTGACAGGCTGTAAGCGAGCGATGGACCAACTGATGGCCTGAAAACAAAAACCCCAGTAAATTATTGAATTTACTGGGGTTTTTGATTAATTCTGGCGGAGAGACGGGGATTCGAACCCCGGATAGGTATTAACCTATACACGCTTTCCAGGCGTGCGACTTAAACCGCTCATCCATCTCTCCAACAAGAGCGAGAGTATAGCAGACTCCTCAAGCGTCTTGCCACTCCCTCGCGGCGTTCGCCCACACGATCCGATACCGCTTCGTCTCGCTCCCATCCCGCATCCCGACGCATTTCGCATTTCCGGCGAACGCTTCGCACCGAGCGGTTGCCACGTCGGCTCGGCCCCTACAGTGACGGCATCGCACGCTTCATTGCAGCGCCATCCATCAAGGAGGATGCCCATGTCGTTGTCCGTCGATTCCGTCGGGTCGAACAGTCTCGATTCGCTGCAGGGTTCCGGCGCCGGAAACCCGCAGGCGCTTCAGGCCTTGGCCAAGATCGAGCAAATCATCCAGGAGCTGATCGCCGCCTTGCAGATGTTCTCGAAGCTCGGGGACAACAATTCGCCATCGGCAGGCAGTGGCGGCGGGGCAGGCGGCATGCCGTCGTTCCCGGACAGCGGTGGCGCGGCGCCGCAGTCGCTGGCGGCTACGCCCGGTGCAGGCTCAGGCTCACCCGCCGCAGGCACCGGCGACGGCAGCGCCACGGCTGCCCCGTCCACGCCGGCGGCAGCCGATTCGTCCACGCCGAGCGCCGCGGCAACGTCGGCGCCCCCGGCTGCCTCGACCGACCCGGCCGCCAGCACAGCCGTGCAATCGACGCCCGCGGCATCGGGCGGCGATATGACGCCGCAGCAGGTCGCGAGCCAGTACAAGAACGAGATCGCCTCGGCCTCGCAGGCGACGAGCGTGCCGCCCGGCATCATCGCCGGCCAGATCTGGCAGGAGTCGAAGGGCATCGCCAACACGCCGGGCGGCGGCCTGATGCAGCTCGGCCCGAACGAATTCCAGAAGTACGGCGGCGGCGACATCTCGAACCCGGCCGACAATATCCGCGCCGGCGCGGCCTACATGAAGGATCTCTCGACGCAGTTCGGCGGCAACATGGGCGCGGCCCTGCGCGCCTACAACTCTGGCCCGAACGGGGTCGATCTCGCCAACCTCAATTCGACGCCGGCCGGCACCGGCGACCCGACCTACGTGCAGAAGGTCATGCAGGCCGCCCAGCAATCGGGCCTCGCCACGGCCTGATCCACCCCGAAGCGTTGTACCCCGTCACCCGCGCGTTCGCTTTGAGCGACCGCGCGGGTGTTGTCATTGGGACCGCCGATTTTCTGATCAACGTAACCGACACCTCACACGAAATGAGGTGTTTAGTGATATTATTTCGATAAGATATGCCCATTCGTCTCATTTAATGCGACGAACAAAGCAACCTCATCCACCTCAACCGGACCTCCCCGATGGATCTGCTGAGTCGCCTGCTGGACCTGATGCCCGTCAGCGGGCAACTCGACGCGCGCTGTCATCTCGGTGCGCCGTGGCGCATCGAAGGAGCGGAGGGCACCGCGCGCGAAATCCACTATCACGTGCTGTTGAGCGGCGAGGCGCTGTTCGAGGATGGCGCCGGCCCGCCGCTGACGATGCGGCCCGGCGATATCCTGATGCTGCCGTCGGGGGTGGAGCACGTGCTGCACGACGGCAGCGGCGCGCAGTCGATCCCATCGACGAAACAGTTCGTCGCCGGTTTCGAGCTGGTGTCGAACCAGGGCGGCGGCGCGCCGGCCGACGTGCTTTGCGGCCGCTTCCTGCTGCCCGCCATGCCGCGCCAGTTGATCCGCGATCATCTGCCGGGCCGCTTGCTGATCCGCACGGCGAACGGGTCGAACGAGGCGGGCGACGCGCCGGCGGGCAACCGGCTGACGCGGCTCGTCGAGCTGATGCGCGAGGAGGCGAACGAACTCGGCCCCGGCAGCATGGCGCTCGTCAATCACCTGTCGGGCGCGCTGTTCGCGCTGGCGATGCGTTTTGCAAGCGAATCGGGCGAGCCGCCGCGCGGGTTGCTGGCGCTGGCGGCGCGCCCGCGCCTGCAGCCGGCGCTGTCGGCGATGTTCGACGCGCCCGAGCATCCGTGGTCGCTGCCTGAGCTGGCGGCGCTTTGTCATATGTCGCGTGCCACCTTCGCGCGTCATTTCGACGAGGCGATCGGCCGTTCGGCCAGCGACCTGCTGACCGAGATCCGCATGACGATGGCGGGACGCATGCTGGCCGAGGGCACCATGGCCGTGGCGGAGATCGGCGAGCGCGTCGGCTATCAGTCGGACGCGGCGTTCCAGCGCGTCTTCAAACGGCAAACCGGGCTGACCCCGGCGCAATGGCGTACGCAAAGCCGCGAACGTGAGCGCGGCGCGCAGCCGGAGGGCGAGGTGGTCTGATTCGCGGTGCGTTACCGGCCGGCTGGGCCGGCCGCCGTCCGTTACGGCACACGGCACACGGCACACGGCACACGGCACACGGCACACGGCACACGGCACACGGCACACGGCACACGGCACACGGCACACGGCACACG
>NZ_BAAILN010000069.1:0-8317 GCF_054589155.1 Burkholderia sp. 3C
TTCAGCGCGGGTGGGACAACCGGTGATGGCGGGATGAACTACAGCACGCACGGCAGTACGTCGGGAAAGAATGCCGGCGGTGTGTCGCCGATGCTTGGCCAGAGCGAAACCGGCAGCGATAGTGCGACAACGAAAAGCGGCATCAGTGCGGGGACGGTCACGATCACGGATTCGGCGAAACAGAAGCAGGATGTGGCGAGCTTGAATCGCGACACGACGGATGCGAACGCCACCGTCGGCAAACTTCCGGACATGCAGAACCTGTTGAGCAATCAAGCGGACATGATGGCGGCTGCGAGTGCGGCAGGCGAAGCGGTGTCGCGCCGAATCGGGGACTACGCGGACAAGATGAAGAAGGACGCTGCTGCGAATGGCGATCAGGCAGGCGTTGATGCGTGGAAGGAAGGCGGGGCGAATCGGGCGCTGATGCAGGGCGCGGGCGCGGCGCTGATGACGGGAATAGCGGGCGGAAATGCGGTAGGTGGGGCAGCCGGTGCGGCGATTGCGTCGATCGCTTCGGGCAAGTTGAATGAATTGAGTAGCGCGATCGCGGGTAGTGATCCGACTGGTAACGCCGATATGAATCAGGCATTGGGAAATATTGTGGCTAATGCGTTGGCGACGGGGATGGGTGCGGCTGTAGGGGCGAATGCAGGGGCGGCGGAGGCGTCGAGTGTCGATTTGTACAATCGTTCCGCGCACGATAACGTGGGTGGAGGCAAAAAGCCGAAGGATTTGGTCTCCCAAGTATGTGGGGCCGGAGCACAGTGTAGTGATGCGACGCTGATTGCAGCGATTCAGGCACAGGGCGACTTGGCGCAGGAGGCGTCGGGGCTGATATCTCCGAATTACGTTACGCTGAACTTCGGTGTGCTGTCGGGTTCTGCCGGTGGGGTAGTCAATCTCGATGATGGAACCAAATATTTGGCAGTCGGAGTTGGACAAAGTAATCCCTCGGCTATCTCGTGGTTGCCAGGTGGAGGCGCTACGCTGGGTTGGATCTGGGGAGCACGAGGGGCGGACGCGACCAATGCGTTCCTTAACGGAGATGGCAATCAGGCCTTTGTTTCTATACCAACACCTTGGCGATTTAACGTCGTTGGCGCAGTAACACATGCATACGGGGGTTCCACAGCGATTGAAATTGGAGTTGGATCACCAGGAGGGTCGTCATTTGGAATTGTGCCTTGGAATCACTCAATGCCGGTCGGAAACAAATAAGGAGGAACGATGCCAGCAGTAGGTGGAGGACCATCACCTGATCAATGGAAACGAATGAGTAAAAAGGAAAAGATTATTTATTGGCTTTTCGTTGGCGCGGCTATGGCGTTCGTTGGCTATTTAGTCATTGAAAAAATGATAAGTTAAATTGCTAATAAATAAACTTGGCATGGCGCTGAAACATTAAAGTTAAAATTCTGAAATTTTAATGAATTGATTAGCGCAATTGCGTCATCGTATCCGATCGGCAACAGCGATATAAATCAGGCGTTGGGCAATATCGTGGCGAATGCCTTTGCGACGGAGCGGGTGCGGTGGCGGGTGGAGAATCTGAGGCGTTCTCTGGGTACAACGTTGATCGGTTTAATCGGCAAGGTCAGGAGGAAACTGATTTTGCGATAAAGAAGAATTTTGTTACGCAGGTGTGTCCTGCAGGTGCACAGTGTAGCGATACTGTATTGCAGGCGGCGATCCAGGCGCAAAGAGGGAACGCGCAACTTGCACTTGCGGCAATGCTTCCAGACTATGTATCGATCCAAGGCAACATATATATTGCTTCAGGAGGATTTGTAATCAATCTACACAATGGCGATATGGTCGGGAGTTGGGCGCTTGGTAAGCCCATTCCTACATATTCTTTGAAGCCAGGGATTTTCGTGACACTTGGACGTATTCTTGGTGGAAGCGGTGCAGAGAATACTAGCTCGTACTTGGCAGGTGGCGGTGCGAACGCATCATTGTTTGTACCTGTTCCTGGATTCCCTGTCGTTGGTGCCGGTGGTGGGGTTGGTCATGCGTATGGCGGACAGTTTTCCGTCGAATACGGATTAAGAGTCGCTAACACAACCTGAACGTGAAGCTGCGAACGTCGTATCGTCTGCGGCATGGCAAGACGCAAAATCAGCAACGAATTGTGGGTGGCACTGGAACCGCTGATTCCGGAGTTCACGCCATCGCTCAAGGGCGGACGGCGGCGGACGGTCGATGATCGAGCAGCACTGAACGGCATTCTGTATGTCCTGCAGACGGGTATTCCGTGGGAAGACCTGCTGCAGGAGCTGGGCTTCGGCAGCGGCATGACGTGCTGGCGACGTCTACGAGATTGGCAAGCTGCCGGCATATGGCATCGACTGCATCTGGCGATGCTGCGTCGGCTGCGTGAACACGACCAGATCGATTGGGAGCGCGCGAGCCTCGATGGAGCCAGCGTCTCCAGCCCCGGGGGGCCAGGAGACCGGCCCCAATCCGACGGACCGCGGCAAGCTCGGATCGAAACGACACATCGTCGTAGATGCACGCGGCATCCCGCTGGCTGTCACGATCACGGGAGCGAACCGACACGATTCTATGGCATTCGAGTCCACGCTTGATGCCATTCCTGCGGTACCGGGCCTGAACGGTCAGCCACGCAAGCGTCCGAGCAAACTGCATGCTGATAAAGGGTGTGACTTCGCGCGTTGCCGGCGTTATCTGAGACAGCGCGGCATCAAGGCTCGTATCGCCCGGCGCGGTATCGAAAGCAGCGAACGGCTGGGGCGGCATCGTTGGGTCGTCGAGCGTACGCATGCCTGGTTTGCCGGATTCGGCAAGCTACGAATTCGTTTCGAACGGCGCCTCGATATTCATGCCGCTCTGCTTGTCCTGGCTGCCGCCGTCATCTGCTCGAGATTCGTGGATGACTTGTGTTAGCGACTCTTAGTGTGTTCGCTGCGATTTCTCATGCTTATGGTGGGGATACTGCCATTGAAGTTGGATTTGGCTCACTTGGTGGAAAATCGATTGGAGTAATGCCTTGGGGGCATTCTGAATCTGTGGGTAAAAATTAAGGGAGGTTGGTATGGCGGCTGGCGGAGGGCCAACGCCCGAACAGTGGGCGCGCATGAGCAAAAGGCAAAAGATTATTTACTGGATATTTGTCGGTGTAGTCGCGCTAGTGATAGGGGGTGCTGTATTTGAGAAACTATTGAGGTAATAAAAATTCTACTTTGAATTATTATGCCGCGAGAAATGCCGATGCATCGAAGAACACGTTGACGACAGGTTCATTGTCTTTCGCGGACATGCAGAATCGGTCGCACTACGACGCGAAATCGAGCGGCTTCAGCGCGGGCGCAACGACCGGTGATGGCGGGATGAACTACAGCACGCACAGCAGCACGTCGGGAAAGAATGCCGGCGGTGTGTCGCCGATGCTTGGCCAGAGCGAAACCGGCAGCGACGGCGCGACAACGAAAATCGGCGTCAGTGCGGGGACGGTCACGATCACGGACTCGTCGAACCAGAAGCAGGACGTGGAGAGCTTGAATCGTGAGACGACGGATACGAACGGCACGATCGACAAACTCCCCGACATGCAGAACCTGTTGAGCAATCAGGCGGACATGATGGCGGCTGCGAGTGCGGCAGGCGAAGCGGTGTCGCGCCGAATCGGGGACTACGCGGACAAGATGAAGAAGGACGCCGCGGCGAATGGAGATCAGGCAGGTGTCGATGCGTGGAAGGAAGGCGGAGCAAATCGGGCGCTGATGCAGGGCACGGGCGCGGCGTTGATGGCGGGAATGGCGGGTGGAAATGCGGTCGGTGGGGCAGCTGGTGCGGCGATTGCGTCGATCGCATCGGGCAAGCTGAATGAACTGAGTAGCGCAATCGCGGGTAGTGATCCGACGGGTAACGCCGATATGAATCAGGCGTTGGGAAATATTGTGGCGAATGCGTTTGCGACGGGGGCCGGTGCGGCTGTAGGTGGGGAATCGGGGGCGTTCTCTGGGTACAACGTTGATCGGTTTAATCGGCTACTTCATGACAATGAAAAGAAAGTGATTGCCGAGAAAGCAGGCAAGGACAGGGCGGAGGAGGAGAAGCTGACGCGTGCGGCGTGCTACGCGGTGAAGTGTTGGGCAGAGTATCCGGCTGGCAGCGATGAGCGTAACAAGAGATTCGTGAGTGAGATTGAGGTCGGGCAGTTGCAACAAGAACTGGAATGGGTAAGTCGGCAGAAGGAAGCGGGGTTGTTCGATTACACCCCGTGGCAGAAGGTTGGTGATGCGGTGAAGAATGATCCGGTTGGGGTGGCGAAGGATGGGGTTAAGGTGGTTGTCGCGGGCGTGACGGCGAAGGCAGGGGCTGGGTTCTGTACAAGTGGCTTAGGGTGTGCCGTGGGTCTACCGATTTTGTCATTCGGTCTAAGTGGTATGTCCGAAGGGGCCGATGGGTTGTATAACCGCTACAACGGCAACGATTCTCCAGGATTGAATCCATTGCGTTATGGATTCAATCAGATATTGCCTTCTGGATGGGGGAGCGTCGCATATGACGGATTGAATCTTGCCGCTGCGATTGGTGCTTTTTACGTGCCAGTTCCTCTAAAGATGGGGATTTCAGATGGTCTAAACCGTTCGGGTTCAATGTTCGGCGTAACCGTGCCACGTATTAATAAAAATAAATTGATCCCGTTCACTAACCAAGTGGCACCTTACGGAACGACGCAAGGTATTCTGTTGTTTGGCGTGGGTTCGAAGGGAGTGACTGTTATAAATGATATCCGTGATATCGGAGGGAAAAAGTGAATTGGAGGCGTTTGTACGCAATTAGTCAGATTATTGGGGTCATTGGCGGGGTATCGATTGCAGCTTCTGGGTTTTACGCCGTTATTGCCATTGGTGTATGTAGAAATCTGCTTGGATGGAATGATGGTGTTTCTATATTTGGAATTGGGTTGCCGGTATTTCTTGTACTGTTGTTCGTGTTTGTGAAGTACTTGCCGAAGTCGTTGCGCAATGCTGGGATATTGAGCGACGATCCGAAGATATTCGGACCATGGTTCAAATAATTGATTGGGAGACAAAACCGGAAATGACGCGCGGGGCAGCAGAGACGTGACCATTACCGGTTCGAGTGTGAATGCGCAGAATTTGATTTTGGCTGCATACAACCAGATCGATGTCGCCAATACAACGGATACCAATTCGACACGGACTACGAGCGAATCGAAGAGCGCGAGCGTGGGCGTGTCGGTCGGCACGGGCGGGTTCGGCATTTCAAGACTTCGTTAATTATTATTGGGATCGTGTTGTTGATAAATCGGAGGATAAATGAAATTTTTAGATGATGGAAATCTGAGTGGGTGGGTATGTACTGCTTTAATTGTGATTGGCGTGGGAATGTCGTGTGTGACATTAAAATATATGCCTCCTTCGATTGGGAGTATTTTTCTTGCGCTGCTCGGATTTTTACTTATGGCTATTGGTGGTTTGAGTGGCCGTGCTCGTTTGCTAAAAATCAAGCCTTTCGACAACAGCTATAAGAAAGCTCGCAAGAGTTATGAAGTAAAGGATGACGATCAAGACAACTCGCCGTCATGATAAACCCGATGTTAGCCGAGTTTTCGTCTGAGATGCGTTGATGTCGATCGAAGCCCTTATCGTCAATACGACCGACACCGATTCGACACGGACTACGAACGAATCAAAGAGCGCGAGCGTGGGCGTGTCGGTCGGCACGGGCGGGTTCGACGTTTCAGCTGCGATGTCGAAAGCCAACGGCGACGGCAACAGCGACTTTGCGACACAAAACAACAACCATGCGAAATGTGCTCAACGGAGAGAAAAGAAACTGAAGACGTTTATACACACTCAGTCACAAAAACCCCAAACCCAAGACTAGATCAAAAAACCCCACCGCAGCCGTAACAACTCAATCGAACTATCCAGTACGCTGACAGCCCCATCGTCACGATTCTTGCAGGAACAGTAAAAAGGAGCCGAATTGAGCGAAGTGAATCCTTGGCAACGCGCGGCCATATATCGAAATCCAGATTTCATTCTCATTGAAACGCAATCAGGACACCGCGTTTCAATCGCAGATCCGGATGGCAGCATGCATTTTCTAGACACAGCTGCCGACGACGAAGCGCTCGGCCGTTGTCTTAACGACGCGCTGCTGGCAAGCCGTTTCATCACCCCACAGCATCGTGAAGAAAATCCACTCTTTTTCGATTTCCGACTGGTCGGAGAAAACTATAAAAATGGGCGGATAGCCTTCTTGCCCGGTTCGGGTACAAAACCAAGCAAGCGCTATTCAAAAAAATGATCCTGTGCCACGCAAAAGTCGTTGACGGTGTCCTGACGCTCGATCCAAGCCGCCACGACAAGCTCGCAGCGTGGGATGGGTTGGGCGACAACACAAAAGTCGTCCTCCCGTCCGATTCGCCAGAAGCCGAAATCGGCGTTGCTTTGCGAGTCGCCCTGGACCGCTGCATTCCATAAATCAACCAACCCAATCGATAAGAACAACATCCATGAGTATCAACCGACGCGGGATGGGCATTGCGGCCCTGCTGCTGACAGTGGCAGTGAACGTATCAGCACAGAGAATCCCGCAAAACACGATCATCCCGGGCAATGACCAGCAAACCCGACAACAGGAAGAAACCCGCGAACGCGAACGGGCCGTCTCCGCACCCGGCGTACGTTCGGGCGTAACGGCAAGCGCCGCCTATCCGACGCTGCCTTCCGAAACGCCCTGTTTCCGCATCGAGCGCTTCACGCTCGACGTCCCCGATGCGCTGCCCGCTGCCGTGAAAGCGCAAGGCGCGTCGGTATTGCCGATGGACCGCTTTGCCTTCGTGCGCGAATGGCTTGAGCACTACACCGGCCAATGCGTCGGAAAGCAGGGCCTCGACATGCTCGTCAGTGGCCTGTCGCAAGCCATCCTCGCGCGCGGCTACGTCACGACACGCGTGCTGCTGCCCGCACAGGATCTGTCGACCGGCACGCTCAAGCTCTCGCTGATCCCCGGCGTGATCCGCCACATCCGCTTCACCAACGACAAACAGCGCGGCACCTGGAAAACCGCGTTCCCGACAGGCGACGGCGAACTGCTGAACCTGCGTGACGTCGAGCAGGGCGTCGAACAAATGAAGCGCGTATCGAGCCAGGCGGTATCGATGCAGATCGCACCTGCCGACGTACCGGGCGAAAGCGACGTCGTGCTCGACGTGAAGCGCGGCAAACCGTGGACGGTCGTCGCCTCGATCGATAACGCCGGCACGCGCGCGACGGGGCGCCTGCAAGGCAACCTTGCGCTCGGCATCGACAACCCGCTCGGCCTGAACGACATCTTCAATATCGGCGCGAGCCAGGATCTCGAATTCGGCGACAAGCGCCTCGGCTCGCATGGCTGGAACGGCTTCTACTCGATCCCGTGGGGTTACTGGACGGCAACGCTGTCGGCGTACACCAACACGTACTACCAGCAGATCGCCGGCGTGAACCAGACGTTCGTCGCGAGCGGCAATTCGAAGACGATCGATCTCAAGCTGAACCGCGTGCTGTTACGCAGCCGGAACAACATGCTCGGTGCACAGTTCCGCTTGTCGCGCCGCTTCGGGCAAAGCTTCATCGAGGACACCGAAATTCCGCAGCAGCGCCGCAACAACACGTTCGTCGAGTTCGGCCTGACCGATCGCCACTATTTCGGCAACGCGCAGTTCGACGGAACGCTGGCGTATCGGCAGGGCATCGGCGCGTTCGGCGCGCAGGACGACAGCCTGGCAGCCGACGGCGGCCCGACCTATCGCTACAAGATGGCGGTGCTCGATGCGAACCTGTCGGTGCCGTTCGCGATCGCGCAGCAGCCGTTGCGCTACGTGACGACGTTCCATGGCCAGTACACCGGCAGTTCGCTGTACTACATCGACGACCTGACGATCGGCAGCCGCTATACCGTACGCGGATTCGACGGGGAGACGATGCTGGCCGCTTCCCGTGGCTTTTTCTGGCGCAACGAACTGCAGGCGTCGATCGCCCGGACCGGGCAGGCGATCTATGCGGGCATCGACTACGGCCGCGTGTGGGGCGCGCAGCCGATCGCGCTGGTCGGCACGCAACTGGCAGGCGCGGTGATCGGCGTGAAGGGCAGCATTGCGACGCGATTGGGTGCCTGCGGTTACGACCTGTTCGCCGGCACGCCGATCTACAAGCCTTCCGGGTTTCCCACGGCACGCGTGACGGTGGGCTTTCAAGTCACGGCGCAGCTCTGATGACGCGGGCGTGATCGCGCGCTCGGGCCGGCGCCGTCCCGAGCGCGGTGCCCCGCT
>NZ_BAAILN010000069.1:8417-18942 GCF_054589155.1 Burkholderia sp. 3C
CCACACAATGCCGGGTTGCGCCACCGATGTTTTCCTCCACCATTTCCCCATCAAGAAAATCGAAAAGTTGCCGATATGGAGAAGGCCCACTCGATTTGATCCTGCCTGTGACCGAAGACCCTTCGACCGTAAGCCGTCTGCATGCCCTGCTCGACACCGTTCGCCATAACGAGCGGGTACTGCAACGCTTCCAGCAAATCGAACTGCGTCTGGTCAGTGCCCCGGATTTCACCGCCTTCTACGACACGCTGGTGCGCGAGCTGGCCCAGGCGTTCGACCTGCCGTTCGTCACGCTGTGGCTCAACGACGACATCTCGCTGATCCACGAGATGCTCGAATCGGTGTCGCGCGCCGCCCGGCCGGACGGGCGCGTGCTGCATCGCGGCCGCCTGGTCGAGCTGGGCGACGCGATTCCGGGCGAGGCCGGCCAGCCGTGGCTCGGCGCCGGGGCGGCGCTCGGGGCGGCGGCGCTCACGGCGTTCTACGACGACACCGAGGTGCCGGCGAGCGTCGCGGTGCTGCCGCTGCACCAGGAGCACGGCATCAACGGTTACCTGTGCCTGGGCAGCCGCGACCCGGCCCGCTTCACGGCCGGCAAGGCGACCGACCTGATCGAGCGTTTCGCGTCGTACGTGAGCGCCGGCGTGGTCAACGTCGCGCACCGCGAGCAGGTGGCGCGCTACGGCATGACCGACACGCTGACCAACCTGCCGAACCGCCGCTATTTCGACAGCCGCATCCACGACGAGATCCAGCACTCGGCCGAATCGCGCTCGCCGATGGCCTGCCTGTTCATCGACGTCGACCACTTCAAGCAGATCAACGACACCTACGGCCATGCCGTTGGCGACCGCGTGCTGGCCGCGATCGGCGCGTGCATCCGGAGCACCGTGCGCTACAGCGATACGGTGGCCCGTTACGGCGGCGAGGAATTCGTGGTGCTGGTGCGCGGCGACGCGATGCTGGCGGCCACGGTGGCCGAGCGCGTGCGCGCGGCGGTGGCCGTGCTGTCGGTGGCGGAGGCGCTGGAGGCGGCCGAACCGCCGGAGCGGATACTGACGCTGTCGGTGTCGATCGGCGTGGCGGTGGGGGAACTGGATGCGGCGCAGGCGGTGGAAAGCGATCCGGCCAGCGCGGCCGACGCGGCGCGCCGGCTGCTGGCGCACGCCGATCAGGCGCTCTATGCCGCCAAGCGCGGCGGACGCAACCGCGTGAAGCTGCACCGGCCGACCGGCGCCTGAGCGCGCGGGCGCGCGGGCGGCGGCAGGGCGGCCGCCGAGCCGCCGTGAGTCCTGCAAGGGCAAGAAGGGCCACGCCAAGGCGGCCCGCGTCACTCAAAAAATCACATAGATCTTGCGCATGGTCTGCTCGACCTGCCACAAGCCTTCCGTATTGGCCTCGAAGAACAGCGTGTCGCCGCCCTCGAAGCGGATGGTGTCCTCGCCGTCGGGCGTGAAGCTGCCCGAGCCGGCCAGGAAGTGCATCACTTCGGCCTGCTTGACGGAACGGCGATAGGTGCCGGGCGTGCACTCGAACACGCCGGTGTCGATCGGCTCCGCGCCGGGAATCACCACCTGACGGCCGCTGACGCGCACCGGCTCGGTGCCGGGCAGCCCGGCGGTGCCCCAATCCTCGAACCCGGTGGCCTGCACGGCCTGCTTGATCTGCTGGACTTTCACGAAAGATGTTCCTGTTGGCGTTGCGAATGGTCGAAGCGTTGTTCGATGCGGCCGAGCCGCACCACGGTCACGCCGGGCCGGAGCTGGCGCAGCGACGGCATCACCAGCATGCAGTCGTCGTAAGGCGTGCGAACCGGTTCGCCGTTCGACCAGCCGATCGTCGCGCCGGCCGTGTCGAAGGTTTCGAGCCCTGTGTAGGGGCCGGCGAAGCGGAAATCCATGCTGCTCGCCACCACCGGCTCGGTCACGCGCACCACCGTCATCTGCGCGGGCAGCGGCAGCAGCCAGCCGTCCGGCAGATCGGCGGCGTCGATCGTGCCGGCGTTCAGCAGGAAGCGCGCGGTGCTGTCCTGCGCGACATCCACGGCGCGCGCTTCCCAGTGCTGGCCGCATTCGATCAGCAGGGCGTTGCGGGCGCTGGCCGGGTCGCCGAAGCCGGCGTAATCGCGCATGCGGCGGCCTTCGGGGTGGCCCTCGTCGCAGATCACGGTGGCCGGCGCGCCCACTTGCGCCGACAGCGCGATGCCCTTGTCGAGCGGCCCCGCCACGATCAGCGGGGCGCTTTTCTCGTGCATCGAATGGAGGTCGAGCAGCAGGTCGACGGTGTCGATCACGGGCCGCATCGCGCGGGCGCGATCGAGTTCGACCGAGCGGCGGGTCGTGTCGTCGAGCGTGGCGGCGGTCCACACGCGGTTGAAATCCTGGTCGACGAAGCGCGCGCGGTCGGGCTGCGCGGGGTCGAAGCGCGCGTAGGCGTCGATGTTCGCGAACGCCAGCGTCAGGCGGCCACGGCGCGGGCGCAACCCGGCGCGCAGCAGCGCATCGACGACGATCGCGCCGCACACCTCGTTGCCGTGCGTCAGCGCGTTGACCATCACGTGCGGGCCGGCCACGCCGGAATCGAAGCTGTGGACGTAGGCGATGCCGGTATTGCCCTCGGCGTGGGCGGTGAGGTCGGGGAAGGCGACTTCGATCGGATAGGCGTCGATGCTCATGCGGCGAGGTTCCAGGGTGGGGCGGGTGAATGCGTCATGGTGAGGATGCCTGAAAGTGGCCGGCCTAGTAGCCGCGGCTGCGGTCGATCAGGCCGATCATCGGCTCGCCCGCGCGATGGCGGCGCAGGTTGTCGAGCAGGCTGCTCACGGCCGTGTCGGGCCGCGTGGCGCTGGCGATGTGCGGCGTGATCCGCACGCGCGGCGTGGCCCACAGCGGGTGCTCGGGCGGCAGCGGCTCCGGGTCGGTCACGTCGAGCACGGCGTTGCGCAAGCGGCCATCGGCCAGCGCCGCGAGCAGCGCATCGCTGTCGAGTTGCGGGCCGCGCCCCACGTGCACCAGCGACGCGCCGCGCGGCAGCGCGTCGAACACGCGGCGCGACAGCAGCCCGCGCGTGTCGGGCGTGAGCGGCAGCAGGCAGACGAGGATGTCGGTGCGGGCCAGGAACGCATCGAGCGTGCCCTCGCCGGCAAAGCAGGTTACGCCGTCGAGCGTGCGCGGCGAACGGCTCCAGCCGGCGCAATCGAAACCGAACAGGCGCAGCCGCTCGAGCACCGCCGTGCCGAGCTGGCCGAGCCCGAGCACGCCGACGCGGCGCTCGCGGGCCGGCACCAGCGGCAGCGGCTTCCACTCGCGGGCCTGCTGCGCGAGCGCGTAGTCGAACAGGTCGCGATGGATCGCGAGCACCGCCTCGCTCACGTATTCGACCATGCCCTCGACGATGCCCGGCTCGATCATGCGCACCACCGGCAGATGCGCGGGCAGGCTCGCCAGATCGAGCTGATCGACGCCCGCGCCCACCGAGAACACCGCTTCGAGGTTCGGCAGCGTGTGCGCGAGATCGCCGGGCTGCCAGGCCACCAGGTAGCGGATTGCGGCCGGATCGCCGAGGTCGGGCCAGACGCGGAACGGCACCTCGGGCGCGCGTTGCGCGAACAGTTCGGCCCATTGCGCGCCGCGAACCGGATCGGCCTTGTAGAGAACGCTCATCGCGGCTCAGGCCATCGCCTGGTTGATGATGCCGTAGGCGCGCCACGCGGCATCGGGCTCGCCGCTGTGTTCGGCGGCCGGCGCGTTGCGCACCATCTTGACGACCGTATCCACCGGCACCAGGCCGACGCTCGGCAGCCAGGCCTCGATGCCGGCGCCGGCGGGCACGTCGATGCGCACGAAATCGCCGACATGCCGCGCGAGCCAGCAGGCCACCAGTGCCTTGGCGCGCGCGTGATCGTCCGACGGCGCGCACACCACCGGGCCGATCGCGAAGCCGCGGCCGAAGCGGCGCGCGATCGCGAAGCCGGCGATCGCGCCGTCGTGTTCGAGCACCACCGCCTGCGCGACTTCGAGCAGGGCGGGCAGCGTGGCGCTGCGGTCGAGCCCGCAGCCGCGCGAGGCCAGCTCGATCAGCGCCGGCAGGTCGCCCGGGGTGGCCGCGCGCAGCGTGTCGCCGGCCGGCAGCTCGACGGCCGGCGCGGCGGCCACGGTGCCCTGATGTTGCGTGAGCGCGCCGCACACGGCGAAGCCGAGCTTTTCATAGAGCGGTTGGCCGGCGGGCGTGGCGTGCAGAAACGTCACGCGATCGCCGAGCGCGTCCAGCACGAGTTCCATCAGCTTGCGGCCGATGCCGCGCCCTTGCTGATCGGGCGAGACGATCACCATGCCGAGCGAGGCGCGGTCCGCGCCGAACGTCCAGTAAAGCGCGGTGCCGATCACGGCGTCGCCCTCGACGGCGACGAAGCCGCCGCCCGCTTCGGCGGCGAAGCGCCAATCCTCGGGGCGATGCGGCCAGCGCACGGCCACCGACAGGCCGTGCGCGGCGGCGACGTCCTCGGCGGTGAAGCGGCGGTAGTGAAGTTCGGGCTTGACGGCGGTTTCGGACACAGCGGACTCCTGATGGACGACATGTTCAGATTCGACTGTCGCACGCGCCCCGGACGCTTCATAGGACGATCTTCCTGACTTGCGAACGCGTGGCGCGCGACGTTGCGGCTTTTTTGATTGTTCATCGCATTCAAAAAAGTTTCAATATAATGATGGCTGTCGTGCGCGCTACCAGGGCGGCGCACAGGGCGCGAAGCCGCCGGTCCCGCACCGAAACCGTGCCGAACCGGTGGAGCATGAACCGGCTTCGAGCGCCCGGCACCGAATTCAACAGGAATCCCATGCGAACCCAGTCCAAGAAGAAGGTCGAGGCGCCCGCGAGCCAGGCGGATGTCGGCTCGCGGCTGCGCGCGCTGCGCAATGCGCGCGGCCTGTCCGTCAACGAACTCGCGCTGCGCGCCGGCGTGTCGGTCGGCACCGTGAGCCAGGTCGAACGCAACAAGGCGAACCCGTCGGTGCGGATTCTCGAGCGCCTGCGCATTGCGCTCGACGTGCCGCTCAGCGCGCTGCTGGAAGAAGACAACGCGCTGATCGATCCGGCCACCGCCGATTTCGTGCGCCGCGCGGCCGACCGCCCGCATTTCGAGGTCGGCAAGAACCATATGCAGAAGGAGTTGCTGTCGCCGCACGGCGATCACGATCTGCAGATGATGTTCATCATGCTGCCGGCCGGCGCCGGCTCGGAAGAAGTGCTGGTGGGCGTGGGCGAGAAGTGCGGGATGGTGATGGAAGGTTCGGTCGTGCTCAACGTGGGCGACCAGCGCTGCCTGCTCAACGAGGGCGACAGCTTCCAGTTCAAGAGCACCGTGCCGCACAGCGTGCGCAACGAAAGCAGCAAGCCCGCCAGGTTGCTGTGGGTGATGAACACGCGCCCGCCCGTGATTCACCTCTGATTTCCCGTCTGCCGTTCCCTGTCGCCGGCGCGCGTATCGCGCGCGCCGCGCCGCTTCACCGCTTCGTCCTCCTGCCTTTTTCCTCTCCGTTTTTACCCTGAGCGCTCGGCGTGCTTCGGCACGCTATGTGGCGTTCGCTTCATTTCCGCGTGATGTCCGGTTCATTTCGGTTTCATTTTTGCTGCGCCCGCGTTCAGTAGCGCGCCATGCTTGCAGCTCGGCGGCGTGTGCTTCAAGCGCATCCATGCACGCTGCATGGCGCGCGCAACCCCCTATAAAAGGCCGCGGCGCGGCACCGGCCTGGCCCGTTTCTCGCGTGGCAAACCAGGCCCGGAAGTTTTTTGCAGAATTATTTTTGATCACTAGGAAAACATCGGTCGTTCACTATAATGAACTTCATCGCGTGGTTGTTCATTCTGCCGCTGAGGCGGAAACCACTCCATGTTTCTCGAACAGGCCGAGCATGACTACTCCGTCACTGGATTTCGATCCGTCCGCCATTGCGCTGCCGCAGGGGCACTTCATCGGCGGCGTCCATCGTCACACCGATGAAGAACCGATCGCGGTGCATCGTCCGTCCGACGGACGCCTGCTCGGCCATGTTCCGGACGCGAGCGCGGCCACCGTCGACGAGGCCGTGTCGAACGCGCTCGATGCACTGAAGACGAGCGGCTGGGCGACGCGTTCGCCGCGCGAACGTGCCCGCGTGCTGACGCGCTGGGCGCACCTGATCGACGAGCACGCGGTGGCGCTCGCGCAACTGGAGGCCGTCAGCTCCACGCGTCCGGTGGCCGAGGCGTATGCGTCGGACGTGCCGTTCACGGCCGAGGCGATTCGCTTCTTCGCGGAACTGGCCGACAAGCTCGGCGGCGACATCGCCGCCACGCGGCAGGACAGCCTCGGCTTCGTGGCGTCCGAGCCCTATGGCGTGATCGGCGCGATCACGCCGTGGAATTTCCCGCTGTCGATGTGCTCGTGGAAATGCGGCCCGGCGCTCGCGGCCGGCAACGCGGTGGTGCTGAAACCCTCGGAAATGACGCCGTTCTCCACGCTGCGCCTCGCCGAACTGGCGATCGAGGCGGGCATGCCGCCCGGCATCTTCAATGTCGTGAACGGCCGTGGCGCGACCACCGGTTCGGCCATCACGCGCCACCCGGGCATCGCCAAGATCAGCTTCACCGGCTCGACGCGCACCGGCGCGGCGATCATGAGCGAGGCGGCGTTTCACGGCACCAAGCCCGTCACGCTGGAACTCGGCGGCAAGAGCCCGCAACTGGTGTTCGAGCACGTGCACGACCTCGCGCACACGGCGCGCTGCGTGGCGCGCGGCTTCACCGCCAACGGCGGGCAGGCCTGCGTGGCCGGCACGCGGCTGATCGTGCATCGCCGGCTGGCCGAGCCGCTGATCGAGGCGGTGCAGCGCGAACTGGCCGGCATCGCGCCGGGGCCGATGTGGTCGGCCGCCACGCGTTATTCGCCGATCATCAGCGGCGGCCAGGCGCGCCGGATCGCGGCGCTGGTGGACGAGAGCCGCGGGCAGGGCGCGGAGCTGATCTGCGGCGGCGGCTTCTTCGAAGGCACGGAAGACGGCTGGTTCCATCGCCCGACGCTGCTCGCCAACGTGACGGCCGAGACGGCAGCGGTGCGCGAGGAACTGTTCGGCCCGGTGCTGACGGTGCAGACCTTCGACGACGAGGACGAAGGCATCGCGCTGGCCGGTCACCCGACCTACGGCCTGGCGGCCGGCGTGCACACGCGCGACATCGGCCAGGCGCTGCGCGCGATGCGTCGCATCGCCGCCGGCACGGTGTGGATCAACCGGTATGGCCGCAGCGGCGACATGATCATCCCGACCGGCGGCTTCAAGCAGTCGGGCATCGGCAAGGACCTGGGCCGGCAGGCGCTGGAAGCGAGCATGCGTCACAAGAGCGTGCTGATCGATTTCGACACCGTCTGACCCGATGTGTCCCGCATGCCGCCGGCTCGGCGGCGCGGGGCGCCGCAGCACGCTTCACCGTAACCGCGGGCCGCGCGAATTTAATCAGTATCCCTGATGGATCGCGCGACGTGCGCCGCCCGCCGCGCTCATTTTGAACAGAACCCGCCACGGGTTCGCCACGACGACAGGATGCAGACCATGATCGATTTCGAGCCGAAGTACATCACTTTCGACTGCTACGGCACGCTGACCCGTTTCCAGATGGGCGAGACGGCCCGCCAGCTTTACGGCGCGCAGCTTTCCCCGGCGAAGATGGACGAGTTCGTCGAATTCTTCCGCGGCTACCGGCTCGACGAAATCCTCGGCGCATGGAAGCCGTACCGCGAGGTGGTGATCAATTCGATCCGCCGCACCTGCGAGCGTACCGGCGTGCCGTTCGACGAAGCCACCGCGCTGAAGATCTACGAAGCCGTGCCGACCTGGGGCCCGCATCCGGACGTGCCGGAAGGCCTGTCGCGCCTTGCGTCGAAATACAAGCTGGTGATCCTGTCGAACGCCGCCGACGAGCAGATCGACAGCAACGTCGCCAAGCTCGGCGCGCCGTTCCACCAGGTCTACACGGCGCAGCAGGCGCAGGCGTACAAGCCGCTGCGCAAGGCGTTCGAATACATGTTCGACCAGCTCGACTGCAACCCGGAAGACGTGCTGCACGTGTCGTCGAGCTTCCGCTACGACCTGATGACGGCCTACGACATGGGCATCAAGCACAAGGCGTTCGTGAATCGCGGCCACGAACCGCTGACGCCGTATTACCAGGTCAACGAAGTCAAGAGCCTGCCGCATCTGGCCGAGCAGCTCGGCCTGTAAGCCGCGAGCGGTTCGCCCCGATTGCCCACGACACCCACGGAACGCAACACCATGAAGCTCGATTCGTACTGGCTCGATACCGCGCCGCGCCTCACGCAGCCCACCGATGCGGCGCTGCCCGCCCGCGTGGACGTGGCGATCGTCGGCGGCGGTTTCACCGGCTTGTCGGCGGCGCTGGCGCTGGCCAAGCGTGGCGTGTCGGTGGCGGTGCTGGAAGCGGGGCGCGCGGCGGGGCAGGCCTCGGGGCGCAACGGCGGCCAGTGCAACACCGGCATCGCGCAGGACTTCGCGGGCATGTCGGCCAAACTCGGCGTGGAGCGCGCCACGCAGTTCTATCGCGCCTATGCCGATGCGGTGGCGAGCGTGGCCGAGATCGTCGAGCAGGAAGGCATCGCGTGCGACCTGCGCCGCAGCGGCAAGATCAAGCTGGCGGCCAAGCCGCATCACTTCGCGTCGCTGGAGAAGACCTACGACGCGCTGCGCCGCTCGGTGGACGCCGATGTCGAGCTGATTTCCCGCGAGCGGATTCGTGACGAGATCGCTTCCGATGGTTTCTACGGCGGCCTGGTGCAGAACAACGGCGTGCAGATGCACATGGGCAAGTTCGGCGCGGGGCTCGCCGAAGCGGCCGTGCGGCACGGCGCGTCGATCTTCGAGGACACGCCGGTGACGGGCATGAAATCGCTCGGCGGCCATGCCCATGAGTTGCAATGCGCGCGCGGCACGCTGCGCGCGGACCGCGTGCTGATCGCCACTGGCGCGTCGCAGTCCGGCCCGCTGCAGTGGTTCCGCCGCCGCATCGCGCCGGTCGGCAGCTTCATCGTGGTGACCGAGCCGCTCGGCCGCGCGCGCATGGACGCGCTGCTGCCGACGCGCCGCTCGTACGTCACCACGCGCCAGATCGGCAACTACTTCCGTCCGACCCAGGACGACCGGCTGCTGTTTGGCGGGCGGGCGCGCTTCGCGATGTCGAATCCGCGCTCGGACGCCAAGAGCGGCCAGATCCTGCGCGACGGCATGCTCGCGTATTTCCCGCAGCTCGCGGACGTGCGCATCGATTACTGCTGGGGCGGCCTGGTCGACATGACGGCCGACCGGCTGCCGCGCGCCGGCGAGCATGAGGGTTTGTTCTATTCGATGGGCTACAGCGGCCACGGTGTGCAGATGTCGGTGCACATGGGCCGCGTGATGGCCGACGTGATGTTCGGCGCCGCCACGCGCAACCCGTGGCGAACGCTCGACTGGCCTGCGATTCCCGGACATTTCGGGCGCGCGTGGTTCCTGCCGCTCGTCGGCGCGTATTACCGGTTGCAGGACGTGCTTCACTGAACCGATGCCGTGCGCCGTCATTCGAGACGGCGACGACGCACCGATATTTCGACATCCAGAAGGAAATCAGACCATGACGCGTACCACCCTTGCTTTCGTTGCCCTGTCGCTGCTGCTCGGCGCTACCGCCGCCCGTGCCGACCAGCCCACGCTGACGGCCGGCTCGCCGCCGTCGAGCGCGCCCACCACCTACCTCGACGTCAAGACGCAGAAGATCGAGGGGATCATGCCGGAAGTCGTGCGCGAGATCGGCAAGCGCGAGGGCTTCAACGTGTCGTACCAGGCGGTGCCGTTTTCGGCGCTGATTCCGGCGGTGGTGTCGGGCAAGATCGACATCATCGTGGCCGGCATGACGCCTACCCCGAAGCGCGCCGAGGTGGTGGATTTCTCGCAGCCCGTCACGGCGTTCGGCGAAGGCATCATCGTCAAGGATTCCAACAAGACCAACTACCGCTCGATCCAGGACCTGAAGGGCATGACGGTGGGCGCGCCGACCGGCACCGATTACGCCGACCAGCTCGTCAAGCTCGGCATCTTCAAGGAAGTGAAGATGTACGACAGCCCGGCCGACATGACGCGCGACGTTGCGATCGGCCGCATCGTGGCCGGCTTCAACGATTACCCGATCCTGAAGGCGCAGGAAGCCGCGGGCGCGATGGCCGGCACGCGGGTGGACGACGATTACGTGCCGATGCAGAAGTTCGACATCGCGGTGGGCGTGAAGAAGGGCAATACGGCGCTGCTGGCGAAGGTGAACGACGCGCTGACCAAGATGAAGGCCGACGGCACGCTCGACAAGATCCTGAAGAAGTGGCACCTGGCGAGCTGATCCGCCACTGAACGACCGGACGCGGCACGGCGGGCGTTCCCCGGCCCCGGCCGCCGCGCGCCGAGCCGGCCCGCCCGCGCGGCGCGCCGCAATCACAGCGAGCAATCGCGAACGA
>NZ_BAAILN010000069.1:19064-38286 GCF_054589155.1 Burkholderia sp. 3C
CCACGATGAGCATCATCATCACGATCGGCTGCCTGGTGCTCAGCACCGCCCTGGGCCTCGTGTGGGCGCTGCTCAAGATGTCGCGCTACCCGGCGCTGGTCACCGCGGTCAGCGCGTTGATCAACGTGGTGCGCGGCCTGCCGATGATCGTCCTGCTGTTCTATATTTATTTCGTTCTGCCGGACATCCACATCGAGGTGTCGGCGCTGCAGGCGAGCATCATCGGGCTCAGTTTCGGCTATTCGACCTACGTGGCCGAGATCATCCGCTCCGGCATCGAGTCGGTCGATCCGGGCCAGTACGAGGCCGCGCAATCGATCGGCATGGGCCGCGTGAAGACCATGGTGCGGGTGATCCTGCCCCAGGCGATCAAGGTGGCGCTGCCGCCTTACGCGAACACGCTGGTGATGATGCTGAAGGATTCGTCGCTGGCCTCCACCATCACGGTGGCCGAGATGACGCGCCAGGGGCAGTTGATCGCCGCCTCGACGTTCCAGAACATCACCGTGTATACGCTGGTGGCGATCGGCTATCTGCTGATGAGCCTGCCGTTGATGAGCATGACGAAGTACCTCGAGCGCCGTTTCGGCAAGCACAAGGCCAAGAAGTGAGGTTGCGATGATCGAAATTTCCAACGTCCAGAAGAGCTTCGGCAGCGTGTCCGTGCTCAACGGCATCTCGCTGAACGTGGAGCAGGGCGAGGTGGTGTGTCTGATCGGCGCGTCCGGCTCCGGAAAATCCACGCTGCTGCGCTGTATCAACGCGCTCGAATCGTACGATGCGGGCGAGATCAAGCTGCTCGGGGAGCGCGTCGAGCAGCGCGCGCGCAACATCAACCAGTTGCGCACGCAAGTGGGCATGGTGTTCCAGCGCTTCAACCTGTTCCCGCACCGCACGGCGCTCGAAAACGTGATGGAAGGCCCGCTGCATGTGAAGAAGGAACCGCGCCACGACGCGCAGCGCAACGCGGAGGAACTGCTGACCAAGGTGGGCCTCGGCCACAAGCTGCATTACTACCCGCATCAGTTGTCGGGCGGCCAGCAGCAGCGCGTGGCGATCGCGCGCTCGCTGGCGATGAAGCCCAAGGCGATCCTGTTCGACGAGCCGACCTCGGCGCTCGATCCGGAACTGGTGGGCGAGGTGCTGAACGTGATGCGCACGCTGGCCAAGGAAGGCATGACGATGCTGGTCGTCACGCACGAGATGGGCTTCGCGCGCGAGGTGGCGGATCGCGTGTGCTTCCTGCACGGCGGCCACATCATCGAGCAGGGCACCGCCAAACAGGTGCTGGGCTCGCCGCGCGAGGCGCGCACCCGCGAATTCCTGCGCCATGTGCTCGGCAATCCTGCCGAAGTGTCTGTCGAAGCGCCGGCCGAGCGCGAAGGCACGAACGCCAATGCGGGAGGGGCCGCGGCATGAACGTACCCATGACCGGACGTTTCGTGCGGCTGGCCGAGACCGGCCGCGACACCGTGCGCATCGCGATCGACGGGCAGGAGGTGGCGGCGCTCGAAGGCGACACGCTGCTGACCGCGCTGCTGTGCTCGGTGCGCCAGGTGCGCCACTCCGAATTCGGCGGCGAGGCGCGCGCGGGCCATTGCCTGATGGGCGCGTGCCAGGATTGCTGGGTCTGGACCGATGCGGGCGAGCGCCTGCGTGCGTGCACCACCGTCGTCGAGGCGGGGATGCGGATCGTGACTACCGAGCCGGAGGCGCAATGGGCGAACCTCGCATCGTGATCGTCGGGGCCGGGCTGGCAGGCGTGCGCTGCGCGCAGACGCTGCTGGCCGCCGGCCTTCGGCCCACCCTGATCGACGAAGGCCGCCGCGACGGCGGCCAGATCTACCGGCGTCAGCCGGAAGGCTTCACGCGGCCGTACGCGAAGCTGTACGGCACCGAAGCGCCGCGCGCGCAGGACCTGCACGACACGTTCTCGCAACTGCGCGGGCAACTCGACTACCGGCCGCAAACGCTGGCCTGGACCATCTGGGATCGCCATGTGCACGTGGTACGCGACGGCCAGGCGAGCGCGTTGCCGTACGACGCGCTGATCCTGTGCCCCGGCGCGACCGACCGGCTGATTCCGGTCAAGGGTTGGCAATACGCGGGCACCTACACGCTCGGCGCGGCGCAGATCGCGCTGAAATCGCAGGCTTGCGCGATCGGGCGGCGGGTGGTGTTCATGGGCACCGGGCCGCTGCTGTATCTGGTCGCGAGCCAGTACGTGCAGGCCGGCGCGCAGGTGGCGGCGGTGCTCGACACCTCGCCGGCCGGCGCGCGGCTGCGCGCGCTGCCGAAGCTGCTGGCGCGCTTCGACGTGCTGCGCAAGGGCCGGGTGCTGGTGAGCGCGCTCAAGCGCGCCGACGTGACGATGCGCAACGGCGTGGAGCCGGTCGAGATCGTCGGGACACCCGAGGATGGCGTGCAGGCTGTGCGGTTCCGGACGGCGGGCGGCGCGGTCGAGCAGATCGACTGCGATGCGGTGGGGATCGGCTATCACCTGCGTCCCGAAACGCAACTGGCCGATCTCGCGCGCTGCGCGTTCCGCTTCGACGCGCCCACGCGCCAATGGCTGCCGCAGATCGACGAATTGGGCCGCAGCAGCGAGCCGGGCGTGTATCTGGCCGGCGACGGCGTGCGCGTGCTCGGCGCCGACGGCGCGGAAAACGCGGGCCGGCTCGCGGCCTATGCAGCCCTGCTCGACCTCGGCCGCGAGGTGGACAGCACGGCGCTGGCCGCGCTCAAGCGCGATCAGCAACGCATGGACCGCTTCCGCCAGGGGCTGGCCGAGGCCTTCGTCTGGCCTGCGAAGCAAGCCGCCAGCGTGCCCGACGACACCGTCGTGTGCCGCTGCGAAGGCATCACGGCCGGCGAGCTGCGCCGTGTGACGCGCGAGGAAGGCGCGCAGGAAGCGAACCGTGCGAAGGCGCTGTCGCGCGTCGGCATGGGCCGCTGCCAGGGCCGTTATTGCGGCCATGCGGCCGCCGAAATCATCGCGGCCGCCGCGTGCGTGCCGCTCGAACAGGTGGGCCGGCTGCGCGGGCAGGCGCCCGTCAAGCCGCTCGCGATGGCGACGGTGAGCGTGGAGGAACCGACGTGAAGCGCGAAGATGCCGATGTATTGATCGTGGGAGGCGGCTTCATGGGCGCGTCCTCCGCGTTTTTCCTGCGCCGCCGCGGACTGTCCGTGACGCTGCTCGAACGCCAGTTGATCGGCCAGCAGGCGAGCGGCACCAACTTCGGCAACGTGCGCCGGCAGGGTCGTTTCCTGCCGCAACTGCCGCTGGCGAACCGGTCGAGAGAAATCTGGCTGCGGCTGCCCGAGCTGATCGGGCACGACGCCGAATTCCTGATGTCGGGCCATCTGCGCGTGTGCTACCGCAGCGAGCAGGCCGACATGTTCGAAACCTATGCGCGCGACGCGAAGCATTACGGCCTCGATCTGGAGATGCTGCACGGCGATGCGCTGCGCCGCCGGTTTCCGTACATCGGCCCCGAGGTGCTGGCCGGCTCGTACGCGCCGGTCGACGGCCACGCGAACCCGCGGCTCGCCGCGCCCGCGTTCGGCCGCGCAGCGGCCAGGCTCGGCGCGCAGATCCACGAGAACACCGATATCGTCTCGGTCGAGAAGGAAGGCAACGGCTTTCGCGCCACGGCCGCCGACGGCCGCAGCTTCCATGCGGGCACCTTGCTGATCACGGCCGGCGCGTGGGGCAGCCAGTTGAGCGCGCAGTTCGGCGAGCCGGTGCCGATCGCGGTGCACGGCCCGCAGATGTCGGTGACCGAGCCGGTGCCGTATGCGATCGGGCCGGCGATCGGCGTGTCGTCGCCGCGCCTCGAGGAGATCGTGTATTTCCGGCAGGTGAAGCGCGGCAACATCGTGATCGGCGGCTGCGCGCGCGGCCCGGCGTTTCTCGACGCGCGCCGCGCGAAGGTGCTGCCGACCAGCCCGCTGCTGCAGTTCCGCGAGGCGCAGCGCGTCGCGCCGGCGCTCAAGCGCCTGAACATCATCCGCACCTGGAGCGGCGTCGAGGGCTACATGCCCGACGACCGGCCGATCATGGGCGCGAGCGGCACCACGAGCGGCCTGTTCTATGCGTTCGGGTTCTGCGGGCACGGCTTCCAGCTTGGGCCCGGCGTGGGCGACACGATGGCCGAGCTGATCGCCACCGGCGCGACCGTCACGCCGATCGAGCCGTTCGATATCCGCCGCTTCGCGGGCCAGGGCGCCGCCGCTCAGGCCGTTGCCGCAACGTCGCCCGTCGTGCCTGCCGTGCCCATGGTGCCCGGCCCGCAATCGGCGCCGGCCGCCTGAGCCGGTGCACGCGATGCAGACCGCCCCGGCTTGTCATCGCCCCGACGCGCCGCCCGGCGCGTCGTCCACGGGCGCGTCCGCCGCTTCTCCGGCCGCGTCTTCCGTCGCGTTGCCCGCCGCGTCGCAGGTCGCCTCGCCTTCACAGGGCGAGGCCGGCGCGACGCGCGCCGTGCAGCGCGCGCTCGACTTTATCCATGCCTGTTTCGCCGAGCCGATCAGCCTGACCGATCTGGCCGAAGCCGCCGGCCTCAGCGTGTCGCGTTTCGCGGCGCGTTTCAGCATGGAGATCGGCGTGTCGCCCCAGCAATACGTGCGGATCGTGCGCGTGCGCCATGCGCAGCGGCTGCTGCGGCGCGGCGTGTCGCCGTCGGTGGTGGCGGCCGAGGTCGGCTTCTTCGACCAGAGCCACCTGTGCCGTCATTTCAAGCGCGTGCTCGGCCATACGCCGCGCGAATGGCTCAGTGCCGGCGCGCCGGCCGGCAATCTTCCGGTTTCCTGATGGAGGGTTTGCGTGCCGATGCGCACGCCGTGCGCCGCGCGGTTCAGCCCGGCGGCGTGTCCTGCCGCGCGCCGAACAGCGCGTCGAGCGGCCAGCCGTGCTTGACGAACGGCGTGCGGATGATCACGTAGCTGAAGTAGCGCTCGATGCCGATCTCGCGGTCGAGCAGCCCCTCGATCACGCTCTGGTAGTGATGTACGCTGCGCGTGACGAACTTCAGCAGATAGTCGTAGCCGCCGCTCGCCACATGGCATTCGACGATCTCGTCCACCGGGCGGATGGCCGCCTCGAACTTCGCGAAATCCTCGCGGCGGTGATCGGCGAGCGTGACCTCGGTGAACACGATCTGCACGTCGCCGAGCTTTTCGACCTGAACCTGCGCGCCGTAGCCGGCGATGTAGCCGGCTTTTTCCAGGCGCTTGACGCGCGCGAGGCAAGGGCTGGGGGAGAGATCCACGGCCTCGGCCAGTTCGACGTTGGTCATGCGCCCCTTCTTCTGCAGATGCGAGAGGATGCGCAGGTCGATACGGTCCAGCTTGCTGTGGGCGGGGAGGATCATCGCGGTGTGCCGTGAAAATGCGGGCGGGGCGCCGAAAGGGCGCCCCGCATGCGCAAGCAGGCCGATGTTAGCACGCGCTACCCCGCCGGGCGGCCCCGCGTCAGGCGAGCGCGGCGCGCACCTCGCGGTCTTCCAGCACCTCGTCGAGCGTCGTCTTCAGGCGTTCGAACAATTGCCCGAATTCGGTCTCGCCGTAGCAAAGCGCGGGCGCGAAACCGAGGATGTTGTCGCCGAACGCGCGGAAGATCAGCTTGTTGCGGTACGCCGACGCCGCGATGCGCTCGGACAGCTTCAGCGCCGGATCGAAGCGCGCGCGCGTGGTTTTGTTCGCCACGAGTTCCAGCGCGCCGAGCAGGCCGCGATGGCGCGAATCGCCCACCAGCGGATGGTCGAGCAGGCCGTCGAGGCCGGCCGCGAAGCGCGGCGCCTGCGCCTGCGCGTTCGCCAGCAGGCCGCCTTCGTGATAGAGGCGCAGCACTTCGAGCGCGACCGCCGCGCTGACCGGGTGCGCCGAATACGTCGCGCCGTGGCCGACGATTGCCGTATCGGCCGCGTCGCCCGCGATGCCCTGGTACACCTCGTCCGACATCAGCACCGCGCCCATCGGCACATAGCCCGAGGTCAGGCCCTTGGCCACCGTCATCAGGTCCGGCTCGACCTGTTCGTCGGCACAGGCGAACAGCGGGCCGGTGCGGCCGAAGCCGGTGATCACCTCGTCGGCCACGAACAGGATGCCGAGGCGGCGGCACGCGTCGCGCATCGCCTTCAGCCAGCCGCGCGGCGGCACGATCACGCCGCCCGAGCCCTGGATCGGCTCGCAGAAGAACGCGGCCACGTTGTCGGCGCCGAGTTCGGCCACCTTCGCTTCGAGCGCGGCCACCGACGCGGCGATCAGCGCGTCGTCGTCGGCGCCGTGCTCGCTGCGGTACGCGTACGGCGAGGGCAGGTGATGCTGGGTCGGCAGCGGCAGGTCGAAGTTGCGATGGAACGCCGGCAGCGCGGTCAGGCCCGCGCCCATCGACGACGAGCCGTGATAGCCGCGCTCCAGCGCGATCATCTGCTTCTTCGACGGGCGGCCGGTGGCGTTGTAGTAATGCGTGATGAAGCGCACGGCCGAATCGATCGCGTCCGAGCCGCCGAGCGTGAAGTAGACGTGCTGCAGCGAGGCCGGCGCGAGCGAGACGAGCTTCTCGGCCAGTTCGATCGCGGGCTCCGACGAAAAATGGAAATACGTGGTCGCGTAGGGCAGCTTCATCATCTGCCGCGTCGCGGCCTCGACGATGCTCTGCTGGCCGTAGCCGACGTTCACGCACCAGAGGCCTGCGAACGCGTCGAGCAGCTCGTTGCCGTCGGTGTCGCGCAGGTAGGCGCCGTGGCCCGATTCGAGCACGGTGGTGCCGCGCGCTTCGTGGGCACGGTAGTTGATGACGGGGTGGATCAGGTGGCGGCGGTCGGCGTCGATGAGCGGCGAGCTGGACATGGTCGGGGCCTCATGGGAAGTGGGTGGGACGGGTACGGCGATGTCTCGATGGTAGCCAGCCGATAGCCGGAGCGGGTGCGGAAATCGTCGGGGCAAACGACAGGAAATGCCGTTTCGGTGGGGTATGCCGAAATCTTGTGCCGGGGAGGGGCTGAAATTATTACCTCGAATAATCGAAGCTTGATTAAAAATCGGAAATAATTGCATTATCCGGCGATTTTAAGAGTGGCCTGTTATGCAATTGAAATTAAAAAGATTGAAAAATGTAATTTACGGTTTTCAACGATGCGGCATTCGAATCCCCATTCCACGTATTTCGCTATCCGCAAGATTGACGATTCGCATTCCATAAAATTAAAATCTGGCCGCGCCGCATCGGGGGCCATGCGGTCGGGGGCATCGAGCGTGCATGGGCAGGCCGTTGGCGATACACAAGAACACGAACAGCAAACAATGAATCCTAGCGAACTGGCTCGGGTAATCCGAGGGGGCGTGGTTCAGCAGAGCCGCTTGATCAAGACGGATATTCCGGCGTTGCCGGATGATGCGCTGGTGCCGCGCCGGGCGGTCACGCACGCCGAATTGGGCCGCGATTTCAGCGTCACGCTCGATATGGTGTCGACCGCCGGCGATATCGAACTGAAAACGCTGATTGCCCAGCCGATCACGCTGTGGATTCAACAGGCCGATCAATCGTATCTGCCGATCAACGGTTATATCCATACCGCGCGCCGGCTCGGCGCCGACGGCAGCCTGTCCAGTTATCAAATCGCTTATGCCTCCTGGTTGCATTTCCTGAAGTTTCGCAAGGACCTGCGGTATTGGCAGGATTGCAGCGCCGAAGCGGTGATTGCCGATGTATTCAATGCGCATCCGCAGGCGCGCGGCCAATTCCAGTTTTCGCTGCGCCGGGCGCTGCCGCCGCGCTCGTATTGCCGGCAAAGCGAAACCGACTGGAATTTCGTGCACCGGCTGATGGAGGAAGAGGGGCTGTTCGGCTTCTGGCGGCACGCGCCGGACGGCAAGTCGCACACGTTCGTCGTGACCGATGACATCTACGCGCTCGACGCCGTGCCGTCCGGCCCGCTGCGCTTCCATCGCTCGGCCACGGGCGGCGAGACCGACGGCTTCACGCACTGGTCCGGCTCGCGCACGCTGCAAAGCGCCTCGCACAGCACGCGCACGTTCGATTACAAGGCGCCGTCGTCGGTCGCGAACCCGAAGGCCACCGCGCTGCCGACCATGGCCAACCAGGGCAGCCTGCCCGAGCAGGCCGAGGTCTACGAATACACCGGCGCGTACACCTATCAGGATCAGGCGCGCGGAGAATCGCTGTCGCGCGTGCACCTGGAGGAATGGGAATCGCGCGCCAAGCGCTTCCATGCATCGGGCGGGGCGCGCGGTATCGACGCCGGGCGCAGTTTCGAGCTGAACGGCCATCCCGAGCACGATCGCGATTCCGCCAGCCAGCGCAGGTTCGCGGCGATCAAGGTGAGCCGCTACATCGAAAACAACCTGCCTGCTTCGGATCACGAAGCGAGTTTCCCGCACAGCCTGCAGGACGTGCTGGCGCAAGCCAAGGCCGCACGTTTCGGCGCCGCGTCGGCTGCGATCGCGGCCTCCGGCCTGCTGCATGCGGACGGCTCGCCGGGCTTCTATCGCGTGGAGGTCGAGGCGCAACGCACCACGGTGCCGTATCGCTGCCCGTTCGAGCACGCCAAGCCGGAGATGCATCTGGAGACGGCGATCGTGGTCGGGCCGCCGGGCGAGGAGGTGTATACGGACGAACTGAACCGGGTCAAGGTGCTGTTCGTCTGGGATCGCCAGAACCCCGGCGACGCAAGCGCATCGTGCTGGGTGCGGGTCGCACAGTCGGATACCGGCGGCGGCTACGGCAGCGTGCACGTGCCGCGGGTGGGCGAGGAAGTGCTGATCGGCTATGTGGGCGGCGATTGCGACCGCCCGATCGTGCTGCATCGTGTATACAACGGCAAGGTCCAGCCGCAGTGGCACAGCAACGGCATCCTGTCGGGCTATCGCTCGAAGGAGTACGCGGGCGCGGGTTTCAACGAAATGGTGCTGGACGACGCGACCGGGCAGAACCGCGCGCGATTGTTCAGCAGCACGGCGAACAGCCTGCTGCATCTCGGCTACCTGATCGACCAGACGGGCAATGCGCGTGGCGCGTTCCTCGGCTCCGGCTTCGACCTGAAGACCGATTCGTACGGCGCGGTGCGCGCCGCGCGCGGGCTGTACGTCACCACCCATCCGAAGCAGGCGAACAGCCAGCAGCTCGACGCGCGCGAGGCGCAGCAGCAGCTCATCAACGCCGAATCGACGCTGGAGACGCTGTCGAACGCAAGCCTGAAGCATCAGGCCGAAGGCCTCGCCGACGGCCACGCCGCGCTGAAGAGCTTTACCGACGCGACCCAGAGCAGCGTGCAGGGCGCGCAGCCGGGCGGGCGCACGGGGGGCGGCGGCACCGGTGGCGCGAATGCGTTCACCGCGCCGGTGATGCTGCTTGCGAGCCCGTCGGGCGTGGCGGTATCGACGCAGCAGTCGGTGCACGTGTCGAGCGACCTCGAAACCAATCTGGTCAGCGGCCGCAACCTGTTCCTCGCCAGCGGCAAATCGCTGATCGCCAGCGTGACGGAGAAGATCAGCCTGTTCGTGCAGAACGCGGGCATGAAGCTGTTCGCGGCCAAGGGCAAGGTCGAGATTCAGGCGCAGGGCGACGAGATGGCGCTCGCCGCGCTCAAGGACGTGACGATCAGCAGTACCGACGGCAAGGTCGTGATCACGGCCGCCAAGGAAATCTGGATCGGCGCGGGCGGCTCGTATATCCGGATCGACGGCAGCGGGATCGTCAACGGTTCGCCCGGCCCGATCCTGGAGCGCGGCGCGAGCTGGGACGTGCCCGGCCCCGATTCGGCGCGCATGCCCGCGCCGCTGATGCCGGTGCCGCAAAGCGCCGGCGAATACAGCCTGCGCTTCGATCTGTCGGGCGCGCTGGCGGACGGCGAGATCCTCGACAATGCCGCGTACACCGTCAAGGTGGGCGATCAGCCGCGCTATTACGGCACGCTGGACGACGATGGCATGACGGGGCGCGTGTTCACGGAACAGGCGGAAGACGTGCAGGTCAGCGTCAGCCACGGCGACTGGACGCACCACCTGGATACGGTCAACGATGATTTGTTCGCCGATGGCGACGAGGAAGAAAGCAATGAAGCGCAGTCCTGACTTGTTCATGCGTCCGGGTCGCGCCCCGCTCGCGCGCCGTGCCGGTGCGCTGCTGCTGTGCCTGGCGGCGTTCGGTTGCAAGGCCGAGGCGCAGGGGCAGGCCGCCGCGCCGGCCGACATCACGCCGGCCAGCTCCGTCTACAAGACCGAGCTCTTCAATCTGGTCGATCCGGACGGCAACCAGTACGGATCGCCGGCCGGGCGTCAGGTGTCGGCCGCGTTCGACCAGTTGCTCGGGCAAGCGGGGCAGGACCCGAAGCTGCTCCGCAAGCGGCTGCTGAGTGGCCCGGCCGTGCAGGGCGCGCTCTGGCGGATCGGCGCGTCGCACGAATGGCTCTATCAGATCTGCCAGGCGAATCAGTGCAACGTGACGAACGTGGCGATGTTCTACGACGAGCAATCGCACCGCGCCGCCGGCCGTCTCGTGTACCGCTGCGCGACGCAATGGCTCGGCAACCCCGGCGACACGGAAAAGGCGCTGATCGAGAAGCAGTATCCGGTATCGATCGATGCCGACGATGCCGCGATCTTTTGCAAGAAGAAATAAACCATGAGCAAGGGCGGAATTCGCGATTTCCTGAGCGCGCTGTTCAAGAGCGAGGGCGGCGGCGGGACGCAGTACAAGGTCATCAACAAATACGGCTATGTCGGCAAGTACCAGTTCGGCGAATCGGCGCTGAGCGACCTCGGCTACTACGTGTCGGACGGCACCTCGCCGTTGATCAAGCAGCCGGACGGCCACAAGAAATTCCTCTATCAGTGGAAGGGCACCTGGACCGGCAAGGACGGCATCAAGAGCCTCGACGATTTCCGCAATTCGCCCGACGAGCAGGACGTGGCGGCCGTGGCCTGGGTGCGGCTGCTGTGCTCGCGCGCCAAGCACTACGGCGCGAACCAATATGAAGGCAAGGTGATCGGCGGCATCACGATCACGCACTCGGGCATCATCGGCGCGGCCCACCTGAAGGGCTTCGGCACCGAGAAGCACCCGGGCGTCATGCAGTTCCTGAGCTCGAACGGCGCGACCGATCCCGAGGATGCGAACGGCACGTCGGTGTCCGACTACATCGCGAAGTTCAACGACTACGACCTCGGCTGCTGCTCGGGCGGGCTCGGCGTGCAGTTCGTCGACAAGAAGAAGCAGCCGGTGGCCGGCGTGCAGTATCAGGTCAAGGCGGGCGGCAAGGTGGTGCAGGAGGGGCATAGCGACGCGGCGGGCAAGATCGCCGCGCCGGTGAAGAACGTGCCGTTCACGCAGACGCTCGAGGTGTGGGTGAAGGAAGTCGAGGCGAACCTGGCGATGGCCTGGAGCGGCGCGCTGTCGAGTTCGCATTCGACGCTGACGCTGACCAGCCCGCACAGCAAGGTGGCCGCCAGGACCGACACGCACCCGGGCGCACCCGGCGACCACCGCCGCAACAGCAAGCTCGGCACCTATACGGTCAAGCCCGGCGATTCGCTGTGGAAGATCGCGCACCAGCACGGCACCAGCGTGGCCGAGCTGCGGCGCGCGAACCCGGGGCTGGACGGCAATCTGATCGCGCCGGGGCAGCAGATCAAGTTGCCGGCCGGCGGCACGGGCAGTGGTTCGACATCGGCGGCACCGTCGGCAGGGCAGGCCTCGCCCACGGCTGCGCCGGCGGCGTCTTCGCATGCGGCTGTCGGTTCGGCGGCGGCAGCACCGGCACCCGCGTCTGCCTCGCCGGTTGCGGTGGCGTCTGCACCGGCACCGGCTTCCTCCGCTGGGGCCGTGGCCAGCGCACCGGCACCGGCCGCACCGGCTTCGGCTGCGCCCGCCGCCCCGGCTTCCGCGCCCGCCGCCGCCCCGGCTGCCCCGGCCGCGCCCCAGGCCCCGGCGCCCGTCACGATGGCCCGCAACGACAACGGCCACCCGGTTGCCGTGGCGCAGGCCGCCGACGTTGCGCCGCCGTCCGGCGATCCGAAGCAGAAGATGTACGAGATCGCGCGCGCCGACGCGAAGTACGGCAAGAAGCAGGCGAGCTTCAGCGGGCCGGCCGCCGCGCACAAGGCCAAGCTCGGCCAGCCGATCTACAACGTGAGCAAGGCGCCGAACGTCTCGACCGGCGAGTGCTGGAAGTATGTGAAGATTGCGCTGCTGGCCTCGGGCATGGTGGATTCGTACCCCGCCAGCGCCGAAGCCAAGGACGCCGGCAACGATCTGAAAAAGGCAGGATTCCGGAACGTGCTGTCCGATCCCGCCTATCACATCGCCAGCCCCTACGATGCGCCGGAAGGCTCGGTGATCGTCTACGACACGACCGACGGCACCCACCATGGGCACGCCGAAATCGTGCTGCCGGGGCACCAGTTCGCGAGCGACTACATCAGCCCGAACAGCCGCGTGATGCGCAAGAACGAACCGCCCACCCTGATCGGGAAGGGCAGAAAGGTCATAGGAGTGTGGGTCAAATGAAGTCGATGAAACGCGGAGCGGCCGCATTGGCGGTGCTGCTCGGTTGCATGGCGGGCGCCGCGATGGCGGCCCCGGGCGCGCCGGACCCGTTCGGCGCGTTCCAGAGCCGCTTCGGTGGCAACCAGTCGTTCGCCTGCAAGGAGCCCGGCGGCAAGACGCTGAACCTCAACGTCGGCATGCCGCAGGCCGACAACGATCAGATGAAGGCCGTGCCGCGCGCGCAGTGGGACCAGGTGCTGTCGATCTATCTGTCGCATGGCACGGGCGGCAAGATCGAGGCGTCGTGGGGTGCGCCGAGCTTCGACGCGTCCGCCACGTTCATGTCGATCCGCCTGCAAAGCGGCAAGACGCTGGTGTTGCAGCGCACCCGCGCGATCCCCGATCCCGATGCCGACGCACGGCATTTCGACCGCAAGCCGTACTTCGACCTGAGCATCGATGGCGGCCCCAAGCTGCCGTGCAGCCAGGTTTTCAACGCATCGTGATCGACCTGATCCGGCTCGGCGACACGCTCGAACACGGCGGCGAGGTGCTCGCCGCCTCGGCCGACATGCGCTACGGCGGCCGGCCGGTGGCGCGCCTGGGCGACGCGGTCAAGTGCCAGCGTCATCCGGACGTTCATCCAAATGAAATTGCCCAGGGCGACGCCGCGATCACCGATCACGGCGTGCCGTGCGCGCGCAACGGCCATCAGGCGAGCTGCGGCTGCCGGCTGATCACCAGCATCGCCTGAATGCGCTCCGACTACCTGCCGAACCGCCGAATCGGGCGTTGACGCCCTTGAGCGAGGCCGCGCCGCGGCCTCTCGTCCTCGCATCAGCCACGCGACGCATCGCGCAACACCGTCTGGAAGCCGATGTCGCGCGACTCGGCATGAAACATCGCGCTCGCATTGATCTCGCGCGTCCTGCCGACGATGGCCGCGAAGGCGTCCAGCAGCGGCCGGCCCTCGCCGCACAGGTAGGCCGTGCGCTCGCGGATCGAGCGCGCGCCCTCGAGCCGCGCCTTCGCGGCCGCCAGATCGACGCCGGCCAGGCTCACCTCCTCCGCCAGCGACGCGTGCCCGGCCGGCGCCGCCGGGGCGGCCGTCGAGCCGGGCGCGTGCCGCTGCACCTGGCGCGCCGTTTCGGCCACGCGCTGGAAGGGCGCCGACGCGTAATACCGGAAGAACTCGTTGGTTTTCGGCGCGTCCGCGATCGGCGTGCCGCCCTGCGCGGCCTGCGCCTTCGCGCCGAGGAAGTCGGCGTAGCGCTGCACCGTGTCGACGATCGTCGAGGCGGTGGCGAAGTAGCCGTTGCGCACGCGCGGATTGGCGTCGAACAGCGCCGCCAGCCCCTCGGGCGTGGCGGCGTCCGGATGGTCGAGCAGCGCGGCGAGCTTCGGATGTTGCAGCATCAGGTAGCTGAGGTCCGAGCCCATGATCTCGCCCTCGAAACCCTGTGCGGAGTCGGTATGGGAGATGCCCGGCGTGAACAGGCCGACGTGCGTCGGCACCGTCACCGACAGATTGAGGCCGGCGTTCTGGTTGTTGAGCACGCGCACGTATTGCAGGTGCGTTGACTGGATGCCGAGCCCCGGCGGCTGCCTGAACTTCATCACGATCGAACTGCCCTCGGACGCGTCGAACACGAGCCCCTGCATCTGCCGCGCGATCTCGGCGCTGTCGATCTTCGGCTGGTCGGTGGCGAGCGCCTCGTTGAGCCGGCCCACCGCGGCGCGCACGGCCGCCTGCAACGCAACGCCCGCCAGCGGCTTGCCTGCGTTCGCGGTCAGCGTGATCTGCCAGAACTTGCCGACCCGGCTCGGGTTGATCTGATGGTCGGCGTAGAGGAATTTCGCCTCTGCGCTGAGCGTCAGGCCGCCCGTGTCGCTGGCGATGCCGACCGGCCCGAGCGACTTCTGCCAATGGCCAAGCAGCGCGCCGAGCGCGTTCACTTGCGCGCCGCCCGAGGCGGTGCCGCGCACCAGCACGTCCCAGCGCTGCCACAGCGCCCGCTCCTTGAGCGGCCCATTCTTCTGTACGTCGTGCTTCTTCATCGGCAGGTAGAGGCGGTCGAGCAGCTCGCGCACCTCCGCGTAGCCGCGGTCGGCCTGCTGCGCCGCGTGCGCGTGCTCGGTATCGCCGTGCGAGAGGCGCTCCTTGACGACGCCGAGATGCGTGCCGACCGCGCCAAGCGCGAGACTGACGCTCGCCTGGCTGGCCGCGACGAACTTTTCCGGATCGGCGAGCGCGTCGGCGCGCGAGTAGCCGCCATGCCAGACTTCCGCATTGACCCGCTCGAAGGCCTCGGCGCGCAGCGTGTTCAACTGCTCGCGCGCCGGTTTGGGCAGCGCGCGGTCGCTGCGCGCCAGCAGTGTGGCGGCGTCCTCGATGAAGTTCAGGTACAGGTGCTTGAGGCCATCGGCCTCGGCCGCAACCTGGCCCAACTGCTCGACCGAGGGGCGAGCGATCGCGTTGCGGAACTGCGCCGGGATCGACCCGGCCTCGCCATACAGCGCGGCGACGCCCGCGTCGAGCGGCGGCAGCGGGGCGTCGGCGCCCTGCAGGCGGCTGCGCATCAGGTGGTAGAGGCGCAGGGCGGCCGGCGGCGCATCGGTGTACGAGGCGTCGAGCTGGCGGTGGATCGCCAGTGTCGCCTTCAGATCCTTGTGATGCGCCGGATCGAGGATCTGGTGCGGGGCGTTGGCCGTCTCGGTGAAGAACTGCAGCAGGTCGCCGCGCGCGAGCAGGTCGAAGTTGCCGCCGGCGCCAAGGTTCGGGTTGCCGCGGGTGGCGCGACCGAGGCTGGCGTCCACGGCGAGCGTCGCCTCGCTGAACGCCACGCGGCCATCGGCGTAGGCGACGGAGTCGGGCACGTCCCGGCGTGTCGAGGGCGGCAGCGGCTGCCGGGCCGCCAGGCGCTGGCGCAGCACGTCGCCGGCGGCGGGGTAGGCCTGCGAGACGATCGCGTCGAATACCGGCCGGCCGCCGTGGGCTTGCTGCGCCTCGTCGAGCATCATCGCCAGTAGCGCGACCTTCACGCCGTTGAAGCCCTTGGCGAGCTTCCGATCGGTCAGGAAATACGGCCGTTCCGGCGCCGGCGCATAGTTGCGGTTCACGCCCAGCGACACCTTGTCCTTGAGGTGTTCCCAGCCATGGACGAGCTTGCGCGTCTTCGGGCCGGACGCGGTGATCCACGAGCGGTTCGCATCCATGTTGGCGACCAGCTTCACGAGTTCGCGCAGGTCGTCGTGCTCGAAGTAGGTGCCGCCCGCGGCGTACGCGGCCTGGCCGTTCAGCTTGGCGGCCCAGTTCGCGAGCGTGGTGCCCGCGCCGCCCTGCAGCGCGATGCTGCAGGACGTCCAGAAATCGATGTCGCGATCGTCGTCGGAGAAGAAGGTCCGCCCCGCCGACGCGCTGCCGGCCACGTTGCCGACGCCGACCGAATACTCGAGGCTCGCGCCGGTGCTGGTCGCGACGTTCGGCCCCGACACGCCCTGGCCGATGCCGGGCGCGACGCGTTCGAGCCGGGCAACCTCGCGTTCGGCGTAGTGCGCCATCAGGTCCGGCGCCGCCGCGCTCAGGTGGGTGCGCTTGAGCTCCGTCATCAGGCCGGCGATCAGGAAATACGACGTGGCGCACTCGCGGGCCGTCATCCCGCCCGAGCCGGCGCCGTGGTTGACATGGTCGCGATCGAGGTAGCGCGCCAGCACGCGTGCGGTGCGCGCCGCGCGAGCGAAGCCGTCGCGAACGGCGAGGCCACGCTGGTCCGGCCGGAGATCGAGATGGGCCGCCGTTGCGCCGATGCCGGCGAGTTCGTCCGCGAGCCGCGCGCGCAGACGCGTGGCCGAGCCCGTCACGGGAAGCTCGGGCAGCGCCCGGGCCAGCGCGGCGACCGTCTGTTCCAGGTGGCGCAGGTCGAGGGCGCCGGAGTCGATATCGATCACGGGGCCGGCAGGCAAGGTGATGGCGCTCGGCGCTGGCGCCGTGATCGAGCTGGATGGGTCGATCGTCACTCGGGCATCGCCGGCGGCTGCCTCGCCGACGGTATCGGGGCGCTGTGCCTGCCGCTTCGCCGCTTCGCGCTGCAACGCGCGCGCGTCGCGCTGCACCTGCGGCGCGGGGCCGGCAAGCCGATGCGCCAGCTCCGCGTCGCCGAGCGCCGCGGCCCTGGCGGTCTGCTTGCGCCCGGTGACCTTGTCGAGCATCTCGCGCATCGGGTTCGGCAGGACCGAGGTCCGGGGCGCAGCGGCGGGCGGCGGCGCGGTGGTGCCGGGTACGGTCGCCGCGCTGCGCCGATGCGCGACCTCGCGTTGCAGCGCACGCACCCCCCGCCCGTTCAGGTTCGGGTTGCGAGCCGCCAGCAGGAGTTCCTGATCGCTGAGGCTGCTGGCGGCATTCGCCTGCTTGCGCGCGCTCACCTTGTCCGCCAGATTGCGCAGCCGCTCCGGCATGACCGAGCTTTGGCCGGCGCGCCGTTCGATGGTCTGCAAGGGCGCGGGCGTCGCGGATTCGTCTTGAGGCTCGGCCCGCAAGGGCCCGCGAGCGATGTGATTCGGCTTCATGGCAGACTCCAGCTCGATGTTGATCTTCTTGATTTTCTGCACGTCAATCGCCCGAGCAGGCGGTCGCTCCCACGACTGCGCTTCGGCGTGCCGAGTTCGAGGATGCTATGCAGCCGTTAATGGGCCACCCCGACGACGCGCGAAGCGGCGGACGGGCAGACGAAGTCGCGAAGGGCGCCGGCTGCGGGAAATTTCGGCAGCCGGATGCGCGGCTTTGCCGAAGACCGGTCGAGTGGGCCGCACACCGTCGATTTCCCCACGTCTTTTCCGAGCTTTTTTTACCCGATCCACCCCTCGCATCGCCGACATCCCGTATCCTTGTGTCCTTTCGAATTCATTACATTCAAAAGGGGGATGGATGCCGCATGACGTCAGCTTGATCGCACTGCTCGCGGCCGGTTTCGCGCTTGCGATGGTGTTCGGTTATCTCGCCTCGCTGCTGAAGATGCCGCCGCTGGTCGGCTATTTGCTGGCCGGCATCGTGATCGGCCCCGGCACGCCCGGCTTCGTCGGCGATCTGGCGCTCGCGCAGCAACTGGCCGAGATCGGCGTGATGTTGCTGATGTTCGGCGTCGGCCTGCATTTTTCGTTGGGCGACCTGCTCGCGGTGCGCAAGATCGCGCTGCCCGGCGCGATCGTGCAGATCGCGGTGGCCACCGCGCTCGGCGGCGGCCTGGCGCTGGCCTGGGGCTGGAGCATCGGCGCGGCGCTGGTGTTCGGGCTGGCGCTGTCGGTGGCCAGCACGGTGGTGTTGCTGCGCGCGCTCGAAGGGCGCGGCCTGGTCGAGACGGTCAACGGCCGGATCGCGGTGGGCTGGCTGGTGGTCGAGGATCTCGTGATGGTGCTCGTGCTGGTGCTGCTGCCGCCGCTGGCGGGGCTGCTCGGCGGCGCGCCCGAGGCGCCCGCGGGCGCGGCCGGCCACGCCGCCGAAGCGGGCGGCAGCCTGTGGAGCACGCTCGCCATCACGTTCCTGAAGGTGGCCGCGTTCATCGCCTTGATGCTGGTGGTCGGCAAGCGCGTGTTCCCGCGCATCCTGTGGCTGGTGGCACGCACCGGCTCGCGCGAGCTGTTCACGCTGTGCATGATCGCGGCCGCCGTGGGCGTGGCGTTCGGCGCGGCCAAGCTGTTCGACGTGTCGTTCGCGCTCGGCGCGTTCTTTGCCGGCATGATGATGCGCGAGTCGGAATTCGCCCGGCGCGCGGCTGAAGACACCCTGCCGTTGCGCGACGCGTTCTCGGTGCTGTTCTTCATCTCGGTCGGCATGCTGTTCGACCCGACGATCCTGGTCGAGCAGCCGCTGCACGTGATCGAGGTGGCGCTGATCGTGGTGATCGGCAAGACGCTGGCCGCCGTCGCGCTGGTGCTGGCGTTCCGTTATCCGCTCAATACCGCGCTGACGGTCGGCGCGGGCCTGGCGCAGATCGGCGAGTTCTCCTTCATTCTGGCCAGCCTCGGCCGCTCGCTCGGGCTGCTGTCCGCCGAGGGGCAGAGCTTGATCCTGGCGGTTGCGCTGATCTCCATCGCCATGAACACGCTGCTGTTCGCGACGATCGAGCCGGCGCTGGTGTGGATTCGCAAGCATTCGGCGTTCGCGCGCCGCCTCGAATCGCGCGACGATCCGCTGGCCGCGCTGCCGATGTCCACGCCGCAAACGCACTTGACCGGCCAGGTCGTGATCGTGGGCTACGGGCGTGTCGGCGCGCGCATCGCGCAGGCGCTCGGTGAGCGCGGGATCGCCTGCGTGGTGGTCGAACAGAATCGCGAAACGGTCGAGAAGCTGCGCGAGCAGGGCATCGCGGCGGTCAGCGGCGACGCGATCGAGCCGGTGGTGCTGGTGCAGGCGCATATCGCGCGCGCCGGCATGCTGGTCGTCACGCTGCCCGATACGTTCGACGTGCGCCAGATCGTCGAGATTTCGCGCACGCTGAACCCGTCGATCGAGATCGCGCTGTGCACGCACAGCGGTGAAGAGGCAGCGCTGCTGACGAGCGAAGGCGTCGGCACGGTGTTCATCAGCGAGACGGAGCTGGCGCGCGGCATGACCGAGCATGTGCTGACGCGCATGGGCGGCGGGAGCAAGGAAAAGGCGCGCGCGGCGGCGGCGTCGCATTGAAATGCTTCAAGCGCCGCCTGGCGGCGCGCGGGAGG
>NZ_BAAILN010000069.1:38399-49477 GCF_054589155.1 Burkholderia sp. 3C
GCGCCGGCTGGATCGCGGCGCCGTTTTTTTTGCTTCAGATGGGTCGCCGGATCGTCGAGGCCGAGCAGATAGGCAGGCGGCGCTTCTTCGTTGCATACCCCAAGGGGGCAATTTCCGAGACAGTGTCTCGGAAATCCGGAATCAGCGCCGATCCGGCCTTACTTGTTGGTGGCGAGCGCGCCGGCGCTCTTGGTGCCGCCGAACAGCGCCGTCAGATAGTTCTGCTGACGGTTCATCTGCGACATCACGTTGTTCAGCGCGGTGAATTGCGCGTTGTAACGCGTGCTCAGTGCGGCGGCGTAGGTCTGCAACGTGGCTTGCTGCGCCGTCAGGCCCTTGATATCGGTCTGCACGCCGCTGGCGCTGCTGGTCAGGATGCCGTGCGTTGCCGTGTACGACGTGATCGCGTGGTTGATCTGCGCGCCGAGGCCGGCCGTCTTGTCGAACAGTGTGGAGGCCACGGTCGGCTGGTTGGCCAGCGAGCGCGTCAGCGCGGCCTGATCGACGATCAGCGTGCCGGCCGGCTGCGTACTCTTGGTGCCGTCGGCCACCGTGATGCCGAGCTGCTGCAGCGTGGCGCCCACGCCGTTGTGGTTGACGGCGCTGCCCAGGATCGATTGCATCTGAGTCCGAATCGTATTGAGCGTCGAGTCGCCGAACAGCGGGCCGGCCAGCGGCTTGGCCGGCTGCGAGTTATCGAACGCGCCCACCGTGGCGATCGTCTGCGCCAGCGTGTTGTAGCTGTCGACGAACTTCGTGATCGCGGTGGCCTGCTTGCCCGTGTCGGTGGCGATCGCCAGCGTTTGGGTGGTGGCGGGCGAGGTGACGGCCGCCTGCGTGAGGTTCAGCGTGACGCCGGCGATCACGTTGCTCACGGCATTGGTCGCGTTGAGGTTGGTCACGCCGTTGACCGTGACCGAGGCGTCCTGCGCGGCCGACGATTGCGCCCATTTGCTGCCGGCGCCGATCGTCGATTGGCCGCCCGTGGTGCTCGGCGTCGAGCCGACCGCGAGGTCCGACAGGCCGTTGTCGGCGGTGGCGGCCACCTGCACGTCGATCGTGTTGGCCGCGCCGCTGTTGTTGCTGCGCAGGACCAGATGCGCGCCGTCGCTGCCGGTCACGATGCTGGCCGTCACGCCCGGGTTGTCGCGCTGCTTGTTGATCGCGGCGGCGATGCCCGACAGCGTGTTGTTGCCGGCATCGATCGCGATTGTCGATGCGTGGCCGTTGACGCTCAACGTGATCGAGCCGGTGCCGAGCGCCTTGGCGGCGGCGAACGGCGGCGAGGTCAGCGATTGCGATTGCGCGATCTGGTTGACGCTCACCTGATACGAGCCGGTCACCGCGCCGTTGCCGGCCGTCGCGCTCAAGCCGGTGCCGCCAACCGTGGTGGCGGTGAAGGTCTGCCCGAACGAGCCGTCCGACAGCGCGGCCACCGCGCCTTGCAGGTTGGTGAGTGCGGTCTGCAGGCTCGTGTAGGCGGCGGCCCGGTTGTTGTCGCGCGCCATGGCGGTCGACAGGATCGCGTTCTGGCCGGCCGTCTTTGAATTGACCAGCGCCGTGACCAGCGTGTTGACGTCGATCGTGGAATTGCCGGTGGCACCGCTGATGATCGATTGCGCGGCTTTTTGCAGGGCCGAATTGCTGGAGATGGCGTTGTTGGCGGTCGAGGGGATCGACATGCGGAGGCTCCCGGAATTAAAGGTTGATCAGCGTTTGATCGACGGTGCGCTGGGTCTTGATCGTCTGCGCGTTGGCCTGGTAATCGCGTTGCGCGGTGATCAGGTTCACGAGTTCGCCGGTCAGGTCGGTGGTCGATGCTTCCGTCGTGCCGCCCTTGAGCGCGCCGTGGCGGGTGGTGCCCGCCACGCCGATCTGCGGCACGCCCGAGGCGGTCGTCTGGATGTATTGGTTGCCGCCGATGCTGGTCAGCCCGCCCGGGTTGTTGAAGTTGACCACCACCACCTGGCCCAGCGTCCTGCTCTTGCCGTTCGAATAGATGCCGCTGACCGAGCCGTCCACGCCGACCGAGTACGAGGTCAGCGAGCCGGTGGCATAGCCGTCGGCCACCAGGTTCGACGACGCGCTCTTGCTGGTCGAGAACTGGGTGGAGCTGGACAGGTCGAGCGCGATCGCCTGCGGCGTGGCCGCGCCGGTGGTGTTGGTCAGGCTCAACGGGAACTTGCCGATCGAGCCGGTGGCCGCGCCGCCGGCATCGGTCGAGCCGGTCAGCTTGCCCGACGCGTTGAACGTGAGCGTGCCGAGGTTCGCGGGCGGCGTGCCGTCCGCGCCCGCATACACGTTCCAGGTGCCGGCCGTCGCCGATTTCACGAAGTACAGGTTGACGTTCTGCTGGTTGCCGAGCGAGTCGTGGGCCTGCACCGGCTGGCGCAACGTGTAGGTGGTCGAATCGGTGGTGTTGAACGGCGTGTGCGTCTGGGTCTTGTCGGTCTGGCTCAGGTTGAACTGGCCGGTGATGGCGGTGGTGGCCTTCGGCGCGATGTTGCCTTGCGGCGCGGCGAGCGCGCGCAGCGAAGCCGTGTCGATCGAGCCGTCGGCGTTGACGCCGTAGCCCATCAGGTTCGCGCCGGCGCTGTTGACGATGTTGCCGCGTGCGTCTGCGTGGAATTGGCCGTCGCGCGTGTAGGTGGTGATGCCGTGGTTCGATACCTGGAAGAAGCCGTTGCCCGAGATCGCGATATCGAGCGGGTTCTGCGAACTGGTCAGCGAGCCTTGCCGGAACACCTGCACGACTTCGGCAAGCTGGGTGCCCGCGCCGATGCCGTTCGAGACGGCGGTGGACACCGAATTCGCGTAGACGTCGGAGAACTGCGCGACGGCCGCCTTGAAGCCGACCGTGTTCGCGTTCGCGATGTTGTTGCCGATGACGTTCAGATGGTTCGATGCGCCTTGCAGGCCGCTCAAGCCTTGTTGATAGCCCATGGTGATCCCCGTTGGTGTGTGGCCGGATTGGTTTGGTTTATTCGTTGCTGGCGTGATCAGGAATGCGAACCGTTGCCGCCCGAGGTGCGCGGGAAGATCGCGCCGAGGTGGGCCAGATCGACCGTCGTGCCGTTCGACAGCGCCAGGCCGGCGCTGCCGTCGGCCTGGCGGATCACGCCCTGCACCTGGGCGACCGTCAGCGTGGCCGCGCTCGCGGTGGCGCCTTGCGCGTTGGTGTAGCTCGCGCTGATCGTGTACTGGCCGTCGGGCAGCTTCGCGCCGTTCGAATCGACGGGCGTCCAGGTGAGCGGGATCGTGCCGGCCTTTTGCGGGCCTTCGTTGAGCGTGTTGACGACCTTGCCGGTGGCGTCCTTCACGGTGATCGTCAGGTTCGAGGCGGCGCTCGTCAGTTGCACGCCGAAGCCCACCGGCGCGCCCTTCGCCACCGGCAGCGTGCTGCCGGGCGCGAGCACGTTGGCGCCCACCAGCGCCGCCGCCTGCGTCGACTGGCCGGCCGCGACCTGCGAGGCCAGCGACGTGAGCGAGGCGTTGAGTTGCGCGATGCCGCTGACCGTGTTGATCTGCGCGAGCTGCGAGGTCATCTGCGCGCTGTCGACCGGGCTGGTCGGGTCCTGGTTCTGCAATTGCGTGACCAGCAGCTTCAGGAACGTCTGCTGCAGGTCCGCCGCCGATTGCTTCGAGGTGCCCTTGCTGCCCATCGTGTCGGGCGGCAGCTTGTTGACCGAGGTTCCGTTATTGCCGATCGTCGTGCTGGAGGCGCTCATGAGGCGGGTGTCCTTTCTCGGGCTGGCAGGCGCGCGCCGTCCGGTCGACAGTCCCCGATGGTCGAAGCGCGTTGTGTGATCGATCGCCATCTGTTGTCGATGGCGTGCCGAGAGCGTAGCGCCTGGTCGGTTTTCGGGATGTGTTGTTTTGTCAGTGACGGTGGCGTCGCGTGGTTAGGTATGCGATGGATAGGGGCGGGCGACGAGGCCCGGGGTTGACGAGAGGCGACGGGCGTGGGAAACGTGTGCGCTGCACGGACGTATTCCCCTCGTATTACGCCGTCGTGTCACGCAGTGTGGCGTTTTCTTGTCGCCGTGTTTCGGGCGGGGGCGGTTGGCGTGGCGGGCGACGAAAAGGATCGCATTCCTGACTGACGGAGGCAGGGGCTTCCGGGCTCGTGGCGCGAGGGCGATGTCGCAGGTGGACGCCAGCCTTCGGAATCGAGGAAAATGGCCGGCCAACGTGGGAGACGGCGCCGATTCGCGCGCTCTCGCCACCCGGCGATCCGATAAAAACGAATCCGACAACCAATCCGACCATGGGCTTGCCCGACCGCTTCCGCCAACTGCTTTCGCCTTTGCCGACACCGCCGTCCCAGGCGGACCATGTCGAGCGCTTGATGTCGGCCCTGCGGGCATCGGGCGATATGCGCACCGGGTCGTGCAACGGCACGAGCGGCGACGTCATCCATTTCCCGAACCTGTTTCCCGAGGCCGGGTGTGTCGAGGCCTGGTTCGCGACGCACGGCAAGCCGGCCGACCATCGATGGATGGCATCGCCGGGAGATGCGCATGCGAGATAAACCTCCGCGTCACCGCACGCGGCGGGTCGGCACGTCGGCGGCGGCCCGCGAGCGGGCGGCGAATGCGCCACCGATCGTCCCGCGCTGGCTGTTTACCTCGGTGCTGCTGCTGTGGTGGTTCGGCGGATATGGATGGGTGATCTTCGACATCGTGCGGGATCGCGGGCCGTTCGCGTTTCTGCTGAGTTGGCAGACCGCGCTGTTCGACGGCGCGAACCTGCTGGTGGCGGCCGGCATAGCCGCCGTCGCGGTCTTTCTCGGCCCGCGATGGGCGGTGCGCGGGCTGCGGCGCGTGTGGCCCGACAATGCGGTGCTGGCCGATCTCAGCGCGCAGTTGCGCGATGCCGGGCGCTCGCGCGGCGCGCTGAGCGCGCAGTCGCGCGCGGCATGGCGCGATGCCGATGCGGCGGGCCGGCTGCGCATCGCGCGGCGCGCACGCAACATCGGCTTGGGGATGGCGGGCGTCGCGCTTGCCGCGGGAGGCGGGCTGTCGGCGTGGCTGCACATCGTCGAATACGCCGATGCCGGCAAGCCGCTGACGCCGGTCGCGCTCGTGGCGAACACGCCGATCGCGCTCGGCAACGCGAGCGACTGGGTGCAGGTGAGCGGCGCGTTGCCGAAATTGGAGGCTGTTTTCGTGCGCGATTACACGGTTCGCCGCACGTCGTACCGCGACTATCTCACGCCGCTCGTGCCGCTCGTGCCGGCCGGCTGGCGCAAGGGTGACCGCGTGTATCTGCTCGAACTGGACAGCACGGTCCGGCGCGGCAACGACGATGACAATGACCGGCAAGCCAATCCGCCCGGCCTGCTGGAAGGCTCGCTGTCGTTCGGCGGCCCGCGCGACGACATCGCCGCCGCGTTCCAGCGCGAGGGCTACGACGTCGGGCCATGGACGGCGGTGCTCAAGCGCGACACGTCGCTGATGGGCAGGATTCCTGATCAACCGGCAGGCGTGACGATCCTGATCTGGGGCGAGACGGCGATGTTCGTGCTGATCGGGTTGGGGGTGGCGATCAGCCGGCAGGTGCGGATTCGGGGCATCGAGCGGCAATCGGCGTGACGCGAACCATGGCAAGCTTCACCGCGTCACCACCGACATCTCGTTCCCGCGCCCCGGGCTGATCGGAATCGGCTGCGACAGATACCCGTTCGCCGGATCGCGCACGTAGTCCAGATACGCATTGCCATGCTCGAACGCATTCTCCGCGAGAATCAGCGCGCCGCTTTTCAGCCTGGGTTCGAGCAGCTTCAACACCGGCAGATACAGGCTGAACGCACCGTCGAGCAGCACCAGGTCGATGTCGCCCGGCAGGTCGCCGAGCGTTTCGCGCGCGTCGCCCACGCGAATCTCGACCCGCTCGCCCAGGCCGGCCGCTTCCAGGTTGGCGCGCGCACGGGCGGCCTTGCTCGGTTCCAGCTCGGTGCCGATCAGGTGGCCGCCGCCCATGTCGTGCAGCGCCGCGGCCAGATAGACGGTGGAGACGCCCATCGACGTGCCGAATTCGACGATCCGCTGCGCGTTGGCGGCGCGCGCGCATTGATACAGGAAGCGCCCGTACTCGGGCGCGACGTTCAGGAAGTTGTCGGCGTAGCCGCGATAGAAGCCGCGCAGGTCGCGGCTTTCCTCGGCGAAATGCTCGGCCACGGCGTCGGCCAGGCGCTGCTCGCTGTGGTCCGTGCCGCTGAACTGCGCCATCAGGGCCGCGTCGGCCTGCTCGGCTTCCGCCAGCATCCGCTGCAAGGTCTGGGCGACGCGCCCGCTGCTCAATGAATTCATGATGTGATCCGCGCTGAAAGGGTTCGGGATGGGGAGACGGCAGGTGCAGCCGGGCTGCCGCACCACGCATCCGTCACCACCCGTAGGCATGCTAAGTAAATGCCGGCTTGGCGGCATCGGGGAATATGGCCAGAATATGTGGAATTCCTGCCAATCCTGGAAACCACGTCATGCCGGTTGTCAGCCCCACCTCCGATCCCGCCGAATGGCTCGATCCCGACGACGTGCCGCGCCCGCTGGTGACGGTGGGCGCGGCCGGCATCGACATGAAGCAGCTCGATGAAAAGGCGCTCGCCGTCTATCTCGACCGCAAGGAAATGGGCTTCCACCATCATCGCAAGGGCGAATTGCTGCTGACGATGCGCGGCGTGCTGACCTGCGAGGTGGACGGTGGCCTGTGGATCGTGCCGCCGCACAGCGCGATCTGGGTGCCGGGCGGCGTGGTGCACAAGTTCGTGGCGGCGGGGCGGCTCGAATGCTATGTGGCGTTCGTCGAGCCGGGTGCGGCGTCCGATCTGCCGCAGGCGTGCTGCGCGCTGTCGACCACGCCGTTGCTGCGCGAGCTGCTGATCCGCTCGGCCAGCCTGCCGATGCTGTATCCGGAAGGCGGCATGGCATCGCATCTGGTCACGCTGCTGCTCGACGAAATCGCGATCGCGCCGCTCGGCAACCTGCATCTGCCGATGCCGTCCGACCCGCGGCTGCGCGGCATCGTCGACATGATCACGGCCGATCCGGCCGAGCGCGGCACGATGGAAAGCTGGGCGCGGCGCGTGGGCATGAGCGAGCGCACGCTGGCCCGCGCGCTCGCGGCGCAAACCGGTATGAGCTTCGGCCGCTGGCGGCAGCAGCTTCATCTGATGCTGGCGGTGCAGTGGCTGGGGGCGGGGAAATCGGTGCAGCAGGTGGCCGACGAACTGGGCTACGAGAGCGCCAGCAGCTTCGTGTCGATGTTCCGCCGCAAGCTCGGGTCGCCGCCGGCCCGTTACATGGCGGAGCGGGCGTAGCGCGACGCGGGAAAGATCGAGCGGCTCAGGAGCGCGCGCCGGGTGCGGCCGGCTTCGGAGCCGGCTTCATAGTCTGCTTTAGAGCCGGCTTCATAGCCGGCTTCGCGGCGGCCCCGGGCTTGACGGCATCGGCGGCCACCGGCGCATCGGGTGGCACGCCGAGCAGTTGCAGCGTCCCGCCCATCACCGACGAGAACACCGGCCCGGCCACGGTGCCGCCGTAATAGCCCTTGCCGCCCGGTTCGTCGATCATCACGGCGACGATCACGCGCGGCCGGCTCATCGGCGCCATGCCGGCGAACAGCGCGCGGTATTTGCCCTGCGCGTACGAGGCGCCGACCTGCTTGCGCGCGGTGCCGGTCTTGCCGCCGATCCGGTAGCCGTCCACGCGCGCGGCGCGTCCGGTGCCGCCTTCGTCCACGGCCATCTCCAGCATCGAGCGGATCGCGGCGGCGGTTTCCGGGCGCGTGACGCGATGGCCCTGCTGCGCGGCGGACTGGCCGTCGCGCAGCAGCCGCACCGGGTGGATCGTGCCGTCGCCCGCGTAGGCGGTGTACATCTGCGCGATCTGCAACAGCGACATCGACAGCCCATAGCCGTACGCCATGGTGGCCTGCTCGATCGGCCGCCAGCGCTGCCACGCGCGCAGCCGCCCCGACGCCACGCCGGGGAACGTCAGCTCCGGCGCATGGCCGATGCCGTATTCCTGGTACTTGTCCCAGATGGTTTGCGCGGGCAGGTTCAGCGCGAGCTTGGCGAGCGCGACGTTGCTCGATTTCTGCAACGCCTGCGAGACGGTCAGCGTGCCGTGGTTCGAGGTGTCGTGGATCACGGCGGGGCCGATCTTCCAGGTGCCGGGCGAGGTGTCGATGAGGGTTTGCGGGCGCACCTTGCCGGCGTCGATCGACAGCGCGACCACCAGCGGCTTGACGGTCGAGCCCGGCTCGAACGTGTCGATCACGGCGCGGTTGCGCAACTGCGCGCCGGTCAGGCGGCTGCGGTCGTTGGGGTCGAACGTGGGGTAGTTGGCGAGCGCGAGAATCTCGCCGCTCTGCGCGTCGAGCACCACCACGCTGCCGGCCTGCGCGTGATTGGCGACCACCGCCGCCTTCAGTTGCGAGTAGGCCAGTTGCTGCACGCGGCGGTCGACCGTCAGTTCGACGGTGGCGCCATGCTGCGCGGGCACCAGCGGATGCGTATCGGAAATGATCCGGCCGAGCCGGTCGCGGATCACCTCGCGCTGGCCCGCCGTGCCGAGCAACTGCTCGTTGGCCGCCAGCTCGACGCCTTCCTGGCCGCTGTCTTCCACGTTGGTGAAGCCCACCACGTGCGCGGCCGATTCGCCTTCGGGGTAGAAGCGCTTCGAATCGGCGATCTGCGTGAGGCCGGCGAGATCGAGCTTGTCGATGCGCGCGGCGGTGTCCGGATCGACCTGGCGCTTGAGCAGCACGAACTGCTTGTCGCTGCCGAGCCGGCGCCGGAGGTCGGCTTCGGGCAGCTCGAGCAGCCTGGCGAGCGGCCCGTAGGCCACCGGATCGACCTGCTTCGGGTCGGCCCAGATCTCGAAGCTGGTCAGGCTGACGGCGAGCATCGCGCCGTTGCGGTCGACGATCTTGCCGCGCATCGCGTCGAGTTCGATGGTGCGCTGGTAGCGCTTCTCGCCCTGGCCGATATAGAAATCCTGATTTGCCACCTGCACCCAGAACGCGCGGCCGATCAGCGCGGCGAATGCGAGAGAGATCACGATGAGGACGAATTTCGAGCGCCACATCGGCAGCCGCGACCCGAGCATCGGGCTGCGCGAGACGGCGACATACGGGTCGAATTTCGTCTTCTTTTTCAAGGACATGGGCGGTGGTGACGGGTTTATCTATGACATTTGAAAGAAATGACAGGCAAATTGTAATGAAAGTCCGGGCAGGTCGCGATAAAAAGCGCGAGAAGCCGCATGGGGCAGGGTTTTCGGGGAGACGGCGGGCGCAGCGCGGCCGCCGCCGTCTCAGTCGATCCCGTGGAACACCGCATCCTCCGGCCCGAGATGCACGGGCGCGCGCCAGGTGGCGTCGCGCATCGAGTGCTGCACCAGATGATCGACGCCGAGCAGCACCGCGAAGATCGCCATGCGCACCGGAATCCCGTTGTCGGTCTGGCGGAAGATCGCGAGCCGCGGGTCGCGGTTCAGGTCGGTCGAGAGGTCGTTCGCGCCGGGCCGGCTGTCGCGCGGCAGCGGATGCATGATCAGCGTGTCGGGCTTGCAGACGGCATCCATCAGCGCCTGGTTGATCTGGAAATCGGGCGTGTAGCCCTCGAACGATTCGTCGGTGAAGCGCTCCTTCTGGATGCGCGTGGCGTACACCACGTCCGCGCCGGCCAGCCCGGTGGCCAGGTCGGCGGTCTCCTCGATCACGTGGCCGTTCTTCGAGATCTGCTCGACGATATAGCGCGGCATGTCGAGCGTGGGCGGCGCGACCAGCGTGAAGCGGATGCCGCGATACAGCGCCAGCAGCTTGACCAGCGAGTGCACCGTGCGGCCGTATTTGAGGTCGCCGACGAACGCGATGTGCGAGCCGTCGACGATCTTGCCGAGCCGCGAGAACTCGCGCTGGATCGTGTAGAGATCGAGCAGCGCCTGGCTCGGATGCTCGCCGGGGCCGTCGCCGCCGTTGATCACGGGCAGGTTGATGGCGCGCGCGAACTCGGCCACCGAGCCTTGCTCGGGGTGGCGGATCACGAGCGCATCCACGTAGCCGGCCATCACGCGGCTGGTGTCGTGGATCGATTCGCCCTTGGCCATCGACGAGAACGTGAAGCCGGTGGTGTCGCACACCGAGCCGCCGAGCCGGCAGAACGCCGCGCCGAACGACACGCGGGTGCGCGTGCTGGCCTCGAAGAACAGGTTGCCGAGCACCGCGCCTTCCAGCACGCGCGAGATCTTGCGGCGGCGCGCGATCGGCTGCATGACGTCGGCCACGCGAAACAGCGCCTCGACCGAGTCGCGCGAGAACTGGTCGACCGACAGCAATTGCGGGCGGCCTTCGTAGAGGATCTGGCTCGATAGCGGCGACGATTCTACGCTTTGCGTATAGCCCGCCTCGTCGCTGCCGCGCGAGACGATTTCCGTCACGTAGCGCTCGACGATCTCGGGCATCGAGCGCGATTCCTGCGAATCGTCGGGCAGCAGCCAAGTGTCAAGCGCGCGCCGCGTCACGCCGATGCGGTTGGCGAATGCCTCGCGGGTCATGTTCAGGCGGCGCATGGCGTCGCGCAGGAAGGCTTGCTGGGGTACGGTCATGGCGGCCTCGGAGTCGAAAATATACGCGTTGCGTATAATAGTTCGCCGTTGGCCAAAGTCAAGCCGTATCGATGCAGGGGCGGATGGACGCGCGGCGTGCCGCCGCTGCTGTACCGCGCCCGCTACGTCCCCGCAATCATTTGCTGGCGGCGCCGTGCGGCATTTGTATAATCGGGACCGTCCCCCGCCTCGTCAGGGGTGGAGGCAATTCGACACGGTACGATGTGCCCGCCCCGTGCGGGTTCGACTTCCTAGGAGACTCACCATGACGCGTTCGATTGCTGCTGTTCTGCTGGTTCTGACGGCTGCGCTTGCCGGTTGCAATACGATTGCCGGTGCAGGGCAGGACATTTCGAGTGGCGGCAGCGCCATCTCGAACACGGCCGAAAAGGCCAAGTAAGTTTGACGCGCCGCGCCTTCGGGGCGCGGGCCGAGAAGTGCGACGGGCTGCCGGTCAGGCAGCCCGTC
>NZ_BAAILN010000069.1:49619-53734 GCF_054589155.1 Burkholderia sp. 3C
CGGCTGGCCTCGGTTTCCTGGTAGTGCGAGCGCAGCGCCCGGGCCAGCAGCGTATCGACCTCGCGCGGCGCGCCGTCGCGCGTCAGGATGGCCACCGGCGGCAAGGTCCAGTCGAGCGTGTACGGAACGATCGCCACGCCGGCGATATGCACGAGTTCCTCGGCGATGTCGGCCGGCACGATCGACACGGCGTTCTCGTTGGAGGCGATGATTTCGCCGATCAGCCGCGACGAATAGCTTTCGACGATCGGCACGGGCGGCGACGCGCCCGCGCGCAGGAACAGGTCGGAAATCTGCTCGCGGATCGGCGTGTGCGGCGCGCCGAGGATCCAGTCGAGCTCCACCAGCTTCTGCCAGTCGAGCTTGCTGCGTGCGAGCCGCGCGGCCAGCCGGCGGCTCGCGATCAGCCGGGGCTTCTGCTGATAGACCACCTCGAAATGCAGCTCCGACAGATCGACCGTGGAGGTGGCGCGCGCGATCACCACGTCGAGCTGATGCTCGCGCAACTGCGCGATCAGCGTTTCGCTGGTGCCTTCGTGGATCGTCATGGTCAGCCGCTGCGGCACCTCGGCCTGGGTCTGGCGGATCGCGGCGGCCAGCGTGCGGCCCGAAATGAACGGGATCACGCCGACATGGATGCGCGTGGCATGGCCGGCCACCACGGCCTCGATGTCGCGCGTCAGGTGGTCGAGATCGTGCAGCATGGCCTGCGCGCGGGCCAGCACCACCTTGCCGAGCAGGGTGGGCGTCATGCCGCGCGGGGTGCGGTCGAACAACGGGCCGCCGAACATGCTCTCCAGCTCGGACAGCGCATTGGTGACGGCCGGCTGGCTGCTCGCCATCTGTTCGGCGACGCGCGTGAGCGACCCGTGCTGGCGGATCTGCAGCAGCAGGATCAGGTGGCGGATCTTCAGGCGGGTACTGAGCCGCCGGATTACTTCTTCCGTATCGAAGGCCACGTTGCCGGCTTCCTGGTCATCATGAAAATGTGATGCGCCCATACTAATTCAAAATAGGACGCCGTTTGCGGCTGCCTAGAATCGTTTCCTCGTACTGCCCGCCGGGATCCGCCCGGCGCACCTAGACCGAGTGGAGACGATGAACAAGACCGACCGCCAAGCCGCCCTGGAATACCACCAGTTCCCGACGCCCGGCAAGATTTCCGTCACCGCGAGCAAGCCGCTCGCGACCCAGCGCGACCTCGCGCTCGCCTACACGCCCGGCGTGGCGGTGGCCTGCGAGGAGATCGTCGAGAACCCCGCCAACGCGTTCAACTACACGAGCCGCGGCAACCTGGTCGGCGTGATCACCAACGGCACGGCGGTGCTCGGCCTCGGCAACATCGGCGCGCTGGCCTCGAAGCCGGTCATGGAAGGCAAGGCGGTGCTGTTCAAGAAGTTCGCCGGGATCGACGTGTTCGACATCGAGATCACCGAAACCGATCCGGACAAGCTGGTCGACATCATCGCCAGCCTGGAAGCCACGTTCGGCGGCATCAACCTCGAGGACATCAAGGCGCCCGAGTGCTTCACGGTCGAGCGCAAGCTGCGCGAACGGATGAAGATCCCGGTCTTCCACGACGACCAGCACGGCACCGCGATCACCGTCAGCGCCGCGTTCATCAACGGCCTGAAGGTGGTCGGCAAGGACATCAAGCAGGTCAAGGTGGTCACCTCGGGCGCCGGCGCGGCCGCGCTGGCCTGCCTCGACCTGATGGTCGACCTGGGCCTGCCGCTCGAAAACATCTGGGCGACCGACATCGAAGGCGTGGTCTACCAGGGCCGCACCACGCTGATGGACCCGGACAAGGCGCGCTTCGCGCAGGACACCTCGGCGCGCACGCTGAGCGACGTGATCGAGGGCGCGGACGTGTTCCTCGGCCTGTCGGCCGGCAACGTGCTGAGCGCCGAGATGCTGAAGAAGATGGCGCCCAAGCCGCTGATCCTCGCGCTCGCGAACCCGACGCCGGAAATCTTCCCGGAACTCGCCCACGCGACGCGCGACGACGTGGTGATCGCCACCGGCCGTTCGGACTTCCCGAACCAGGTCAACAACGTGCTGTGCTTCCCGTACATCTTCCGCGGCGCGCTCGACGTGGGCGCCACCACCATCACGCGGAACATGGAGATCGCCGCCGTCAACGCGATCGCCGGGCTGGCCGAGGAAGAAGCGAACGAGGCGGTGGCCGCCGCCTACGGCGCCTACGACCTGTCGTTCGGGCCGCAATACCTGATTCCGAAGCCGTTCGATTCGCGCCTGATCCTGCGCATCGCGCCGGCCGTCGCGAAGGCCGCGATCGAAGACGGCGTGGCCACGCGCCCGATCGCCGATTTCGACGCCTACACGGACCAGCTCCAGCAGTTCGTCTATCACTCCGGCGCGTTCATGAAGCCGCTGTTCTCGTCGGCCAAGCAATTCGTGCGCGACGGCGCCAAGTCGCGCATCGTGTTCGCCGAGGGCGAGGAAGAGCGCGTGCTGCGCGCCGTGCAGGTGGTGGTCGACGAGAAGCTGGCGCGCCCGATCCTGATCGGCCGCCCCGAAGTGCTGCTCGCGCGCATCGAGAAATTCGGCCTGCGCCTGCGCCTGGGCGAGGATGTCGAGGTCACCAACCCCGAGTACGACGAACGCTTCCACCAGTACTGGACGACCTACTGGGACATGCGTTGCCGCGACGGCATCACCAAGGAAATGGCGCGCGTCGAGATGCGCCGCCGCCTGACGCTGATCGGCGCGATGATGGTCAAGCTCGGCGACGCGGACGGCATGGTGTGCGGCACGGTGGGCCGGTATCACGACCACCTGCGCTTCGTCGACGAGGTAATCGGCAAGCAGCCCGGCGCGAACACCTACGCGGCGATGAACATCCTGCTGCTCGACAAGCGCACCGTGGCGCTGGTCGACACGCACGTCAACGACAATCCGGACGCTGAACAGATCGCCGAATTCACGATCGCCGCGGCCTCGCAGATGGCCTGGCTGAACCTGCAACCGAAGGTGGCGCTGCTGTCGCGCTCGAACTTCGGCTCGGGCAGCTCGGCGTCGGGCTCGAAGATGCGCGAGGTGCTGGAGCGGGTGCGCGAACAGGCGCCGGATCTGGAAATCGAAGGCGAAATGCATGGCGACTGCGCGCTCGACGAGGCGCTGCGCTCGCGAATCCTGCCGCACTCGCGCCTGAAGGGCGAGGCGAACCTGCTGGTGTGCCCGAACGTGGACGCCGGCAACATCGCCTACAACCTGCTGAAGACCAGCGCCGGCAGCAACGTGGCAGTGGGGCCGTTCCTGCTGGGCGTCAACGCGCCGGTCAACGTGCTGACCTCCAGCTCGACGGTGCGCCGGATCGTCAACATGGCCGCGCTGACGGTGCTGCAGGCCAACCGCGACTGAACGCCTTGAGATAGCGGCCGACTTGGCCGCTTCGATGGCAATGACACAACGCCCGGTGCATGCAGCGCCGGGCGTTGTCGTTTCAGGCGTCGTTAGGCAGCCATTCCCCATGGAAGCCGGCCGGAATCCGCACCGGCAGATGCACGCTCGCCACCGGCCCCGCGTCGAGCCGCTCGGCATCGAGGATCACCACGTCGCTGGCCGCGCTGGCCGCGCGGTAGACGCAGGCCAGCACCCAGCCGTGCGCCTCGCCCTGGCCGCCGGCGCGCGGCACGAACACCGGCTCGCTGTTCTGGTCGCCGGGCGGCACCGCGTGGCGCACGATCGCGCCGGTCTTCACGTCGAGCCGCACGATGCCGCGCATCTCGTCCACGTTGGGTTGCTCGGCCGCGTAGCAGAAGCGGTAGGGGCGGCCGGTCAGGCGCGCGTCGATACGCGGCAGTTCCATCGCCACGCCGGACAGCGGCCCTTCCTCCACCTCGCCGCTGTCGAGATCGAACGTGTAGCGCCACGGCACGCCGGGCGGGTTCGCGTCGAACGCAGCGCCGCCGGGCGCGAGGCGCAGGAAATACGGGTAGCGGATCGCGTCGAGCACGATCGTCGAGGCATCGGCGTCGTAGGCGTTGATCGTGTGCTGGATGAAGCACGGCGCGATCTCGAACCAGCGCGGCGCGCCGCCGCCGCGCGCGACGATGCCGATCCGCGCGGGGCGGCTGTCGTCCCAGCGCAGC
>NZ_BAAILN010000069.1:53863-57295 GCF_054589155.1 Burkholderia sp. 3C
TCAGATCGGGCAGCAGGCTGTGCGTCGCCGTGATCGCCAGATCGTGAATCATCGCCGCGCGCGGCAGGTCGATCGGCTGATCGACGCGCGTCGCGCCGTCCGGGGCGGCCACCTGATAGCGCAGAAAGGGCGGCGCCCAATGCGCGCGGAATCCGATCAATTCGCCCGTGCGCGGATCGTGCTTCGGATGCGCGTTGGTGCCGTCGATAAACGCCGGGTGGCGGCGCGGGCCGCCGAGCGTGTCGAGCGTCGGCCCGATTTCGAGTGGAATGCCGCCTTCGGCCAGTGCCAGCGTGACGCCCGCATGGTGGATCAGGTTGACGTTCGGATTGGTGTCGAACGCCTCGGCGGCGCGTTCGGGCGCGTTGCGTTCGGCCCAGCGGCGGGTGCGCAGCCAGCGGTTGCGGTAGCCGGTGGCGCGGCCGTTCGCGAAGCCGACCGAATGCAGCATCGCCGCCTCCGGCCACCACGACAGCAGGTCCTGGCCGGCGAAGCGGCCGTCGAGCGGGTTCGGGCCGTTGCGTACCAGCCGGCCGTTCAGGTCGGGCGGGATCGTGCCGGTCACGCGCAGCTCGGCGAGATCGGATTCGTGGGAAACCGGCGCGAGCGCGCCGGCGTTGAGATCGAACGGGGAGGGCATCGGGCAGGTTCCATGGGCCGCTCGGGCGGCGAAGGATCTTATTTATATCCGGGTGTAAATTAACTGTCAATATTGTCCGGGTATAAATAACGAATCGATGCGTGCGCGCCGCTGTCGCATCCGGCGCGGCGCTGACGGATAATTCGCGCTCACCCTGCCTTGTTCGTTATCCCTGTTCTCTGCGGAGATTCCACCTTCATGAGTTCGTCGCTGCCGCTTGCCGCGTTGCATACCTTCGTCGAGGTGGTGCGCGCGGGCAGCATGAAGCAGGCCGCCGAGGCGCTGTGCGTGTCGCCGGGCGCGGTCAGCCAGCAGATCCGCAACCTGGAGGAGCGGCTGGCGATGCCGCTGTTCGTGCGCGGCGCGCGTGAGCTGACGCCGACCGATGCCGCGCGTGCTTTCTACGCGCGCATCGCGCCGCAGTTTCTCGAGATTGGCGGCGCGTGGGATGCGCTGCGCGGCGAACCGGGCCGCGGCGCGCGCCTGAACGTGACCACCACCGCGTCGTTCGCCGGCAACTGGCTGATTCCGCGCCTGGCCGCGTTCCAGGCCGCGTACCCCGAACTCGACATCGAGATCGACAGCGGCGCGGCGCTGGTGGATTTGCGGCGCGGCCATGCCGACGTCGCGATCCGCCATGGCCTGGGCGACTACCCCGGCCATGCGGTCTGGCCATTGTGGGCGCCCGAGCTGTGGCCGGTGTGCAGCCCGGCGCTGCTCGACCTGTCGCGCCCGGTGCACGAGCCGGCCGATTGCCTTGCGTATCCGCTGTTGCAGGACGCCGACCGCGCCGACTGGACCTTGTGGCTGCGCGCGTTCGGCACCGAGGATGCGCGCGCCTCGCGTGGCACGCGCTACAGCGACGACACGCTGCTGATTCGCGCCGCGCTGGCCGGGCAGGGGATCGCGCTGGTGCGCGACGTGTATGCGCGCGACGACGTGGCCGCCGGGCGGCTCGTGCGCGTGATCGAGCGGCCGTGGCCGACGCGCTTTGCCTATTACGCCGTGTGCGATGTGGCGCGACGCGACGAATGGAAGATCGTCGCGTTTCGCGAGTGGCTCCAGCAGGTCAGCGAGCCGGCGGGCGAGCCATCCAACCGAATGCCTTGAAGGAAGCCTTACATCATGTCCGAACGTTTCAATATCCCCATCGTCCTGAGCCGTGCGCTGAACCACGAGGAGCGCGTGGCGCTCGCGTTCGCCGTGCGCGACACCTATCTGCCGCTGTTCGGCGAATTCAAGGAAGCGAGCCTGTTCAGCTACGAGACGGAAGAATGGGAAAGCCTGGCCTGGCCTGAAGGCGAGGCGCTGTTGCAGGACCTGGAGCCCGAGCACGAACTGCTGTTCCTGTACGGCGAATGGCTCGGCGAATCGGCCGGCGCGCGCAGTTGCGTGGGCATCGAGGAGAGCGAGTCGGGCAGCCGGATCACGCTGTCGTTCCCGTTGCCGACCGATACGCCGGATGCGCAACTGGAGGCGCATGTGCTGCGTGCGCGCGATCTGGCGGCGCGTTACGCCAGCGCGTTCGTGGTGGCGGGCGGGTGGGAGCTGGAGTGCGAATCCGAGGACGGCATCTCGGATGTCGTGCGCGATTGCTTCTCCAAGAACTCCCTGTGTTCATGGCTGGCCGCGCCGGCGCTGTTGCTGCCGAAGCTGCCGTCGGATTTCGTCAAGGTTGCGGAGGCCGAGCGGGTGGTGCTGGTGCGGCGCGCGTGAGGCGGATGCAAACGCGAGCGTGAGATTCAGCGCCGCGAGGCCAGCGGCAGCCGGCCGCCGAGCTTGCCCGAGGCCAGCGCCGTGCCGAGCAGGATCACCGCGCAGCCGGCCACGGCTTGCGCCGTGATCGCCTCGCGCAGGAAGATCGCGCCCCACACCAGGCCGAACACCGGAATCAGGAACGTGACCGACGCCGCGTATTGCGCGCCGGCATCCTGAATCAGCCGGAAATACAGCAGATACGCGAGCGCCGTGCACACCGTGCCAAGCAGCGCGACCGACAGCCAGTCGAGCGGCGCGAGCGGCCCGGCCGGCCACAACGGGATGGCCGCCGGCACCAGCACCACGGCCGCGAACACCTGGCTGCCGAACGCCGACACGAACGGCCGGACCTGCGCGAGCGTGCGCTTCGAGTAATTGCCGGCGAAGCCGTACGACAGCGTGGCGAGCAGCGCGGCGGCCACCGCCGGCAGCGTGCCGCCGTTGCCGAGCTCACCGCCCGCGAGGATCAGCACGCCCACGAAGCCGAGCGCGAGGCCCGCCACCTGCTGGCGCTTCATCGGCGCGCGCAGCCAGACGAACGCGACGATCGCCGTCCACAGCGGCGTGGTGGCGTTGAGGATCGAATCGACGCCGGCCGTCAGCGACAGCGCCGCGAACGTCAGCAGGCAGAACGGCAGCGCGGAGTTCATCACGCCCACCACCGCGAGCGGCCGCCAGTGCGTGCGGAATTCGCGGCGCGCGCCCGCATCGCGCAATACCGGCGCGAGCAGCACGGCCGCGATCGCCACCCGCAGCGCGATCAGCGGCACCACGCCGAAATGCGGCGCACCCATCCGCATGAACAGGAACGAGGCGCCCCAGATGGCGGCCAGCGTCACGAGCCGGATCGTATTCATCGTTGTGGTTCTCCGCGATGCTTCGTCATGCAGATGGTTATCGATGACACGATTGGACGCGAACGCGCGGGGGGCGGCAAACGAGTTTGACTGACGTACGGTTCAGGAAATCTGATTTGACAGGGGGCGCGCCACAGTCAAAACGGCCGCCGTTCGCGCAGCGGAGCGCGAAGCGGC
>NZ_BAAILN010000069.1:57390-69198 GCF_054589155.1 Burkholderia sp. 3C
ACGGGGCGGGCGCCCCGTGCCGTGGGCCGTCGGCGTCAGGCGACCTTCGCCAGCGGCGGGTAATCCGTGTAGCCCGTTTCGCCTTCGGCATAGAACGTGGCCGGCACCGGCGCGTTCAGCTCGGCGCCGATCTCGAAGCGGCGCGGCAGATCCGGGTTCGCGATGAACAGCTTGCCCCAGGCCACGGCGTCGGCTTCGCCGGCCGCAAGCGTGGCTTGCGCGCTGTCGAGCGTGAACGCTTCGTTGGCGATGTACGCGCCGCCGAACGCCTGCTTCAGTTGCGGGCCGAGGCGGTTCTCGCCGAGGCTCTCGCGCGCGAAGATGAACGCGATCTTGCGGCGGCCGAGTTCGCGGGCGACGTAGCCGAACGTGGCGGCCGGGTTCGAATCGCCCATCGTGTGGGCGTCGCCGCGCGGCGACAGGTGCACGCCGACGCGCGATGCGCCCCACACGTCGATCGCCGCGTCGGCGGCTTCGAGCAGCAGGCGCGCGCGGTTTTCGATCGAGCCGCCGTAGGCGTCGGTGCGATGGTTGGTGCTGTCCTGCAGGAACTGGTCCGGCAGATAGCCGTTCGCGCCGTGGATTTCCACGCCGTCGAAGCCGGCCAGCTTGGCGTTTTCGGCGCCCTTGCGATAGGCCGCGATGACGCCTGGGATTTCGTCGAGTTCGAGCGCACGCGGCGTGACGAAGGCGCGCTCCGGGCGCACCAGGCTGACGTTGCCGCCGGCCGCGATCGCGCTGGGCGCCACCGGCAGGTCGCCGTTCAGGAAGATCGGGTCCGACACGCGGCCGACGTGCCACAACTGCATGACGATGCGCCCGCCCGCGTCGTGCACGGCCTTCGTCACGAGCTTCCAGCCCTCGACCTGCTCGTCGGACCAGATGCCGGGCGTGTCGGCGTAACCGACGCCCTGCGGCGTGACCGAGGTGGCCTCGGTCAGGATCAGGCCCGCGGAGGCGCGCTCCGCGTAGTAGCGCGCCATCAGCGCGTTCGGCACGCGAGCGCTGCCGGCGCGGGCGCGCGTGAGCGGCGCCATCACGATGCGGTTCGGCAGCGTCAGGTCGCCCGCGACGAGCGGATCGAACAGGGTGGGCATGGAGGACTCCTTATCGAATGAAGGTGGGCCGGTGCGGCGGCATTGCCGTCACAGGCTGGTCTGCAACTGATCGACGAAGGCCTGGATCGCCGCCTCGTTGCGGCGGAAGAACACCCATTGCCCGACCCGCGAGGATTCCACCAGCCCGGCGCGTTGCAGCGTCGAGAGATGGGCCGACACGGTCGATTGCGACAAGCCGCAGCGCGCGTCGATCTGGCCGGCGCACACACCGTCGCGGAACGAGGCGTGTTCGGCCTGTTCCGGGAAATGCCGGGGCGGGTCCTTGAGCCACGCGAGAATCTCGCGGCGGACCGGGTTGGCAAGCGCCTTGTGGATCGCGTCGAAATCGAGCGTCATGAGTCGTGCGGGTGAACGGCGGGACCCGATTGTATCGTCGTCGGGGATCGACTATATCGGAATATCGCGATATATAGAAATACCCCTGATCGATGGGCGGGTATCGGCACCTCGGTGGTGCGGGGCGCGTATCGGCCGCGCCCCCCGCATCCGGCCCTGACGGGCGCGAGCCCGCCGTACAAGGCTCAGTGCGCTGCCGCTTCCCGGCTCAACAACGCCAGCACGGCGCGGGCGGCCGCGTCGGCCGACGCCGGGTTCTGGCCGGTGACGAGATTGCCGTCCACCACCACGTGCGGCCCCCACGGCGCGCCCGCCTCGAACGCCGCGCCGGCCGCGCGCAGGCGGTCCTCCAGCAGCCACGGTGCGTTGGCGGCGAGGCCGACCTGGGTTTCCTCGTCATTGGTGAACGCGGTCAGGCGGCGGCCCTTGAAGGCCCAGCCCGCTGCGTCGCCGGCGGCCAGGAAGCTGGCCTGCCCGTGGCACACGGCCGCCACCACCTTGCGCGGATCGGCGAGCGCGGTGGACAGTGCGCGGCCCACGCTTTCGTTGACGGCCAGATCCTGCATCGGGCCGTGTCCGCCCGGCACGAACACGGCATCGAACGCGGCGGCGTCGAGCGCCTCGATGCGTTGCGGCGAGGCCAGCGCGGCGGCATGCTGCGCGAGATGCGCGCGGATCGCGTCGACCTTGGCGGTGTCGCCGTGATTGGCCTGCGCGGACAGGCTCAGTTCATCCACCGTGGCCGGCGCGCCGCCCGGCGTGGCCAGCGTGACGTCGGCGCCGGCCGCCAGCAGGATCTGGTGCGGCACGGCGAATTCCTCGCCCCAGAAGCCGGTCGGGCGTTGCGAGCCGTCGCGTTGGGTCCACGCGGTGGCGCTGGTCAGGATCATCAGAACGGAAGGCATGGTGTTTTCCTTGAATGGGACGTTTGGTACTGCATACGAATACGAAGTGCTTTCGGGCGGGCGGCGCGCGGGTCGCAGGCCTTTCTGCGATACTTTCCGGCGCCTGCCGCGCCCCGCGAGCGGCTTGTCGGATCGACAGCGCCGAGTGTGACGGCGTCGCGCGGGCAAATAAATGAACTTCCGGCGAATTTGGAATTCCTCCAGACGGAATTCGTGCCAACGGGATCACGCATGAATCGATTCGAAGCGCTGCGCATGTTCTGCGTGGCGGCGGAAAGCCCCAATTTTCGCGACGCGGCCGTCAGGCTCGGCGTCTCGCCGCAGGTCATCACCCGTTGCATTCAGCAACTGGAGGAGAACCTGGGCGAATTGCTGTTTCATCGCAGCACGCGCGGCGTGCGCCTGACGCATTTCGGCGAGCAACTGGCAAGGCGCAGCGCCGAGGCGATCGCGCAGGTCGACGGCCTGTTCGCGACCGAGCCGCAGCTCGCGCACGACGAGCCGGCCGGCCTCGTGCGGATCGCCGCGCCGGGCGCGGTGGGGCGCCGCTTCATCGCGCCCGGCCTCGCGCCGCTGCTGGCCGCGCATCGCGGGCTGGTGGTCGACCTGCGTTTGTCGGAGGTGCTGGCGGACGTGGTGGACGAGCAGATCGACGTCGGCGTGCGGATCGGGCCGATGCGCGACAGCCGTTTCGTCGCGAAGGCGGTGTCGAAGGCCGCGCTGCATATCGTTGCCGCGCCGGCGTTCCTCGCGCGCGCCGCTGCGCCGGCCGACAAGGACGCATTGCTGCAGGCGCCGCTGACGGTGCTGATCGACCGCAACACGGGCCGGCCATGGCCGTGGCTGTTCGCCGACGGCGAGCAGAGCGTGCCCGCGCGGCCGGTATGGGTGGCCGACGATCCCGAGGCGGAATTCGAGGCGGTGCTGGCCGGCGTCGGCATCGGCCAACTGCCGGGGCATCTCGCGTTGCCGATGCTGCGCGAGGGGCGATTGGTGTCCTTGCTCGAGCACCTGCGCCCGCCGCCTTCCACGCTGTACGTCTATCGCGCGCAGCGCACGCCGGTGCCGGCGCGGGTTCGGCTCGTGTTCGATGCGTTGTGCGAACTGCTTGCCGATTGCGAAGGGGCGTTCGACGGGCGCGGTGGGTGAGCGATGCGGCTGGCGTTGCGATGCCGGTTGCGTCGTCATGACGGAAATTCAGGATGGCGAACCGTGTGCCGGCCGCTGAAAACGGCCGTGTGCCGCACCGGCCGCATGGTTTGACGCTACAGTGCCGCCATGAAGAATCTGGATCTCGAACTCCTGCGCACCTTCGTGGCGGTGGCCGACGCGCGCAGCTTTGCCGGCGCGGGCCTGCGCATCGGCCGCAGCCAGGCCGCCGTGAGCCAGCAGATGCAGCGGCTCGAAGCGCTGGTGGGCGTGCCGCTGTTCCGCAAGGAAGGGCGCAACAAGCTGCTGACGCCGGGCGCATTGCAGTTGCTCGGCCACGCGCGCGAGCTGCTGCGCATCAACGACGACGCGATTCAGTCGGCGATCAGCGGCGCGCAGGCCGGCGTGCTGCGCATCGGCTCGCCGCACGATGTGTCCGACACGCTGCTGCCGCCGATTCTCGCCCATATCGCGCGCTGGGCGCCGGGCCTGCGCATCGAGCTCGACGTGGGGCGCAGCCCCTTCTTGATGGAAGCGCTGCATCGTGGCGAAATCGACATGACGCTCTCCACGCGCGAGGATGCCTCGCTCGACGGTGTCCTGCTGCGCACCTCGCCCACGGTGTGGATTTGCGCGTCGCAATACGAACATGTGCGGCACGCACCGATACCGCTCGTGCTGGCCGACGAGCCGAGCATCTTCGGCCGCCTCGCGATCGAGGCGCTCGACGCCGCGCGCATGCGCTGGCGCGAGGCCTACGTGGCGTCGAACCTGCTCGGCGTGAAGGCGGCGTTGCGCGCGCAACTGGGCGTGACGGCGCGCAGCATCGAACTGCTCGGGCCCGAGCTGCGCGTGCTGGGTGACAGCGATGGCCTGCCGCGCCTGCCGGACGTGCATTACTACCTGTGGATTCGCCCGCACAACGCCAATTCGCTGGCGCGCCAGGCGTTCGATCTGCTGTCGCGCGTGATGCCGGTGCAGCGCCGCGTGGTGCGCGGCAATCCTTAAGCCTCCGAACAAAATTCATAAGCAAAACCGATCTGTCGGAAGGCGGCAGGTTTCGGGTCGGAAATGAAAAACACCGTGATTTCAGCAAGATAATGGCGATGGCTTGGCGTGAGGCGGGCACTCGCCCATCGAAATCGCGCGTCGAGGCATAAGGTTATTCCCGATTCATGGTTCGACCCGGGCCGCCGCGCTCCTAACATCGCGGCATTCCGACCCACGGATCGCCATGAGCCACGCTACCGATTTCCCGCCGCTGCCCGATGTTTCGCCCGCCGACCTGCCGGGCAGCCCGCTGGCCCGCGTCTGGGCGCAGCCGTTCCTGCTGGGCCTGTTCCTGCCGATCCAGAGCGGCGGCTGGAGCCCGTCCACGTTGCCGCGCGGCACCGATTGGCGCTTCGACTACAACCGGCGGCTCACGCTGCAGGCCGAAGCGCTGGGGCTCGATCTGGTGTTCGGCCTCGCGCAGTGGAACCCGAAGGGCGGCCACGGCGGCGAGATCCGCTACCGCGAGGACAGCCTCGATCCGTTCGTGACCACCGCCGCGCTCGCGAGCGTGACGCAGCGCATCCTGCTGATCTCGACGATCCATGTGCTGTACGGGCCGTGGCATCCGCTGCATCTGGCCAAGTTCGGCGCGACACTCGACAGCATCACGCAGGGCCGCTGGGGCATCAACGTGGTGACCGGCAACCTCGACAGCCACGCGCGCATGTTCGGCAAGCCGCAAATCGAGCACGACGCGCGTTATCGCATGGCCGACGAGTTCGTGCGTTTCCTGAAAACCTACTGGCAGAGCACCGGCAATGTGGACCTGCGCGGCGAATATTGGGCGAGCGAGAACGCTTACGTTTCGCCGAAGCCGGCGTTCGGCCGCCCGTTGCTCGTCAACGCCACCGGTTCGCCCGCCGGCATCGAGTTCGCCGCGCGCCATTCCGACATCGTGTTCGTCACGAGCCCGGCCGGCGCGGAGCTGGAGGCGTCGCTCGCGGTGCTGCCGGCTCACTGCGCGAACATCAAGGCGCGTGCGGCGCAGCACGGCCGAGCGCTGCGCACGCTGATCAATCCGATGGTGATCTGTCGGCCGACCGAGCGCGAGGCCCGGGCCTATCACGATGCGATCGTCGGCGCGCAGGACCGGGTGGCCGTCGACAATTTCTTCGCCTCGGCGCAGCAGCGCGACAGCCAGGCGTTCCTCGGCCACCAGCGCGACCAGAAGGCCGTGGGCGGCAACATCCAGTTGATCGGCAGCCCGGAGCAGATCGTCGAGCAGATCCGGCGACTGCGCGAGGCGGGCATCGACGGCCTGCAATTGACGTTCTACGACTTCGAGCCGGACCTGGCCTACTTCGGTGAAGCCGTGCTGCCGCTGCTGCGGCAGGCGGGGTTGCGTCACTGATCGGTACGGCAAGGCACGGCTGTCCATCTAGCGTAGTTGATAAGGATTCCTTCTGTATGAACGAAGTCAGACCCGAGCAGGCGAGGCGGCTCGATGCCGAGCCGCCGATCCCGGTGCCTGTCGAGCTTGTCGCGCTGCACGATGCGGCCCGCGCGCTGGGCGCAAGCCTCGCCGAAGCGTCGGCGCAGGCGGATCGCGAGCGAATCCTGCCGTTCGACGCGATGCGTGCATTGCGCGACACGCGTCTGACGGCGCTGCGCGTGCCGAGTGAATTCGGCGGCGCGGGGGCCGGCTGGCGCGAGGTCGCGGCGGTGTTCGTGACGCTTGCGAAGGGCGATCCGAACGTGGCGCAGGCGTTTCTCGCGCATTTCGTGTTCGTCGAACGCCTGCGCCTGATGGGCAGCGCCGCGCAGCACCGGCGCCTGTTGCCGCTCGCGGCGGCGGGCGTGCTGTTCGGCGGCGCGGCGGCCGAGCGCGGCGGGCAGTTTCGCGGCGAGATGCAGACGCGTCTCGTGCGCGATGGAAGCCATTTCGTGCTCGACGGCGTGAAGCATTACTCGACCGGCGCGCTTTATGCCGACGTGCTGAAGATCCGCGCGCTCGACGAAGCCGGCGAGATGGTCGCGGTGCTGGTGCCGGCCGATCGCGCCGGCATCGAACGGATCGACGACTGGGACGGCATGGGCCAGCGCGGCAGCGCGAGCGGCACCACGCGCCTGCACCGCGTGACGGTGCAGGCGGACGAGGTGATGCGGATGGCGCCGTGGACCGCGCGCCCGCATCACACCGGCGCGGCCGCGCAGCTTCTGCACGCGGCGATCGAGATCGGCATCGGCCTGGCCGCGCTCGACGACGCCGCCGCGTGGGCGCGGCAGCGCGCCCGGCCGGTGCGCGAGAGCGGGGTGGCCAGCGCGTCGCAGGACCCGTACGTACTGCAAACGGTGGGCCGCATGGCGGCATCGATCCATGCCGCCGAAGCCATGGTCGACGAGGCCGCGCGCGTGCTCGATATCGCGGCCGAGGCGCGCTTCGGCGCGACGGCCGAGGCCGACGTTCACGACACCGCGATCGCGGCGTCGATCGCCGTCGCGCAGGCGAAGATCGTCTCGACCGAGGCCGCGCTCGACGTGACCGAGCGCATGTACGACGCGGGCGGCGCGGCGATGACGCTGCGCGCCGACAACTTCGACCGCCACTGGCGCAATGCGCGCACCCACACGACGCACGACCCGCTCGCCTACAAGTGCCGCGCGGTTGGCAACCATGTCGTCAATGGCGCCGCGCCGCCGCTTACGTTCTCCTACTGACGCTTCTCCCCGGGATCTTCATGAGCTTCGACCTGCGACACCTGAATCGCCGCCAACTGCTGCAACTGATGCTGGCCGGCACCGGCTCCGGCCTGCTGTCGTCCGCCAACGCCGCACAGGCGCTGGCCGCGGCGCTGCCGGGCTCGCAACTGCGCGGCGGCACGTTGATTGCCAACGTCACGCCCGAGCCGGCCGGGCTGGTGGCCGGCATCAATATCTCGAGCCCGGCCGTGGTGATCTCGGCGAGCCTGTTCGACGGCCTGCTGTCCTACGACAACGCATACCGCCCGCAGCCGCAACTGGCCGAATCGTGGGTCACCGCGCGCGACGGCAAGTCGATCACGTTCCGTCTGCGCAAGAACGTGACATGGCACGACGGTGCGCCGTTCACGTCGGACGACGTCAAGTATTCGATCGAGAACGTCGTGAAGAAGACGCATCCGCGCGGCGCGTCGAATCTGTCGAAGGTGATCGGCATCGATACGCCCGACCCGCACACCGTGGTGTTTCGCCTGAGCGGGCCGTCGCCGGTGCTGTGGGCCGTGCTGTTCGGCACGGAAACCCAGATCGTGCCGAAGCACCTGTACGAAGGCACGAACCCGCTGACGAACCCCTGGAACACCAAGCCGATCGGCAACGGCGCGTTCGTCTTCAAGGAATGGGTGCGCGGCAGCCACGTGCTGTTGGAACGCAATCCTCACTATTGGGACAAGGGGCCGAGCGGCAAGGAGGACAAGCCGTATCTCGACCGCGTGATCTTCAAGATGGTGCCGGACGCGGCCTCGCGCGCGGCGGCGCTGGAGAACGGCGAGATCCAGTTCGCGGCCAACAACCCGGTGCCCGAGAGCGACGTCGCGCGCCTGCGCAAGGACCCGAAGCTGGTGCTCGACACCGTGGGCTGGCAGGCCCCCGCGCCGATGTTCTTCTTCGATTTCAACTACCGCCGCAAGACGTTCGACGATATTCGCGTGCGTCAGGCGTTCGCGCACGCGATCGACCGCGCGGCGATGGCGCGCATCGTCTGGTACGGGCTGGCCGACGTCGCGCAGAGCTGCGTGCCGAGCTACCAGAAGCAGTTCTTCAAGCCGGGCCTGCCGCAATACGGCTTCGATCCGAAGCGGGCCGAGCAGTTGCTCGACGAAGCGGGCCTGAAGCGCGGTGCTGATGGGGTACGCCTGCGCATCGACCACATCACCGAGGTGTCGTATGGCGACGTGTACCTGCGCGCGGCCGAATTCATGCGCCAGCAACTGAAGAATGTCGGCGTGGAGATGAAGCTCGTCAATCTCGATCTGCCGAGCGTGATCCGCAAGCTGTATACGGAGCGCGATTTCGATACGGCGTCGATGTGGTATTCGGCCTACCCCGATCCGCAGATCGGCGTGACGCGGCGCTTCTGGAGCAAGAACATCAAGCAGGGCGTGCCGTCGAGCAATGCGTCGAGCTATTCGAACCCGGAGATGGACCGCATCATCGAAGGCATCCAGGACGAGGGCGACGTGGCGCGCCGCCAGGTCTGGATCGATCGCCTGCAGGATTTCGTGCAGGCCGAGGTGCCGTCCATCAACCTGCTCGAACTGAGGTTCTTCGGCTTCTATTCGGCGCAGTTGCAGGGGCTGCGCAAGGGGCCGATGCTGTTCTATTCGTCGCTGGCCGATGCGCGGCTGAAGCCGGCATGACCGTGACGAACCTCGCCGGCCAGGCCGGCCTTCCCGATCCGCAGGATGCCGAAGCATCGCTCTCGCCCGATGAATTGATCGCGCGCGCCCGGGCGCTGTCGGCCACGCTGGCCGACGAAGCGGCGCACTGGGACGCGCGCGGCGCGGCCAATCTCGCCGCGTTCGACCGAATTCGCGAGCACCGTATCGGCGCGATCCGCGTGCCGGTGTCGTATGGCGGCGCGGGCGGCTCGATCGTGGACGTGGCGCAGGCCGTGATCGCACTGGCGCACGGCGATTCGAGCGTCGCGCAGGCGCTGCTGCCGCATTTCGTGTTCGTCGAACGCACGCTGCTGATGGCCGGCGCCGAGCAGCAGGCGCGCTGGCTCGTGCCGGTGGCGCGCGGCGCGCTGGTGGGCGGGGCATCGGCCGAGCGCGGTGCGCCGGTTCGCGGCCAGGTTCGCACGGCGCTGCGGCGCGACGGCGACGGGTTTCGCCTCAATGGCGTCAAGCATTACTCCACCGGCGCGCTGATCGGCGACCTGCTGAAGATCACGGCCGTCGGCCCGGACGGCGACAGCGTGCTGGTGGTGCTGCCGACGGAGCGCGAGGGCATCGTGCGCCACGACGACTGGACCGGCATGGGCCAGCGCGGCACGCTGAGCGGCACCACCGAGCTGGTCGAGGTGCGCGTCGAGGCGCACGAGGTCGTGCACACCGGCCGCTGGAAGACCGAGCGCCATCACACGGGCGCGGCCTCGCAGATCATCCATTGCGCGATCGAGGCCGGCATCGCGCGGGCCGCGCTCGACGACATGGCCCGCCGGGTGCGCGACGGCGTGCGGCCGGTGCGCGAGAGCGGGGTGGCGCGCGCGGCCGACGATCCGTACATCCTGCATACGGTCGGGCGCATCGCGGCGCGGGCGAGAACCGCCGAGGTGCTGGTGTTGCGCGCCGCCGCGCGCATCGAGGCGGCCAGCGCGGCCCGTTACGGCGGCGCACCGGCGGCACGCGTCGCGCAGGCGGCGGCCGAGGCGTCGGTCGCGACGGCCGAGGCCAAGGTGATCGCCACCGAGGCGGCGCTCGATGCGGCGCGGGCACTGTTCGACGTGGGCGGTGCCTCGACCACGCTGCGCCGCCATCGCTTCGACCGCCACTGGCGCAACGCCCGCACGCACACCGTGCACGATCCGGCCGCGTACAAAACCCGCGCGATCGGCGATTACCACGTAAACGGGCACCCTCCGCCCATCGACTACGGATACTGAGGCATGCCAACCATCATTACCGCCGATACCCTCAAGCGCTGGTTGCGCGACGGCGAGGAACTCGGCCTGTTCGACGTGCGCGAGCACGGCCAGTACGGCGAAGGCCATCTGTTTTTCGCGGTGCCGCTGCCCTACAGCGTGCTGGAGCGCGAGGTCGGCCGGCTTGCGCCGAACCGCCGCGCGCGGCTCGTCGTCTACGACGAGGGTGGCGACGGCGAGCAGCCGGCCGCGCGCGCGGCAAAGCGGCTCGAAGCGCTCGGCTACACGAACGTGCATCTTCTCGAAGGCGGCGCATTGGGTTGGCGCGAGGCGGGCTTCGTGCTGTTCAAGGGCGTCAACGTGCCGTCGAAGGCGTTCGGCGAACTGGTGGAGCAGGTCGCGCACACGCCGCACGTGTCGGCGCAGCGGCTCGCCGAGTGGCAGCGCAGCGCGGACTCACCGGTCGTGCTCGACGGTCGCCCGCTGGCCGAATTTCGCGCGATGAACATTCCGGGCGCGGCGTGCTGCCCGAACGGCGAACTGGCCTATCGCATCGACACGATCGTGGCGGACGCCGCGCGGCCGATCGTCGTCAACTGCGCGGGGCGCACGCGCAGCATCATCGGCGCGCAGACATTGCGGCATCTCGGCGTCGCCAATCCGGTGTATGCGCTGGAAAACGGCACGCAAGGCTGGTTTCTGGCCGATCTGACGCTGGAGCACGGCAGCACGCGCGGCTACCCGGCCCACGTCGAGCCCTCCGCTGCGCGACGCGACGCGGCCCGGGCGTTCGCCACGCGCGCCGGGGTCGAGTGGGTGGACGCGCACTCGGTGCGCGCGTGGGCCGACGCGGGAGAACGCACGGTGTATCTGTGCGACGTGCGCACGCCCGAGGAATTCGCGGCGTCGACGCTGCCGGGCGCGCAGCATGCGCCCGGCGGCCAGTTGCAGCAGGCGACGGACCAGTACGTGGGCGTGCGGCACGCGCGCGTCGTGGTGTTCGACGACGACGGCATTCGCGCGCCGGTTGCGGCGAGCTGGCTGCGGCAGCTCGGACACGAGGCGTTCGTGCTCGAAGGCGGGCTGCGCAGCGGCCTCGCGCTCGACGGCAGCGCCATCGCTGACCCCGAACCGCTGCCCACGATCGACGCAGCCGCGCTTGCCGAGCGGCTGGCGCGCGATGCGGGGCGCGTGGTCGACTTGCGCGCAAGTGCGGCGTGGGGCGAGGCGCACATTCCCGGCAGCGTCTGGTCGATCCGTCCGCGCCTGGCCGGGCTGCTGGCGCAGGCGGCCACGCCGGTCACGTTCGTGGCGGATGATCCGCGCCTGGCCGCGTGGGCCATTGCCGATCTCGATCTGCCCGATCGTGCGGACTGCGAATTCAGCGTGCTGGCTGGCGGGCTCGCGGCATGGGAAGCCGTCGGCGGGCGCGTGGCGTCCGATCCTGCCGCGCTCGCCCCCGCGCAGCGCATCGATTTCCTGTTTTTCACGCACGACCGGCACACCGGCAACAAGGCGGCCGCGCGCCAGTACCTGCAATGGGAGGTGGAACTGCTGCCGCAGCTCGACGCCGACGAGCGGGGCGTGTTCCGGCCGCTGGCCTGATCCGGCCTCATTCGGCTTGATTCGGCTTCCGGGCGCAACGCGTTCCCCGACGTTGCGCCCGGAAACGGCCGATTGCCGC
>NZ_BAAILN010000069.1:69296-95947 GCF_054589155.1 Burkholderia sp. 3C
CTACTCTGCATTCCGCCACCTCGCTTGCGGAAAACCGATGCAAATTTGCAACTGATTCGCACGCCGATGCATGCACTGCTTGGGTTGGGCGACAGCTCGCAGTAAACTCGCGCCGCGCGGTCAGACGACACCCGATGCACCGCGCCCGGTAAACAAGGCTGCACAGCCAGATAAACAAAACCGGATACCGTCGGCACAACCGGCGTTCGATAGCACTCCAATCAATCGCACCACCTTCGACGCCATTGCGCCTGCCGTTTCGAGACGGCAGCGATGCGTCGCACGCAGGAGACGACCTTGCTCAAGAAAATGACCACCGTTGCGGCCATGGCCGCCTTTGGCACGACGCTCGCCCATGCGCAGAGCAGCGTGACGCTGTATGGCCTGATCGACACCGGCCTCAGCTACGTCAATCACAGCGCCACCGCCACCGGCTCGGCGAAGCGCTTCAAATACGACGACGGCGTCGCGCAGGGCACCCGTTGGGGCCTGCGCGGTTCGGAAGACCTCGGCGGCGGCCTGAAGGCCATCTTCCTGTTGGAAAACGGCTTCAACACCGGCACCGGCGCGATCAACCAGGGTGGCGCGATGTTCGGCCGCCAGGCGTACGTGGGCCTGACGAAGGACGGTATCGGCTCGCTGACGTTCGGCCGCCAGTACACGTTCTCGACCGACGTGCTGGGTGGCCAGTATTCGGCCGGCACCAACACCGTGGCCGGCAACTACGCCTACCACATCAACGATTTCGACCAACTCGTGAACAGCCGCATCAACAACGCGGTCAAGTTCTCGTCGGCGAACTTCTCGGGCGTGACGTTCGGCGCGTTGTACGGCTTTTCGAACCAGGCCGGCGCCTTCAGCGGCTCGGCCCCGGTTGGCGGCGCGACCGGTTCGTCGCGTGCCTACAGCTTCGGCCTGAACTACGCGATGGGCAGCTTCTCGGTGGGCGCGGCCTATACCGACATCTCGTACCCGACGGCCGAAGTCCCGGCGTTCCCGACCTCGATCGCGAACGTCAACGCAGGCGGCACGGGGGGCGGCAAGGATCTGCGCACGTTCGGCATCGGCACGCGTTACCTGTTCGCCAACGCCGCGCTGTTCGCGCTGTACACGAACACGCGCATCGAAGCGCTGAACGGCGCGGCCACCTCGCTCGACGCGGTGGACGTGGGCGGCCGCTACAACTTCACGACGGCGCTGTCCGGCGGCCTGGCCTACACGTACACGCGCATGCACAACGCGAACGGCGGCCACTGGAACCAGATCGACGCCAGCCTCGATTACGCACTGAGCAAGCGTACCGACGTGTACGTGGTGGGCGTGTATCAGAAGGCATCGGGGCGCAACGGCACGCAGGACGTGCAGGCGCAAATTGGTTCGAGCACGGCGTTCTTCGGCCCGTCGGGCAATGGCACGACCAACCAGATCGCCGCGCGCGTGGGTATTCGCCACAAGTTCTGACGCGCGGTTCGCCGCTTTCCGGCATGACGCAGCGCCGGCCCGTGAATGCGGGTCGGCGCTTTTTTATTTGCTACGTCGTCCTTGCTTTCCGTTCAACGTGGACGGCTGCCTGCCGGGCGGCATGCGACAACGCACTACCCGGATCGTGACTTCACGCCACCTCGGCCGTTTGCGAAGCCGCGCGATGCACGGGCCGCTTGAGCCCGAGGTGTTCGCGCAGCGTGTGCCCGGTGTATTCGCTGCGGAACAGGCCGCGCCGGCGCAGTTCCGGCAGCACGAGTTCGATGAATTCGGCAAGGCCGCCCGGGAACCACGGCGCCATGATGTTGAAGCCATCCGCGCCGCCTTCCTCGAACCATTGCTGAAGCTGATCGGCGATGCTGGCCGGCGTGCCCACCACCTGCTGGTGGCCGCGCGCGCCCGCGATGCGCAGGTAGAGCTGGCGGATCGTGAGTTGGTCGCGCCGCGCCAACTCGAGCAGCAGATGCTGACGGCTCTTCGGGCCATTGGTCTCCGGCAGTTCGGGAATCGGGCCGTCGATGTCGTGGCCCGACAGATCCACGCCGCCGATCACGGTGGACAACAGCGCGAGGCCCACCACCGGGTCCACGCGCGATTGCAGCGCCTCGAACTTCTCTTCGGCCTCGGCTTGGGTGCGGCCCACCACCGGGAAGATGCCCGGCATGATCCTGACGTCGTCGGGCTCGCGCCCGTAGGCGGGCAGGCGGCCCTTGATGTCGGCGTAGAACGCCTTGGCCTCGTCGAACGTCTGATGCGCGACGAAGATCACCTCGGCGGTGCGGGCGGCCAGCGCGCGGCCGTCCTCCGACGCACCGGCCTGCACGATCACCGGCCGGCCCTGCGGCGAGCGGTTCACGTTGAGCGGGCCGCGCACCTGGAAGTGCTTGCCGCGATGGTTCAGCACGTGGAGCCGGTCGGTGTCGAGATAGATGCCGCTGTCCTTGTCGCGCACGAAGCTGGTCTCTTCCCACGAATCCCACAGGCCGAGCACCACGTCATGGAACTCCGCGGCGCGCTCGTAGCGTTCGGCGTGATCGGGCAACGCATCGCGGTTGAAGTTCTGCGCCTCGGCGGTGCCGCTCGAGGTCACGAGGTTCCAGCCCGCGCGGCCGCCCGAGATCTGGTCGAGCGTGGCGAAGCGGCGCGCCACGTTGTACGGCTCGTGAAACGAGGTGGACACCGTGGCGATCAGGCCGATGCGCTCGGTCACGGCGGCCAGCGCCGACAGCAGCGTGACCGGCTCGAAGAAATCGGTGCGCGCCGTGCGCGCCAGCGACGGCAGGTGCGTGCTTCGCACGCCCGACGAATCGGCCAGGAACACGGCGTCGAATTTGGCGGCTTCGGCGAGCCGCGCCAGCTCGACGTAATGGCGGAAATTGCTGCCGGCGTCGGCCTGCGCGTCGGGATGGCGCCAGCCGGCGATATGGTGGCCGGTCTGCATCAGGAAGGCGCCGAGCGAGAACTGCCGGGAGGATCGTGTCATGGTGGCCCTGGTCGTCGATGAGTGCGATGGCATGCGATGACATTCGGGGCCGTTCCGGCCGGCCGGGCCGGCGATCCGCAGGCGGATGCGCAGCGCCGTCGCGAACGCGCTCGAAGGTCAGGAGCCCCACACACTAGATACGCGGCGGGCTTCGGACAACCAAGGAATTGTGTGATCGATATGAGCGATGCGATGGGCGCCGCCGCCGGGTTTTGCGTGCACGATCGCCCGCGACGTTGGAAAATGTTGCCACCACCGTCACTGCCGTGCGTTGCCCGGCAACCTAAGCAAAGGGAAAACCGAAATGGAACAAGATCGTCATGGGCGCCGCCTGAAGGTGCTTGCCGTGGGCGCGTTGTCGGATCGCGTGATGCATGCGCTGGCCGAGCATCATGACGTCGCCCGCCTGTGGGCCGCCCCCGATCGCGCTGCCTTCCTCGCGGAGCGGGCCGGCGAATTCGAGGTCATCGCCACCAGCGGCGCGTATGGCGCGAGCGCCGAACTGATCGGCGCGTTGCCGAACCTCAAGCTGATTGTCAGCTTCGGCGTGGGCACCGATCCGATCGATCTCGACGCGGCGCGCGCACGCGGCGTGGCCGTCACCAACACGCCCGGCGTGCTCAACGAATGCGTGGCCGATTTCGCGCTGGGCTTGTTGCTCGGGCTGTCGCGGCGCGTGGTGGAAGGGGACCGCTTCGTGCGCGACGGCAAGTGGGCGAACGCGCGCCTGCCGCTCGGCACCAAGCTCGGCGGCAAGCTGTGCGGGATCGTCGGGATGGGCGGCATCGGCCGCGAGATCGCCAAGCGCGTGGCCGCCTGCGGCATGCGCGTGGCCTATCACGGCCCGAACCGCAAGACGGATCTCGCGTACGACTACTACCCGTCGCTGCGCGAACTGGCCGCGGCGGCCGATGTGCTGATCCTGGCGCTGCCGGGCGGCGCGCAAACGCGCCACGTGGTCGATGCCGACGTGCTCGACGCGCTCGGCCCGAACGGGCAGCTCGTGAACGTGGCGCGCGGCAGCGTGGTCGATCAGGCGGCGCTCGTCGATGCGCTGCTCAACCGGCGCATCGCGGGCGCCGCGCTCGACGTGTTCGACGATGAGCCGGCCGTGCCGGCCGAACTGCTCGGCCTCGACAACGTGGTGCTGGCACCGCACACGGCGAGCGGCACGCACGAGACGCGCGAGGCGATGGCCGCGCTGTTCCTCGCCAACCTGGCGGCTTATGCGAGCGGCGAGGCCTTGCTGACGCCGGTGGCCTGATCGCACCAGCATTGCCACGCTTCGCGATACGCGGCTTCCACTTGCACCGCGAAGCGTGCGCCATCCATCAACGGCGAGGCCGCGAGGCGCGCACGCAAGCCGGCGCGCAATTCGGCCAGGCGCGGCAGGTCGCGCGCCAGCGCCACCGCGATCTCGACGAAGCGCGCATCGCTGTCGGCAGCGATCTCGCGCAGCCCCAGGTTTTCCGATTGGCTCAACCCGGCGCGGCCAACCACCGTATCGGCCACGCGCGTGACGACCGGCACGCCCATCCAGTACGCATCGAGGCTCGTCGTGTGACCGTTGTACGGGATCGTATCGAGGCCGATGTCGATGTGGTGATACGTCTCCAGATAGCGGTTGCGCGGCTGGAACGGCGTGAACGTGACGCGCTCGGCCGCGATGCCGTGGCGTTCGAGGCGCGCCAGCAGGTGCGTGCGCGCCGATCCTTCCGGCGCGAGCAGGATCAGCAGCGCGGTGTCCAGTTCGCGCATCACGTTGCCCCATAGCCGCAGCGTGGCGTCGCCGAGCTTGCACGGGTTGTTCAGGCATCCGAAGGTCGGATGGCCGTTGGTCAGCGCGGGCAGGGCGTTGACGCCCGGCGTGCCGTCCAGCGGGTCGTAGCACCAGAACGTGTCGGGCAGGCGCAGCGATCGTTCGGTGTACGCAGCATCCGAGCCGACCGGGTCGAGCCACGGATCGGTCAGCCGGTAGTCGATCGCCTCGATGCCGGTCGTGCCCGGATACGCCAGCCACGCGATCTGCACCGGTGCGGGCTTGCGCGCGAACAGCAGCGGCCGGCCGTCGGCCATGTGCATGCCGAGGTCGATCAGGATGTCGATCCGGTCGTTGCGAATCTGCCGCGCGAGCGCGGCGTCATCGAGCAGGCTCACGTCGCGCCAGACATCGGCATGCGCCGCAAGCTGCTGCGTCAGCGCATCGGGGCGTACCACGCTCGAATAGCAGACGATCTCGAAGCGCGCGTGATCGTGATTCGACAGCAACGGCTGCATGAACAGCGCCTGGCAATGATGACGAAAATCGGACGACACATAGCCGATCCGCAGGCGGCGTGACGGCGTGGCGTCGTTCGGATGCGGCTGCCGTTCGGCGCGCAACGGTGCTTCGTGCCGTGCCGACCAGCGGCGCGCTTCGGCGAGCGGCGCGTCGGGATGCACCGACTGAAAACACAGCGCGTAGGCCAGGTTGCTGTGCGCCACCACGTTGCCGGGGTCCGCTTCGAGCGCGCGGCGGTAGCACGCGATGCCTTCGTCGAGGCGGCCCTGATCCTTCAGCACGTTGCCGAGGTTGTTGAGCGTCACCGCGTGCCGTGGTTCGACCGCGAGCACGTCGCGCAGGCGCGCTTCGGCCTCGTCCATTGCGCCGAGCGTGCGCAACACGGCGGCCAGGTTGTTGAGCGCGGCCGTGAAGCCGGGGCGCACGGCGATCGCCACGTCGAACGCCTGCGCCGCTTCGTGCGCGTGCCCCAGTTCGCGGCAGACGATGCCGAGGTTGTTGTAGGCGTCGGCGTGCGCGGGCGTCAGTTCGATTGCACGCAGGTAATGCGCCAGCGCATCCTGCCGTTGGCCGAGCGCGTGCAGCGCGTTGCCGAGGTTGTACGACGCTTCGGGCGCGGCCGGATCGAGTTCGAGCGCGCGTGCCAGCGACGCGGCACTCGCCGCGAAATCGCCGTGCCGGTGCTGCGCCACGCCGAGGTTCGTCAGCGCGCTGACCGATTGCGGCGCGGCTTGCACGGCCGCCGTCAGCCAGCCCAGCGCGTCGCCGGCATGGCCCGCCGCCAGCACCAGCGCGCCGAGGTTGGTCAGCGTGTCGGGGTCCGCCGGGTTCAGGGCCAGCGCGCGTCGATACGCCGTTTGCGCCGCATCCGGATCGCCTTGCCGCGCGTGGCAGTTGCCGAGCCGGCCGAGCGCGTCGGCCCGGTTCGGGTCGAGCGCCAGCACGGCGGTGTAGGCATCGATGGCGGCCGGATAGTCGGCGGTTGCCTGCAGGGCGGAGGCGAGCGCGAACAGCGCGTCGGGCGAATCGATCTCGATCGCCAGTGCTTGCCGGTAGGCGTCGATCGCGTCGGCGTGGCGCTGTGCAGCCGTGAACACATGGCCGCGTGCGAGGTGATAGCGGGCGCGGTGCGGCGCGCAAGACAGCGCACGGTCGAGCCAGTCGAGCGCATGGTCGTGCGCGCCGCATTGCATGTCGAGCACGCCGAGACGAAACATCAGGTCCGCGTCGCCGGGTTCGGCCGCGAGCGCGTGCTCGTACAGGTCGCGCGCATCGCCGAAGCGGCCCGCCATATGGTGGGCCGTTGCGAGCGCAAGCATTTCCGCGTGTTCCATCGTTGGCCAGTGCTGGATGAGCAGTTGCCTCGCGCCGGGCGCGAAGGGAGGAAATCCAGTGACGATAGCAAGCCGATTCGGGGTGCTGGTTACCGCGTCTTTCAGGTGAGCGGCGGGTAGCGTGACGTGTACGGCGCACGGCGGGATTGCCCGTATGCAACGGAATAATCGGTGCGCCGTGGGCGCTGCCTGATGGCAGCCGGCGAACCAAGGCTGGTGCGGGGTGGCGCGCCTGCGCACGAAAACCGTGCGAGGCCGCGCCTTTCAATGCGACGACGGCGAGCTGCTGCGGCGGCTTGCATGAACGATGCAATGGGCCGACAAAGCTTTCCGTTCGCAAGAAACAATCGGTAATGCGAAGGGTTTCGGCGGTTCAGGGAAACGAACGATGGTGACGGTGTCTCGGCGAAAAACATCCGCGCCTGCCGCTCGGCGTGATGAAACGCCAGCGCCGTCGCGACGCGATCAACGCAGGCGTTCGACCCACACCGACACGTCATCCCCGCTGCCGAGCTTCGGCTCGATCAAGCCGTCGATCATGAACGTCGGCGAGACGTGAATGCCGTTCTGGCGCGCGTATTTCGCATGCCATTTGATTTCGCGATCGAGATCCGGAATCGCGAACGCGTCGCGCAGGGCGATGCCGCTGTAGCGCTCGATTCGCGCAATGATGTCGTTCGGCGTGGCGTCGAGGTTCGGGCCGCCGGCGTGATGCGTGAATTCGAACGCCTCACGATGCGCCGCCACCGCGGCGAGCACCGCCTTCGCGGCTTCGCGCCCGTCCGGCAGCGTCGATGCGGCGAGGATGCAGCGCACGATCACGCCGGAATACAGATGCCACGGCTGCGATTGCAGACGAATCCTGATCGTGATGCGATCTTCGCCGGCCGCCTGCAGCAGCGCGTCGAGCTTGCCGAATGCTCTCACCGAGAACGGGCAGGTCGGTTCCAGGAACACTTCGAAAACGCGTGGGCCGGTGCCCCAGACGAGCGGGGCGGCGGTCCACGAAGGGGCGGCGTTGGCGGCTGAATTCATGAAGGGGAGAGCCTCGAAAAAGGATGGGAGCGGCGACGCGAGGTTTCGCGTTTCGGTTTGGCATCATGTCACGATGGCGTGCGGCGTGAATCACGGGTTGTCCAGCGCTCGCGCACCGAGCATCCAGCAGGCCGCGGTGTAACGGACTTCGGATTCCTGTACATACGGATCGAACGCTGCCCGGACTGATTTGACGACTTGCGACCGTATCGGTTCGCTGGTCTGTTGCAGCAGCATGCCGACCGGGCCGACGCGGCTGAAATAGTCGACCAGTTCGGTCTCGGGCAGTACGCAGTCCACATCAATGGCGCGGATATCGATCTGCGTCCAGCCGCTTCGTTCCAGCATCGAAGCAACCCGATGCGAATCCGCGAACGAGAATTGCCCCGGCCCGTCGGGGCGGCGTGCGGGCAAGTTCGGCAAGAACGGGGCGGCGGCGCGTTCGGCGACGGTCATGAACGGATTGTCCGCCGCGCTGCGCCAAGCGATGCAGCGCAATTCGGCGCCGTCTTTCGCGGCGCGCCTCACGTTCGTGAAGGCGAACAGCGGGTCGTCGAAGAACATGACGCCAAACCGCGACATGATCAGATCGAAGCTGGCCGGCTCGAAGCGGTGAGTCTGGGCGTCGGCGGCGATGAAGCGGGCTGCCGCGTCAAGCTGCCCGGCACGCCTGCGGGCCACCTCGATCATCGGTGCGGAAATGTCCACGCCTACTGCTTCGCCATCCGCCCCGAGCCGCCTCGCGGCGGCCAGCGTCGTCGCGCCCGTGCCGCAGCCGATGTCCAGCACGCGGCGCTTTGCTCCGGCGTCGATCGCGTCCACGAGCAGCGCTTCGAACGGCTCGAACATGCCGTCGAGCATCGTTTGTCCGGCGATCCACGCGCGTGCGGCGCTGCCGTTCCAGAGCGCCGCCTGCGCGTTGTCGGCTGCGGGGGTGTCGTCCATGATCATTCTCGGTGGCATGCCCCGGCAGGGGCGGGAGCTACACTATGCAAGTTCAAGTCGGCTTGAGGTCAAGCGATGATCAATCTGGATATCGGCGAGGTCGTGCGGCAGTCGGGCGTGCCGGCATCGACGTTGCGGTTCTACGAGGAGAAGGGGCTGATTGCCTCGACGGGGCGCCGTGGCTTGCGGCGGTTGTTCGATCCCGCCGTCATCGATCAATTGACCTTGATCGCGTTGGGGCGCGCCGCCGGTTTTTCTCTGGACGAGATCGCATCGATGTTCGCACCAGGCGGGCAACCGCGTATCGATCGCGACCTGCTGTCGGCCAAGGCCGACGAACTGGACGCGACGATTCGCAAGCTGAGCGTCATGCGCGACGGGCTCAGGCATGCCGCGGCGTGCCCCGCGCCCGATCACATGGCGTGCTCGACGTTCCGTCGGATCCTCCGGGCGGTGGCGTCGAGAAGGCCCGGGCAGAAAAACAAGTCGATGCTTCGGCGAGCATGAGCACGCCGCGATGTCCGCGTGCGGCGTTGGCGCCGCCGCCGCTGGCATGTCGAGCGCGTCGTAAAACGCAAGGCGAAACGCCGCCTCAGCGCAGCGGCTGCGCGTGCGCGGTGTCGTCGTCGATGTCGTGCCGGGTCGGCTCGAAGCGCACGATGATCAGGAATCCGATCGGAATCAGCGCCGACAGCGACACGATCCAGAACATCCCGGTGTCGTAGTGCGCCTTCAGGATCGGCAGCACGAACAGCGCGAGCGCGCTGCCCGCGCCGGCCAACGCACGGCCGAAACCGATGCCGGTGCCGCGGATCGCGGTGGGGTACGACAGCGCCGGATAGATCATCATCTGCGCGCCCGGCCCGAAGCCTTCCGCGAACAGCCAGGCGCCGAGCATCGCCAGCGCGAGGCCGATGCCGAGCGCCGTCTGCGGATGGCCGAGCAGCGCAAGCGCGACCAGCGACACGAACTGGATCGCGAAGCCGGCGATCGCCACTTGCCGCGATGGCCGGCGGTAGGCGAGGCGCATGCCGAGCAAGCCGCCCGTCAGCGCGAACAGCAGGTTCAGCGCGAGCGAGGCCGAAATCGTCTCGAACACGCCCGCGCCGAGGAATTGCGACAGGATCGACGGCAGGAAGAACGCGATCGCCGTGTATTCGAACGGAATGCAGAGATTCATCGCGCTGGCCACCAGCGTGCGGGCCAGGTACGGGCGCCGGAACAGCACGAGGAAACTGACGCGCGGCGGTTCGGGCGGCGCGGTGGCGTCGGCGGCCTTGTGCGCATGGATGCCGTAGGACTCGCGCAGGATGCGCGCCGCATCGTCGAGCTTGCCCTGGTTCGCGGCCCACAGCGGCGATTCGTTCATGAAGCGGTGCCGCACCGCGATGATCACGAGCGCCGGCACCGCGCCGAAAATCAGCGAGGCGCGCCAGAGCCAGCCGATATGCTCGGCCGGCAGCGCGAAATACAGCCCGAACACGATCAGGAAGCACACGGATGACGCCGCGTACCACATCGGGCACCAGGCCGCGAGCCGCGACGCCTTGTTGCCACGCCCCTGGAACTTCGAGAACTCGGACAGGAAGGCCATCGCCACCGGCAGGTCGATGCCCACGCCGAGGCCCATCACGAAGCGCGCCGCGATCAGCACCCACACGTTCGGCGCGAGGCCGGCCGCGATCGCGGCCACCACGAAGAACAGCATGTCGGCCATGAACACGCGGTAGCGGCCGATCCGGTCGGTGAACCAGCCGCCGACGAGGCTGCCGAGGATCGTGCCGATCATGATCGACGAGGTGACGAGGCCCGTCAGCGCGGGCGTGAGGCCAAATTCGCGCACCACGTCCTGAATGCCGTAGGACAGCGTGGTCAGGTCGTAGGCGTCGAGGAACACGCCGCCGAGCGCGAGCAGCACGATCACGCGCGCATGGCTCGCGCGGCTGGCGCTGGTGTTGATCAGGCGCGAAACGTCGCTCGCGGAACGGATCGGCGTCGAGAGCGACGGATCGAAGTCGAGGGTGCTCAAGGAATTCTCCACGGTTGGCGATCGCTGCGGCGCGCGAGGCGCGGGCACGGTCGCGAAGGCCGATGCTAGGCAAAGGCCGCGTGGCGATGAACGGACGAATCCCGATTAGCAAATGACGCCGGCAGGCATGGCGGCGACGGCGCGCGCGGCAGCGGCGAGGTGGATGCGATGACGCCGGTGAAGGCGGTTCCGGCGTGGCCGGTGCGGGCTGCAACGTCGGCCGTGCCGGCGTGCGCGCATATCGTTAGCGGAAATCGATCGAAGCGGGGTGGCCGCATGCGAGCCGAAAGGGGCGGCGGCGAGGCGCCGCTTCGACAAGTCAAAGTGACGCCGGTTCCGCACTGACTATATATAGTGTGTTGCGCGCGGCGCACCGGTTTCGCCGAGGCGCCGCGTCCGATCTCAGCGCCAGCCGCCGGGCACGAACACCCACGCCGGCCCCTGCTGTTGCCAGTGCCCGCCGGCCCAGCGGCGCCCGCGGCGCGCCACGACCCAGTGCCCCGGCACCCACACGTAATTCCCCCTGCGCCAATCCCAGTAGCCGTCGGCCCAGATATAGCCGCGCGGGCGCGGCGGTGGTGGGCGGCGGTCGCGTCGCAGCGGGGGCGGCGGCCGGTTCGGACGCCCGCCGACCGGTGGTGGAGGCGGACGGCCACCGGGCGACGGAGGACGCCCGGGCGGCGGCGCGGGTTGCGCATTCGTGGTGACGGCCGTGCCGCTGGCCAGTGCGGCGCCGATCAGGGCTGCCGCTCGGAGGAAATTGCGACGTTGCATCGAAAGTCTCCCGTCTCGAGGAAGGGTGCCGCCCGGCGGGCGGTGCACGCAGCGCCAAATTAGCTTACGACTAGCCTGGTTACATTACAGACGTCGTAACGACTGTTACGCGTGGCGTGTCGGGCGGGAGGGCGGGTTGACGAAGCGGGACGAAAACGTTTCCGGAAAGAATTCGGGGCGTCAATTGCACCAAATAAGTGCAAATTGAGCATTTTTTACTGATTCGGAAGGTTTTCCCGCCATTGCCTTGTTGTTTCTTTGCAACCGTCAAGATGCTGACACAAACGAATGCGTGTTGCGGATACGCCAAAAAGGTGGCGTCAAGAGATCAAAAAAACAAGCCAAAACAAAGGGTTAGGGCAGACTACCATTTCTATTATTTCTGGTTAGAGAAAAAGTTATTTCTTTATTCGCGTGCGGCGGCCCTAGGGTCCACCCCTAAACTCACGTTTCCCAGAGCGGCCAACCATCCGGGCGCCGCCACGTAGAAGTCCTCGTGGCGCTTCCGGGCGGTTGCAGACCGTTCATGAAACAAGGTCGCAAGACCTGCCTCTTTTTAGATGAAGGGAGCTCCACGAATGAAGAAGACTCTGATCGTTGCAGCCGCTGCAGCATCGTTCGCAACCGTTGCCCACGCACAAAGCAGCGTCACGCTGTACGGCGTGCTCGACGCAGGCATCACGTACCAAAGCAACGTCGCCGGCAAGTCGCGCGTTTCGGAAGGCACGGGCGTCAACCAAAGCCTGTTCGGTCTGCGTGGTTCGGAAGACCTCGGCGGCGGCCTGAAGGCAATCTTCACGTTGGAAAGCGGCTTCAACCTGGGTAACGGCCGCTTCGACAACAACAACGGCATGTTCAACCGTCAAGCGTTCGTCGGTCTGTCGAGCCAATACGGCACGGTCACGCTGGGTCGCCAATACGACGCAGTCCAGGACTACCTGGCACCGCTGACGGCAACCGGCTCGTGGGGCGGCACGTACTTCGCTCACGTCGGCAACCTCGACAACCTGAGCACCGACGGCGGCTACGCAACGAACAACTCGATCAAGTTCACGAGCGCGAACTACGCCGGCCTGCAATTCGGCGGCACGTACGCATTCTCGAACAACACGAACTTCGGCAACAACCGTGCATACAGCGGCGGCGTGTCGTACCAGTTCCAAGGCCTGAAGCTGGCGGGTGCCTACTCGCAACTGAACAACCCGAACTCGGTGGCAGGCGGTGCAGTTGACGCCAACAACCCGTTCGGCACGCAAGGTCGCGTCCGTACGTACGGCGCAGCTGCCGGCTACGCATTCGGCCCGGCGCAAGTCGGCGCAGCATGGACGCAAGCGCGTCTGGACGACACGGTTTCGGGCGGCAACCTGCGCATCGACAACTACGAAGTCAACGGCAAGTACAACCTGACGCCGGCTCTGGGTCTGGGCGTGGCTTACACGTACTCGAACGGCGAAACCGGCCAGCACAACTTCCACTTCAACCAAGTGGGCCTGCAAGCCGATTACGCACTGTCGAAGCGCACCGACGTGTACGCACAAGCTGTGTACCAACGTGCAAGCGGCGCGCAAGCGTCGATCTACAACGGCTCGTTCATCTCGAGCACGTCGAACCAGTCGTCGGGCATCAACCAGACGGCAGCGACGGTTGGCCTGCGTCACCGCTTCTAAGCATGACGTTTGCCCGGGCAGTTCCGCCGGGCTGGCAAATGAAAAAAGCGCCTTCGGGCGCTTTTTTCGTTAACGGGCTGCCGCATCGTCAGCCGGATGCGGCCTGCGATCGTGCATGGCTCGATCGCAGCGACACGGCTTCAACGCGTGTAATCGCCGCTCGCCTCGGGCTGATAGACGATGGCGGACACGGTCACGGTGCCGGCCGCCGTATTCGGCAAGGTCACGGCAACGCGCTCGCCCTTGCGCGCGCCGAGCAGTGCCAGCCCGACCGGCGAAAAAACATTCAGCTTGCCGCTGGCGAGGTTGGCCTGGTCGGGGTACACGAGCGTCCAGGTGATGGCTTCTTGGGTGGTGTCGTCGGTCAACGAGAACTGTGAGTTCATCGTGATCACGTCCGATTTCATCGCCTCGGGGCCGACGATTTCGGCGCGTTCGAGCAGGGTATCGAGGGTGGCTTGCAGGCGCGAATCGCGTTCGGCGTGCTTTTCGAGGCGCGCCACGTCGAGTTCGGTCAGTTGCAACAGGCGACGGGGTTTCATGGAGCTTGTCCTTTTTTGAGCGTGATATGCCGCGGCCGGCGGCAGAAATGGCAATGACGTGAGCCCGGCGCCTGGCTGGCGCCCGGGTCAGGGCGGATCAGCTGGGGCGCCGGGCGGCAGCCTGCGGAACCTTGGCGTGAGCGCGTTGCGAACCGGCCGCACACCCGCCCGCGCCGGCAATGCGGCGGCGTAAGGCAGGGCGGTGGGCGGGGAACGAGCGCATCACGAAGGGCGGGGAATTTTGATGAAATCCCAGCCATTATAGCGTTGCCAAATGGCGGCGCGGTCAGAAAGTCGCCATCCAGTTGTCAGCAATTGTTGTCCAAATGTACAAACTGACGGCAATGTCAGGCGAGAATATTGGGGAATTTTTGCTATTTGTGCAACGGTGTATGTCCAGACTAAGTGTTTTCCCTTGGTTGATCGAGGTCTACACTGCAGTTGTTCGCTTCAGACAAACAGCACTGCCGGAAGCGACATAAAACACAATATCTCGGAGGTAACACCATGAAATCGCTCGTCCTTACCGCTGTTGTCGCTTCGGCTCTCATCGCTCCTGTCGCTTCGTTCGCTCAGTCGAACCAGCCGGTGACGCGCGCCGAAGTTCGTGCGCAACTGATTCAACTCGAACAAGCCGGCTACAACCCGGTCGCCAGCGACGCGCAATACCCGCGTGACATCCAGACCGCCGAAGCGCGCGTCCAGCAATCGCAACAAACGCTGACCCATGCCGACACCAGCGGCTATGGCGTGCAGCCGGTCGCCAGCACCCAATCGGGCAGCCGCCGTGCGGTGGACGCACCGAACCCGGTGGACAGCGTCTACTTCGGTCATTAAGGCAGGGCGTGACGGCAGGCCGCGAAGTCGCGGCCTTGCGCAATGACATGACGAGGCCGCGCCTCGTCACCGATTCCACAGATCAGGTCTGATGCCCGCGCGTGAACCGCCGGCGGGCGTGTACCGAACAGGACCTCCGTCGCCGCAACACGGCGGCTTTGCCCAGACGTGAAAGGCGTTTGGGCATTTTTTGCAACCTGTTCGGCCTGGGGCTTATTCGGCGTCGGAGCCGATCGGCGTGCCGTGGATGTAATGCTCGAGCTGGCTGATCATGAATTGCTGGTCGGCAATCACGCTCTTGACCAAGTCACCTATCGAAATCACGCCGGCCAGCTTGCCGTTGTCGAGCACCGGCAGGTGGCGCATGCGGTGTTCGGTCATCAGCGCCATGCATTCGTCGCTGGTGGCAGACGGTTCGACGTAGCGCACCTTCACGGTCATGATTTCCTCGATGCGCGTGGCCTTCGACGAGCGTTCGAGCAGCACGACCTTGCGCGCGTAATCGCGCTCGGTCACGATGCCGACGATATCGTTGCCTTCCTTCACGACGAGCGCACCGACGCTCTTGATCGCCATCAACTTCAACGCATCGTAAACCGACTCATCCTTGCCGATCGTGTGCACCGTTTGGCCGGCATCGGGCTTTGATTTGAGAATATTCGCGACGGTAGTGCTCATACGATCTCCGGAAACCGGGTGGGAGACATGCCCGGGGGAACCCATTGAAAAGCGCCCGCACGGGGCGGACGTGGGGTAGAACGCTTAACGTAGATTAGCGGTAAACTCCGGCAGCGCGCCACCCAGAACATTCCTTAACTCCGATTTTTCGATGCTTTCCATGCCTTCGCAATCTTCCTTGCCGTCCGCGGACGAGCGCCATGCCGACGAATGCGTCACGCTCGTGGCCTCGGCAACGCTTCCGACCCGCTACGGCACGTTCATGTCTTATGCGTTTCGCGTCACCGGCAGCGAGGCCGAACATCTGGCGCTCGTCGCTGGCGACGTTGCGGAGCAGCAATCGGTGCTGACGCGCCTGCACTCGGAATGTCTGACGGGTGACGTGTTCGGATCTTACCGCTGCGACTGCGGCGAGCAACTCGATCTGGCGCTGCGTTATATCGCCGCAGAAGGGCGCGGGGTGCTGCTGTACCTGCGCGGCCATGAAGGGCGCGGCATCGGCCTGAGCAACAAGATCCGCGCGTACGCCCTGCAGGAACAGGGGCGCGACACGGTCGAGGCGAACCGCGACCTGGGCCTGCCCGACGATTCCCGCGAATACGATTCTGCCGCCGCGATCCTGCGGATTTTGAAGGTGAGCTCGGTGCGGCTGATGAGCAACAACCCGAAGAAGTTCGACACGTTGGTCGCGCACGGGATTCCCGTGAGCGAGCGTGTGGCGCTGGCCGTGCCGATTCGAGACGAAAACGAACGGTATATCCGCACCAAGCAGTCGAAATTCGGGCATTACTTCGACGAGAACGAGTGATTGATGCAGGGCCTCTTCGGAGGCCCTTGTTGCATCTGGGTGATGAGCCTACAGTCCCTTGTCCATAAGGCTCGGAACAGAAAGTTGCGTTTTGCAGGAAAGCTGAGGAAGCTTGGCAACCTGGCGTTGGATTTTTCGGTGCGGCGCCGAAAAACTACGCTCATCGGGTGGCCCCCACGCTAAAACCTACGCCGCCCAATTGTTACCTCGCCACGCCTGTCGGCGCGCTACGGGCGATCGCGGACGCCAAATTTTGTGATCGAGACCGTTGGCACATCCGGCTGCCACACGTTCGCGTCACTCGGCGTCGAGTTGAATTCCAGTTTTCACGCGAATGCCTGTCCGATGTGCAGATCGCGTGCGAGGGAATCGATCTGTCTGGTGTTCCCTCGGTCGATCGACGGATCTGTCACCAAGCCGCTACGGCCTGCATACGCCTGCGCCTCGTATTAATCGGCTCGAGTGGTAGCTGACCGGTGCGGGGCACCATGATTATCGACGTGCCCACCGTCCACGCAGGTTTGTTCGATCTGAATATGATGACCGCGCCGCGGCAGCGACTTTACGACGATGCTTGTATGTTGGTATGTAATTTACGTCTTTCCGCTTTTTGATATCCAACGAAATAAATACAAAAATTACAATAAAATAATAAGAATGGCGATATTTTAAGTAATTTCTTTCTTTTTGTAAGAAATTTGATTTTTTGATAAATGCAAAGTGATTTCACGAGGTAATAATTTGAAAAATATGGTAACCTCGCTCCGCGTCCGGCTCGATGCAGATAAAACGAATCATAAATTTATGAGAGGAAAGCAGTGAAAAAGGGGATTTTTTTATTTTTAGGTTTGCTTTTGGTGCACCTGTCATCGGCATTTGCCACCGTTATTCCTACGGGCACGACGCTCTATCTCGGAGCCCAGGTTTGCTCGGAGAATGGGCAATACTGCCTCGATATGCAGGCGTCCGATGGTAATCTCGTACTTTATGGTCCCACCGGCGCATTGTGGGCATCGGGCACGGCAAACAAGGGTGCAACGCGGGCCGTCATGCAGCCGGATGGCAATTTCGTTGTGTACACGTCAGCGAATGTAGCCTTGCTCGTATTGAACACGGAGCATGCCGGTGCGTACCTGAATGTGCAGAACGACGGTAACTTGGCGCTGTATTGGGATCGTGCAATTTGGCAAAGCAATACGAGTGATCCGAATTCGGTTCAAACGAATCAGGGCCGTATTTTGCATACCGATTCCAGGATTCCCGTTGGCGCAAGCTACACGGTTGGTCAGTATTTCCTGATTTTGCAAGCAGACGGGAATTTCGCTCTGTATAAAAATGGTGTGCCGATTTGGTACACCGCTACTGCGGGAAAAGGTGTGACGGCGGCCTGGATGCAGAACGACGGCAATCTCACTATGACGAATGACGCAGGAGCCGCACTCTGGCAGTCGAATACAGGCGGTAATGCGAATGCTTATTTTGCGTTCCAGCCCGACGGAAATCTGGTGATTTACACGCCGACTGTCAGCTGGGATCGTCTGGCGCACTTCGATCATCCGGATTACCTGGACCACAGCGGCGGGGGCTATTGTTTCGCTTGCACGGCCGAGCCGATTTCGATTCCGTTCTAAATACCAACCGACAGAACGTTGAGCCAAAGACGTGAGCAGGACGAAGGGCCCTCCAAGTGGGGCCCTTTTGCATTCATGATTTCATCGCTCAACGGCCTCGACCTATCGCCCCACTATTTACGCTCGGCCCTCCATTTGCTGCGACTCCTCATTACTTCGACGAGAACGAATAAGCGCCTCGCCGAACCTCGCATCCCCCCGAAAACGGGCCTCGTCGAGGCCCGTATTTCATGTCTGCTGCGTTGCGCAAACAGCGCCGCCTGGCGCATCGGCCCAGCCCGTCAGCGCACTATCCCCACCCCGAGCGCCCGCTGATCGCCGCGTCCGTGGTCGTCCACCACCCGCACCGTATAGCTGCCCACCGTGGCCGGCTGCCAGAACAGCGGCTCGCCGGGCCGGCTGCGGCCGACGTAGGCGTCGTCGACGAACCAGTACAGCGCATGCGCGCTCGCGTCGGCGGTGGCGTTGAAGGCGATGCGCGTGCCGTCGGGCGTGCTCATCCGCATCGCATAGGTGCTGCCGCGCAGCGGCGACGTGATGCGCGGCGGCCCGCCCGACATCTGGCCGGCATCGCGGCAGGCCGGATTCTGCGGCGGCCGGCGGCGCGGAACGCCGGCCTGGGCGAACACCTGTTGCAGATCGGACGGCCAGTACTCGTAGATTTCCACGTGCGTGCGCTTGTCGTCGTAGGGCGGGCAGGCGGCCTGGCCGGTGGCGTCGTCGATCACGACGGGGCGGTGCACGGTGCTGACGCGAATCGGCGACACGCCCGGGATGAACCAGGTCCAGCCCTGCTGCGGACACCATTCGTTCGGCAGATCGCCGCTCGCCAGGCAGATGCGCACGCGCTTGAGCCCGGCCGGCACCGGCCGCGGCGGCTCGGTGATCGGCCGTTCGGCGCGCAATGCATCGATGGTCTGGAAGAACAGCGGGGCGGCCGCGTCCACGCCGATAAATGCGGTGTTGCTCGAATTGTCGAAATTGCCGACCCACACGATCAGCACGTAAGGCCCGACGATGCCGGCCGTCCACGCATCGCGGAACGACCACGAGGTGCCGGTCTTCCAGTAGACGGGCAGCGCCGACGGCTGCGCGCCGCTGGTTTCGTCGGGCCGCAGGTGCTGGCGCAGCATGTCCATCACCATGTAGCTGGCGTCGGCGCTGAACAGCCGGCGGCCCGCCGCGCGCGGCTCGTCGGCGCGCAGCCGCAGCGGCCGGTACACGCCGCTGTTGGCGAGCGTGGCGTACAGCGCGGCCAGTTCCTGCATGGTCACCTCGCCGCCGCCGAGCACGAGCGCGAGGCCGTAATGCTGCGGGCTGCGCGCGAGCCGCACGTCGGCGCTCTGCAGGAATGCGTAGAGATCGGGCTTCTTCAGTTGCGACGCCACCCACACGGCCGGCACGTTGCGGCTGCGGTTCAGCGCGTCGGTGGCGGTGATCGGGCCGAGGAAATGGCCGTCGAAATTCTCGGGTGCGTAGGGGCCGAACGAGGTCGGCACGTCGCGCAGCACGGTTTGCGGATGCAGCACGCCCTGGTCGAAGCCGAGCCCGTAGATGAACGGCTTCAGCGTGGAGCCGGGCGAGCGCTTGGCCTGCGTGCCGTTGACCTGGCCGTGGATCGACCGGTCGAAGAAGTCGGCCGAGCCGACCATCGCCTTGATGCTCATGTCGCGCGTGTCGACCAGCAGGGCGGACGCGTTGCGCACGCCTTGCACGGCATTGCGCGCGACGTAACGGTGGATCTGCCGTTCAAGCAATTGTTGCAGGCCGAGATCGAGCGTGGTGACGAGGTGCTCGCTGCTTGCGGCGGTATCGGCCGGCAGCGCGGCATCGCGCGCGGCCAGCGCCTGATTGACCGCATGCGGCGCGAGGAAAGGCATCGCATCGAGCGGCCGCAGCGCGAACGGCAACGCGAACAGCGATTGCAGCCCGCCGTCGGAGGGATGCGTGTGCAACCAGGCGGTGAAGAGCCGGTTGCGCGAGGCGGCGAGCGCGCGGTTGATCTCGGTCTGATCGGCGCCGCCGCGCACGCGTCGTGCGGGGTCCTGAGGAATCACGGCGAGCGCGAGCGCTTCGGGCAACGTCAGCGCGGCGGCCGGTTTGTCGAAGTAGGCGAGGCTCGCGGTGCCCACGCCCTCGACGTTGCGGCCGTACGGCGCGAGATTGAGGTAGGCCTCCAGGATCTGCCGCTTCGAATAGCTCAGTTCGAGTTGCAGCGCGCGACCGACCTGCACGAGCTTGCCGAGCGGCGAGCGCGTGTTCAGTTGCCACATGGAGCGCGCCAGTTGCATGGTCAGCGTCGAGCCGCCCTGCGGGTTGCCGCCGCGCACGTAGGTGATCCACGCGCCGCGCAGGAGTCCGTACGGATTGAAGCCGGGGTGCCAGCGGAACCAGCGATCCTCGTGCATCAGCACGGCCGCGACGAGTTGCGGCGACATCCGGTCGAGCGGCACCCAGAGCCGATAGCGATCGTCCTTGGCGAGCGTCAGGCGCAGCAGCTTGCCGTTTGCATCGACGACGGCCGTGGAGGTGGGCTTCCAGTCGCGCAGCAGCGGGTGCGGCCACAGACGAAAGCCAACCAGCACGACGGCCACGAGCAGCACCACGGCCACGGCGTTGTGCCGGCGGCGCAGGCTGCGGGCAACCGCCCCGAGCGCCGCGCGGCCGCGCTCGCGCCAGGCAGGGCGGCCGCTCATGCAAGCACCTCGCGCGCGGCACGCGCCACGCGTTGCATCGCACGCCGCATCACGGCGCGCGCTGCACCGTCAGCGTTGCGCCGCCCGGCGATTGCGCCTGGATGCGGCGGTCGTACATCGATTCGCCGTAGGCCGGCGGCACGCCGAAGCTGCCGGCGTTGGTGGCCTTGATGCGGTAGACGAACTCCTGCACGTCGGTGTTCGCACTGCCGTAGATCACCACGCGATCGTCGCGGATATCGGCGTACTGCGGCTGCCAGGTCGAGCCCGCGACGCCGATCGGCGAGCGCCAGACGGCGTCGGCGGCGGGCGCGCTGCCATCGCCGTCGCCATTGCCGTTACTGTCGCCGCTGCCGTCCTGCGTATCGGCGGCGGGCGCCGGGGGTGGCGTCAGCACCGGGTCGAAGCCACCCGGCAGCAGATCGACGATCGCGATGTTGCCGACGCTGGCCGAGCCGGTCGCGCGGATCTTCAGGTGCACGTCGATCTCGTCGCCGAGCGCGATCTTGCCGAGCGGCTTGCCGTCCTTGTCGGTGTACTCGCGCACGATTTCGAGGCCGTCCTTGATCGCCTGGGTCGACGCGGCGCGATCGTAGCCGGACTGGCTCGCGATCCACCACGCCGGCTGCGTGCCGCCGTTGACGATGTCCACACGTGTGGCCGCCGCGTTCCAGGACGCCGTGCGCAACAGGTTCGCGCGTACCGTGGAGATGTCCTTCGGCGCGACGCCGGCGCGTTGCTCCTCGATCGCGAGCTTGTCGATGCCGCCCGCATTGGCGCCGGCGTAGGCGTCGAGCGCGAGGATCGTCATGGCCGACGACAGCGTGTTGAAGCGGTCCTGCTGCAACGGCAGCACCAGGTTGTCGAGCACGCGCGGCGACAGTGCGCGGGCCCGCTCGGGGAAGTGCTTCGACAGCAGATACAGCACCGACGCATCGCGTGTCAGCGGGTCGATGTAGTAGCCGCTCGGGAACGCTTCGTTCTGCGACGGTTTGCGTTCGAGCAGCGCCTGCGGCCCGGCGATCAGCGCGGCGGCGGCCTTGTCCTGCTTCAGCAACTGGTACGACGCGGCCAGCCAGGCCGCGGCGAGATCCTGCTTCCAGTCGTTCGGATAGGCATCCTGAAGACGCTTCTGCACCGCCGCGAGCGCGTTGGTGGTGACGTTGCCCTCGCGCGTCAGCAGATAGACGGCGTACGCGCGCTGCCGCAACTGGTCGAGCGAGCCGAGCGCGTCGTTGGTCGACAACTGTTGCAGATAGGCGTTGCCGGCGTCGAACATGTCGCCCGGCACGGCGGCGCCGCGCTCGCGCGCATCGATCAGCACATGCATCGCGTAGGCCGACACGAACGGATCGGCGTCGGGCGTGGCGGTCCAGACGCCGAAGCCGCCCTGCGCATTCTGGCGCGTGCGCAAGGTCTGGAAAAACATCTTCAGCGCGTCGGCGTTGGCGGCATCCGCGCCGGCCGACGGCGCGTGCTGCGCGTTGGTCAGCGCCTGCACCGACAGCCATTTCGCGGCGAACAGGCGCGGCACCGTGGCACTCACGAGCTGCTCGCTGCAGTAGTTGTCGTAGTTGCTCAGGTACGCGGCCAGCCCTTCGCCGAGCACCAGCGGCGCGGTGGAAACAGCCGCGTCGCGCGATGCATAGGCGTCGTACATGGCGCGCAGGTTCGGCACGCTGGCGCGCTTGCCCGGGGCGACGCGCGAGAATTCCACCTGCGAGCGGAACGGCGCGGCGGGGCGCACCGACACCTCCACGCTTTGCCGCGCGCTCTTGTCGCCGTAGCTCGCGGTGAACGCCAGCGGGCCGCTGCCGAGCGTGCTGGTGGCGCGAATCCGGAAGCGCGCCACGCCCTCGTGCATCGGTGCGAGCGGCAGCGCCTGGGTGGCCGCGCCAACCACCTGGAACTGCGCGCCGGGCTTCAGCGCAACGTCGACCGGCACCGGTTTATTGCCGCCGCCATCGAGGTTGTTCGCCACGCCCACACTGATCTCGGCTTCGTCGCCGGGTGCGAGGGTGGTCGGCACGTTCGGGCTCAGCACGAAATCGCCGCGCACGGTGGTGGCGCTCTCGACCGTGCCGATCTTGTCCGGCGCGACCGAGACGGCCATCACGCGCAGCCGCCCGTTGAAGTAGTCGGGCACGCGGTAGCTGAATTTCGCGTCGCCGTTCACGTCGACGATGCCCGACCAGAACACCACCGGCTTGTCGTGCTTGCGACGGAACGGGTTGAGCTGGCGGCCGATCGCCTCGTCGGCGTCACCGCCCGGCGCGGCCATCGCCATCAGCTTGTCGAAATCCGGCAGGATCAGGTCGAGGATCTGCGAGGTGCCCACTTCGAGCATCCGTTTGCGGAAGAACATCTTGAGCGGATCGCCGAGCTTGTAGCGCGCGACCTGCAGGATGCCTTCATCGACGGCGAACACCACCACCTTCGACGGCACCGGCGTATGCACCGTGAAGGTGGCCGTGTCGCCCGGCTTGACGAGCGTGGGCGCGTCGACGGCCAGCTTGTTGCGGCGCGCGTCGAGGTTCACCGAGAACGGCACCACGCCATAACTGAGCGGGCTCATGAAGATTTCGTCCGACGACGGATCGCGGACGAACTGCACGTTGATGTAGCCGTTGCCTTCGAAGCCGGCCGGCACCGTGATGTGCTGCACCGAGCTGGTGGTGTCGGCATGGAACCACGCGTGCGCGTAGACCTTGTCGCGTTCGATCGTGATCAGGCCGCTGCCCGCGTAGGGCGCGCGGATCGCCACGTCGATCGTCTCGCCGGGTTGGTAATCCGGCTTGCCGAGGTTGATCTGCAACTCGGCGTTGCGATCGAGCGAGCGCGACACGTTGGCGTCGCCGGCCACCGAGTAGTCGATGCGATTGACCTCGGTGCCGTCGGCGCGCTTGATGCGCAGCGCATAGCTGCCGGGCTGATCGGTGCGCAGCGCGAGGTCGAGGCCCGCGGCCGGAATCGTCAGCGGAGCTTCCTGCACGGGCACTTCCTTGAGGCGCGAATCGTACTTGTAGGCGCCGGAATCCTGGCGCGTCAGCACCGACACGTAGCGCAGCTCGACCAGTTGCGCGCGCAGGTCCTTCAGCGCGATCGTCTGTGCATGCGGATCGATCGCGATCAGCTTGACCGAGCGCGGGCTGCCGCGCTTCACGTAGCCGAGATCGTCCACCGCGCGATAGCCGACCAGCCAGTCGTTGTTCGAGACCAGCGCCTGCGCGTTGGCGGCGACGCTGCGGCCGCCCTCGGCCTCGTAGGCCTTGGCCTGGAAGTAGAGCTGGTAGGTGGCGTCGGCGTATTTCTTGAGATCGAGATCGAATTCGGCGTGGCCGTTGTCGTCGGTCTTGCCGTCTTCCAGCGTGGTGGTGTAGCCCTCCTTGGCGCGCCGCGCGTCGAAGAAGTGGTAATCCTTCCAGGCGCGGAACGCGGGCCACACGGGCCGCAGCGTCAGCGTGGCGGCGACGCGGCGGCTTGCGGCCGGCGTGCCGAACAGGTTGCGCGCGTCGACGACGCCCTTCAGCGCATCCGGCTTGACCCAGCCGTCGGCGGTTTGCGCGGACAGCCGCGCGTCCACCTTCATGCGGTCCGGCTCGAACTCCTTGACCTGCACGGTGGTGCTGCCGATCGGCTCGTCGCCGGGCTTGCCGTCCTTGACGATGTAGAGGTTGATCGTCCACGCGCCGGTGGGCGCCGTCTCGGCCGGCGTGTAGTCGAGCGAGGTGAAGCCGCTGGCGTCGATCGAAACGGGCGGGCGCGCCACCGTGATGCCGCGCGGATCGACGATCTCGGCCTGCAGGGGCACGCCGGCCGGGCTGCGCGCCCAGCTTGCGGCGCGCACGATGAGGCCGATATGGAACAGGTCGCCCGGCCGGTACAGGTCGCGGTCGGAGAACAGATAGGCCGACAGTTGCCCCTGGTTCGCGGCATTGCGCTCGCCGCCCACGTCGAAGCGCGAGAAATCGAGCTGGCGGTCGCGGCCCGCGAACGGCAGGAACGAAAGATCGTTGTCCTTCCTGACGACGTACAGCTCGGGGCGCTTCTCGCGTTCGAGGCCCTTGAGCGTGGGGATATGCACCTGGCCGTCGGCGTCGGTGGTTTGCGTTGCGAGCGGCTGGCCGTTGACGGCAAGCAGCGAGACCGTTGCGCCTGCAACCGGTTTGCCGGTGCGGATCGATTGCACGAACACGTCCTGGCTGCCGTCGAGCGCCTGCTTGACGAGCATGCCGAGGTCGGTCACCACGATCAGGCGCGTGTCGCTCGGCATGGCGTCGTCGCCGCTGCCGTCGCCATTGTTGTTGTCGGCCGAATCGTCGTTGTCCTGACCGCCGTCGCTGTCGGTCGCGCCGCTGCCGTCGTCCTTGTTCGCCTTCTTGTCCTTGGCCGGATCGTAGCCGGCGAGGTGCAGCAGGAACACGCCGCGCTTGCCGTCCTTCAGGTACTGGCCGAGATCGAGGCCTTCGTAGTGCGCCTTGCCGGGGTCGCCGGCCGGGAACGCGCGCTTGTCGATGAAGCGCTCGACGATGTGATCCTCGCTGAAGCTGTACGACAGTTCGGGCTGCGAATAACTGCCCTGATTGAAGCTGACCAGATGCTGCAATTGATCGGGCAGCACGCGGCCGATTTCGAGCTTCATGCCGGGCAGGTTGCGCGCGACGATCGACAGCCGCTTGCTGCCCGACAGCGACAGCAGCGAGCCGTCGGCCATGAAGCGCAGCAGCTTCGGATAGTCGGGCACGGTCAGCACACGCTGCACCGGCTCGCCGAGCAGGTAGCCGCCGGCCGATTTCAGGCCCGCGTCGAAGCGCACGTAGAGCTTCTGGCCCGGCGTTGCATGGAACTTGAAGCTCTGCATCGGCGCGGTGTCGTCCTCGGTCGGCACCGTGGCCAGCGGCAGCGGCGTGGCGCGCTTGAGCAGCGCGTCGTCGATCTCGGACGGCTGCCAGTCGTAGGGGCCGTCGTCGGCGTCCTGCTGCACGCCGGGCTTGCGCCTGGGCAGCACCCACGCGTGGGCGCGCGAGGCCAGATCGTCGGCGCGCACGCCGTCGCTCAGTTGCGAGACGAGCACCTGTTCGGGTTCGTAGCGATCGTTGTCGACCAGGGTAGGGGTGACGTCGCCGATCTTCAGGCTGTACAGGCCGGGCACGTCCACCTGGGCGTGCAGCACGTCCTGGGTGCCGTCTCCGCCGCGCGCACTGCGCACGCCCTTGTCGATGTCGACGCGCGCCGTGAGCGGATCGCGAGGGATATCGAGCGGCTGGGAATGGACCCATGCGTTGATGCGGCGCGCGTCGTAGTTGACCGTATAGCGCAGCGGCGACACCGTCTTGCCGTCGCGCGCGACCAGCGACAGCGCGATGCGCTTCTCGAACGCGGCCGGATCGACCGGGTAGTTGAAGCCGACCTGCATGATGGTTTTCTTCGCGGCCGGGTTCTTCGGGTCCTGATAGAACTCGGTGCTGCCGATGCTGGCCTTGAAGGCGGCGATGTCGAACGCGAAATGGTCGTCGGCCATCTTCACCTGCGGCGCGAACACGCGGCGCACGGCGAAGCGCACCTCGACGTGCGCGCCCACCGGCCAATCGACGGCCGGCGTGAAGCGCAGCGTGTGATCGTCGTTCCAGTGCCATTCGCCCTTCAGCGCGGGCGACATCTCGATGCCGTCCGGCACGCTTTTGCCGACCTGCTCGATCGGCGCGGCCGAGCGCGAGAACGCGATGTCGAGCGGATGCACGGTGGCCAGCGGCTTGCCCGATTCGTCGGTGTCGTAGCTCGTGACGGCGGGCGCGGTGACCTTGAACGTGACCTCGTCGGGCGCGACGGTCTTGGGGCGGTGCTGATACCAGTAGCCGCCGCCGGCCAGCGCGAGCACGCCGGCCGCGATGCCGAGCGCATGCCAGGGGCGGCGGCGCACTGCGTGCCCGGTGACGCCGGCCCAGGCCGGTGCGGTCCACGACAGGTTGCCGAACACCGGCCGCAGCAACCGCCCGAGCAGGCGGAAGGTCCAGCGGATCGCATGCAGCGGCCACACCAGCAAAAGGCGCAATACATCCATCTTGTTATATCCCGGTCGGTCGGGCCACGCGGCGCTGCCGCGCGCTTCCCTGAGAGCGTTTATTCGAGTTCGTAGGCGGCGCGTTCGACGGCCGGTCCGCGCCGGCCGCTCACCTTACCGTTCGGGTGGGGGAAAGACAAGATTCGCGGCGGATGCGGCGGGATAAATCGGATTCGGGTTGATCGGGCCGGCCGCTGCTCTCCGATTGCATTCCGCCGACCGCCGACCGCCGACCGCCGACCGCCGACCGCCGACCGCCGACCGCCGACCGCCGACCGCCAACCGCCAACCGCCAACCGCCAACCGCCAACCGCCAACCGCCAACCGCCAACCGCCAACCGCCAACCGCCAACCGCCAACCGCCAACC
>NZ_BAAILN010000070.1:0-1242 GCF_054589155.1 Burkholderia sp. 3C
CGAACCCGGGATATGACCTGGTGCGCAGCGCGTTCACGCAAAACGAGAACACGACCCAGCTCGAATATGACCGGCAGTGGTATTACCTGGCTCGGATCACGCCGTCGCCGGCACAACGGGAACTCTCCGAATCTTTGCGGCGTTCAACTCGACCCGATGCCCAAGGCGCGAGCGCGAAGCCGTGGGAGAACATTCAGGTGGTCACGCGCGACTTTTCCCTGTTTGATCGGCTGGAAATCATGTACCGCGAGTCGAGATTCCGTTCGGATACCAACGTCGGCAAGGCGGGGGTAATTGGCGGATATGGACTCGGTCCATCGCATCACCAAAAGACGGTGCTGGTTGATTACGAGGCGCCGAGTCAGGCCGTTGGTTTTGTGATGGGACATAACACTCTCGACGCCTATTGGGATAACGATGCGCACAGCTATGCACGCATGCACGCCCGATTTGGGCGCAATGGAGAAACGCCGCGCCAGGATATGTCCGCGCGGGTGACCGGGCCGATTCTCGAACATCTGAACGTGAATTTCTGCCGCGCCTGGCAGCGCAATGCGCATGTCGATCTGTTGAGCAAACGCAAGGCATTGGCCGCACAGCTGAAAGTTCGGCCGGAGTTGGGCACGCCGCTCATGGCGCAGATCGTCCGTACGCAGTCGCAGGAGGGCGTGCGCAACATCGAGGCGCTCTACTTGCAGGCGGCCAATAACGCCACGCAGTTTATCTACATCGAGAACCAGTATTTCCGGTGGGAACCGCTTGCCGCGAAGATCAAGTCGGTTGCGCAGACGCACGTATCTGCAGGGCGCGATCCCGGCAAGCATGGCCCGCTGTATCTGTTCGTGGTGACGAACTCGACCGACGACGCGGTGGGAATGGGCACGGGTACGACGTACGACATGCTCGATAGTCTCGGACGTGCGGACACCATGCCCAACGTGGCGCGGCTGGAGCGTGGCGAGCAACTCGGGATCGATGTGCAGCGTGCCGTCAACGAGGTCGCGGTGGCGCATTACGACCATGGCGCCAGTGGTCCGGTACGGCAGGAAGCCGCGAGAAAGAAAATCAAGGATTTGGAGCAGAAGCTTCAGGACAACGCCGACGAAAAAAAGCCGATCCTGCCTCAAGACATTCCAGGCTTGAAAGTTCATGTCTGCACGCTGGTGGCGCCGGATTCACCGGCCAAGCAGTGGATGCCGGTGTACGTGCACAGCAAGATCATGATCGTGGACGATGTGTTCC
>NZ_BAAILN010000071.1:0-42864 GCF_054589155.1 Burkholderia sp. 3C
CAACGTGCGCGCGCCCGCCGCCGGCTTACCGGGGGCGGGCGCGCGGGCATCCCGAAACAGCGGCGAAGGCGGGCCGAACCCGCGTCGCTCAGAAGCCCAGGCTGGCCAGCAGGTCGTCGACCTGAGCCTGATCCTGGACCACGTCGGTGCGGCCTTCCGGCGAGATTTGCGGGCCGTTCATCAACGATTCGGGCGAGGCCTCGTCGGCCATCACCGCGGCCAGCGCGGCGGCGTTCGCGGCGAACTGCTCGCGCCGTTCGGGCGCGATGTTGTCCACCAGCACCGCGAGCAATTGCTGCTCGATCAGGTAGACCATATCCATGATCTTCTTGATCACCTGGCCGGTCAGATCCTGGAAATCCTGCGCGAGCATGATTTCGAGCAATTGCGTGCGCGTGGCGGAGGTCGCCTCGGGCAGCGTGCCGAGGAACGCGCGCGTGTCGTCCATCAACTCGCGCACTTCGGTCCGCTCGATCGGCGCGCGATACCAGGTCTCCCAGCGGGCGTCGAGCGCCTCGGCCTCGGATTGCAGCCGCTCCTGCACCGGCTTGGCGATCTCGATCGCGGTCAGCACGCGCTCGGCGGCCTGCTCGGTCATGTTGGCGACGTAACGCAGCCGATCACGCGCATCGGGCACGGCTTGAGCGGCCTGCTCGACATGCTTGTCGAGGCCCAGTTCGCGCATCGAATCGCGCAGCGTGCGCGTCAGTTGGCCGATCCGCGCCAGGATCCGGTCGCTCGTGAAATCCGCGCCGTCCGCCGAATCGTCGTCGGGGAAATCGGCGCCGGCCTTCGCTGCATGAATCGGCTCGTCCATCTCAGCTCCCGGCCTTCGCCATTTTTTCGAGAATCTTGTTCAGCTTCTCGTCGAGCGTGGCGGCCGTGAACGGCTTCACGACATAACCGCTCGCGCCGGCCTGGGCCGCCGCGATGATGTTTTCCTTCTTCGACTCGGCCGTCACCATCAGCACCGGCAGATGCGTGAGCGCGGCGTCGGCGCGGATCGCCTTCAGCATCGCCAGGCCGTCGAGATTCGGCATGTTCCAGTCGGAAATCACGAAATCGAAGCCGCCGCTCTTCAGGCGCGCCAGCCCGGCCGCGCCGTCTTCGGCTTCATCGACGTTCGAATAGCCGAGTTCCTTGAGCAGGTTGCGAACGATCCGACGCATCGTCGGAAAATCGTCCACCACCAGAATCTTCATGTTCTTGTCCATCACAGTTCCTCTGCAAAATTCCGTATTCTCGCCGCAACGTCAGACACGTTGCGTACGCTCACCCATTGCGGACAGCACGCGGCGGCTCATTTCCGAGAGCGGCACCACCTCGTCGGCCCCACCCAGCGCGATCGCCTCGCGCGGCATGCCGAACACCACGCAGCTCGCCTCGTCCTGCGCGAAGGTGCGCGCGCCCGCGCGTTTCATTTCCAGCAGACCGGCCGCGCCATCGCGGCCCATGCCGGTCAGGATCACGCCGATCGCGTTCTTGCCGGCGTGCGTCGCCGCCGAGCGGAACAGCACGTCGACCGACGGACGATGCCGGTTGACCGGCGGCTCGTCCGACAGGTGTGCAATATAGTTCGCCCCACTGCGTGCGAGCAACAAGTGTGCGTGGCCCGGCGCGATATACGCGTGGCCCGGCAGCACCCGCTCGCCATGCTCGGCTTCCTTGACGGCGATCCGGCACAGCGTGTTCAGGCGCTGCGCGAACGACTTCGTGAAGCCGGGCGGCATGTGTTGCGCGATCAGCACCGCCGGCGCATCGGGCGGCAGCGGCACCAGCAGCTCGCGAATCGCCTCGGTGCCGCCGGTGGACGCGCCGACGATCAGCAGCTTTTCCGTACTGACCAGCGGGTTGTTCATCAACGGCGCGTTCGCCTGCCCCGCCGCAGCCGCCGGTCGGGCCGGCGCCGCCTGGCGCACACGGGCGCGCGCCGCGGCGCGGATCTTGTCCGCCAGCTTCTCCGCGTAATCGAGCATGCCGTCGCGAATCCCGACGCGCGGCTTGGTGACGAAATCCACCGCGCCCAGTTCGAGTGCACGCAGCGTGATTTCGGAGCCGCGCTCGGTCAGCGACGATACCATCACCACCGGCATCGGACGAAGCCGCATCAGGCGCTCGAGGAAATCGAGGCCGTCCATGCGCGGCATTTCGACGTCGAGCGTCAGCACGTCGGGGTTGTGTTGCTTGATCAGATCGCGCGCGACGAGCGGATCCGGCGCCGTGGCACAGACCGACATGTCGGGCTGGCTGTTGATGATTTCGGTCATCAGGCTGCGGATCAGCGCCGAATCGTCGACGCACAATACCTTGATTTTCTGCACGGTGCTCAGGCCTCCTGCTTTTTTGTTCCGCTCGGGGCGGTCGAGCCGAACAGCTCGATGCGCGGCTTCGGCGATGCCGGCGCGGCGAACAGCTCGACGTGGGCGCGTGCCCGCTGTGCGCGGGCGGCGCGGGCGTCGGCGGCGGAGCGCGCGAGCGCGGCTTCGCGCTCCGCGACGCCCGGCACCGCCAGCCGCAATTTCTTGACCATCGCCTGCCCGGTGCGCGGCATGAACGCGACCTTGCGCGGATGCACGCCCTGCAAATCCTCGGCGACGATGCGGATCTTCTCGAGCGCCAGGTAGCGGCGCACGAAATCGGCGTTGCGATCGCCGATATTGATGGTGGTCATGCCGGCCAGCACGGCCGCGCCGCCGAACACCTTGGCCTCGAAGCGCTCGCGCCTGCCGCCCGCCTTGATCAGTTCGTTGATCAGCACTTCCATCGCGTAGGCGCCGTAGCGCATCGAATCGGACGCCGTCGCGCGGGCGTCGGCGCCGTCGTCGGGCAGCATGAAATGGTTCATCCCGCCCAACCCCATGAACGGATCGTGCAGGCAGGCGGCCACGCACGAGCCGAGCACGGTCACCAGCACCATGTCGTCGCGCGTCGTGAAGAACTCGTTCGGCAGCAGCTTCACGCCGGGCTTGCCGAAATGCGTGTCCTGATAGTGATTGGTGGCGATCGGCAGGCCGCTCATGCGTCCTCCCCGGCCAGGCTCGGCACGCCGGCCCCGGCCGACGCGCCGGCCGCCTTGGGCCGCGCGCGCGGCGCGGCGCCCGGCGACGCGTCGCGGGTGCGCTCGTACACAGTCTGGCCGCGCAGCCGGAACGCCTGCGTCACGTACGAGAAGTTCTCCGAATGGCCGGCGAACAGCAGGCCGCCCGGCTTCAGCAGCGGCTCGAAGCGGGTCAGCACCTGCCCCTGCGTCGGCTTGTCGAAGTAGATCATCACGTTGCGGCAGAAGATCGCGTCGAACGTCTGGCCGATGCCGTAATCGGCGTCGGTCAGGTTCAGCGGCTCGAAGCGGATCATCTGCTTCAGCTCGGGCCGCACCTTCACGCGCCCCGCCTGCGGGCCGGTGCCCTTCAGGAAGAAGCGCCGCAGCCGTTCCTGCGACAGGTGCTTGACCTGGTCGAACGTGTAGATGCCCGCGCGCGCCTTTTCGAGCACCTGGGTATCCAGATCGGTCGCCAGGATCGTGGCCGAGCGCGAGGCCGACGGGCCGAGCGCTTCGAGCAGCGTGATCGCCAGCGAATACGGCTCCTCGCCGGTCGAGGCGGCCGAGCACCAGACAGTGACGGGCGCCTGCCGCGTCTTGGCGAACTCGGCCAGGATCGGGAAGTGATGCGCCTCGCGGAAGAACGCGGTCAGGTTGGTGGTCAGCGAATTGGTGAACGCTTCCCACTCGGCCGGATCGTTGTTGCGTTCGAGCTGGTCGAGGTAATCGCGAAAACTGTCGAGGCCGAGCGCGCGCAAGCGGCGCGCCAGGCGGCTGTAGGCCATGTCGCGCTTGTGCTCGGACAGCGAAATGCCGGCCCGGCGATGGATCAGCGCGCGAATCCGCGCGAAATCCTCGCTGGTGAAGGCGAAATCGCGGCCGGCCTCCGACACGCGCGGCGGCAGCGCGGCAGGCAGATCGAGACGGGACGCAGGGCGGGCGTTCATGGCTGGGCCGGGATCAGAAGGTTTCCCAATCGTCGTCGGAACCGGCTGCCACGGCGGCCGGCTTCGACTCGCCCGACAACGCCGGGCGCTTCAGCGCGCCGCCGTTCTCGGTTGCGGCCGCTTTCGCGACGCGCGGTGCATAACCCGCCTTGGCGGCGGCCGGCGCGGCCGAGGCGCTGCCGGCGCGCGGCGTGGCCACGGCGGCAGCCGGACGGCGCGGCGGCTTGGCAGCCGACGATGCCGGTGCCGATGCCGCGCTGGCGTGTTCCTTGGCCGGTTCGGCCGCAGGCGACGGCAGTGCGGCCGGCTTGGCGGCAGGCTTGGCCGCCGGCTTCGGCGCGGGCAGCGCCGCCGCTTGCGGACGGCGCGCCGGTTCGGCCACGGCCAGCGTCAGTGCCGCGACGCCGCCCTCCACGCGCCAGCCCGACACGACCGCCTTCAACTGGCGGGTCTGATCTTCAAGCGAAGCGGCAGCCGCGGCGGCCTGCTCGACCAGCGCGGCATTCTGCTGCGTGACGGCGTCCATCTGGCCGACCGCGCGGTTGATCTGCTCGATGCCGGTCGATTGCTCGTGCGACGCGGCGCTGATCTCGCCGATGATGTCGGTCACGCGGCGCACCGCCTGCACGATCTCGGCCATCGTCGCGCCCGCGCGCTCGACCAGCTCCGAGCCGTTGCGCACGTTGTCGGCCGAATCGCCGATCAACTGCTTGATTTCGCGCGCGGCCGTGGCGCTGCGCTGCGCGAGCGAGCGCACTTCGCCGGCCACCACCGCGAAGCCGCGGCCCTGCTCGCCGGCCCGCGCCGCTTCCACCGCCGCGTTCAGCGCCAGGATGTTGGTCTGGAACGCGATGCCTTCGATGGTGCCGATGATGTCGACCACCTTGTTCGAGCTGACCGAGATCGCCTGCATGGTGGACACCACCTCGCTGACCACCTCGCCGCCGCGCGTCGCGATGTCCGACGCGTTGACGGCCAACTGGCTCGCCTGGCGCGCGTTCTCGGCGTTCTGGCGCACGGTGCCCGTCAGTTGCTCCATGCTCGAGGCGGTTTCCTGCAACGACGCGGCCTGCTGCTCGGTGCGCTGCGACAGATCGACGTTGCCGCTGGCGATCTCGTGCGCGCCGACATCGATCGACTCGGTGCCGCGATGCACGGATTTCACCATCGACGTCATCGCTTCCTGCATGTGGCCGATGCCGCCGAACAGACGCCCGATCTCGTTGCTGCCCTGACGCTGCACGCGCTCGGACAGATCGCCCGCGGCGATCTTCTCGAACTTGCCGATGGCTTCTTCGAGCGGGCCGACGATCAGGCCGCGCAACATGAAGCGCACCAGCACGATCAGCAGCACCGACAGGCCGATGCCCACCGCGATGCAGGTCAGCATCAGCGAGATCTGCGCTTCGGTGCGATCGTGATGCGCGGCGACGCGCTTGTCGAGCGCGGCCACCACGGCCGTGGCCGCGTTGTCGTAGGCCACGAACATCGGGCTGATCTGCGTATCCGCGATCGCGTGGTAGGCGGCCATGTCGCCGCCCTTGACCGCGGCGATCTCGGCGTCGAGCGCCGTCTTGAGCGTATCGCGGCGCGCCGACACTTCATCGAGCTGCGCGCTGTCGACGCCGGTTTTCGGCAGCGCCTGGAACGACTGCCAGTTCTGCACGGCCAGATCGTAGAGCTGCTGGGTGCGGGCGATGGCGCTTTGCGCGTCTTCGGTCTTGCCCGATTCCGTCAGCGAGCGGACCCGATCGAGCGAGACGCGCGTGCGCAGCAGATACGACGAGCCGTTGGTCAGCGCCCGGATGGCGGGGATATCGCCACCGACGATTTCGTCGAGCGCGCTGCCCGTCTGGTTCAGCGCCACGAGGCCCAGGCCGCCGACCACGGCGGTAAGCAATACGAACGACAATCCGATCGCGGTTAGCGTCGTGCGGATCGACCAGTTGTGCAACATCGTGACTCTCCCCGTGAGAAGTCGGGTTGGCGATTACACGCCGAATTGGTCGATGAGGGCCATTTCGCGGCTGGTCATCAACTTTTCGATATCCATCAGGATCAGCATCCGGCCGTCCACGCTGCCGAGGCCCGTCAGGTACTCGGTGGTCAGCGTCGCACCGAATTCCGGCGCCGGCATGATCTGGTCGGAAGTCAGCGTCAGCACGTCGGACACGCCGTCCACCACCATCCCGACCACGCGATGCGCGACGTTCAGGATGATCACCACCGTCTGATGGTCGTAGTCGATGCGGCCGAGATGGAACTTGATGCGCATGTCGACGATCGGCACGATGATGCCGCGCAGGTTGATCACACCCTTGATGAACTCGGGCGCGTTCGCGATGCGCGTGACGCTGTCGTAGCCGCGAATTTCCTGAACCTTCAGGATGTCGATGCCGTATTCCTCGTCGCCGAGCGTGAATACCAGGAATTCCTGGCCGGCTGCGTCGGCATGCGCGGCGTCGCGCCGGTTGGCGCCCGCGAGCGCGGCCGCCTGTTGGATCGATTGGACTTCGGACACGTTGTCCTCCAGTGCGGGCAAGCCGCGTAGCGGTTAGAAAGTCGCGAGCGCCCCCGCGCCATGCGCGGCGCGGGCATCGCGGTTGAGGGCGGCCACGTCCACGATCAGGGCGACGCTGCCGTCGCCGAGGATGGTTGCGGCCGAAATGCCATGAACCTTGCGGTAATTCGTTTCGAGGTTCTTCACGACCACCTGCTGCTGGCCCACCAGTTCGTCGATCAGCATCGCGAAGCGGCGGCCCTCGGTTTCCATGATCGTGACGATGCCCTGGGTCGGATCGGTGCGCGCATCCTCCACCGAGAACACCTCGTGCAGCGCGACCAGCGGCAGGTATTCGCCGCGCACGCGCACCACGCGTTCGCCGTTGCCGACCGTGTAGATGTCGGCGGCGGCCGGTTGCAGCGACTCCATCACGAAGTTCAGCGGCAGGATGAAGATCTCGTTGCCGACCTTCACCGACATGCCGTCGAGGATCGCCAGCGTGAGCGGCAGCACGATCCGGGTGGTGGTGCCGCGGCCCGCGAACGACTGGATCTCGACGTGGCCGCCCATCGACTGGATGTTGCGCTTGACCACGTCCATGCCGACGCCGCGGCCCGACACGTCGGTGATCGTCTCGGCGGTCGAGAAGCCCGGCGCGAAGATCAGGTTCCAGACTTCGTCGTCGCTGATGTTGTCCGCCACCGGAATGCCCTGCTGGGCCGCCTTGGCGAGAATCCGTTCGCGGTTCAGGCCGGCGCCGTCGTCGCTGACCTCGATCACGATGTTGCCGCCGTGATGCGCGGCCGACAGCACCAGTTGACCGACCGCATCCTTGCCCGACGCGCGGCGCTTCTCGACCGTTTCGATGCCGTGGTCGAGGCTGTTGCGCACCAGGTGGGTCAGCGGATCGATGATCCGTTCGATCAGGCTCTTGTCGAGTTCGGTGGCCTGGCCGAACGTGACCAGTTCCACTTCCTTGCCGAGCTTGGTGGCCAGGTCGCGCACCAGGCGCGGGAAGCGGCTGAACACGTAATCCATCGGCATCATGCGGATCGACATCACCGCTTCCTGCAGGTCGCGCGCGTTGCGTTCGAGCTGCGCCATGCCGTTGTAGAGGCGGTCGTGCAGGGCCGGATCGAACGCGCTGGTCGTTTCGGCCAGCATCGCCTGCGTGATCACGAGCTCGCCGACCAGGTTGATCAGCTGGTCGACCTTTTCGACGCCGACGCGAATCGAACTGCCTTCGGCGTTCGCCGGCGCGTGCGAGCGGGCGCGGCGGTCCTCGCCGTGCGCGGCCTTGGCGTCGCCGTCGGCCGGGGCGGCGGCCGGTGCGGCTGCGGCCGGCGCGGGGGCGACCGGCGCCGGCGCAGCGGCAACGGGTGCGGCAGCCGGAGCCGGTGCAGGCGCGGCGGCCGGCGCGGCAGCCACCGGCGCGGCGGGCGCGGGCGCCGGGGCCGCTTCGAGCGTGGCCGGCGCACTCGCGGCGCCGTCGCCCGGCGCGGTGCCGTGGCCGATCGAGATCTGGCTGTCGTCGATCACGAAGCACAGCACGGCGACGATGTCATCGGACGGCACGTCGCTGTCGAGCCAGAGCGTGACGTCGTCGCCCGCTTCGCTGCGGCCGACGATGCGGCCCAGGTTGCCGAGTTCCTCGACCAGCAGGTCGCGATCCTTGGCGCCGACGCCGCGCAGCGTGATGCGCAGATGCGGGCCGCTCTCGCCACCGGCGGCCGGGGCGCTGCCCGGATGGGCCGCTTCCACCGCCTGCGCGATGACGTGATCGGGCGCGCCGTTGCCGGACGTCGCGCTGAATTCGGCGGCGGCCGCCGCGAACGCGAGTTCGAGATCGGCTTCGGATTCGTCTTCCTCGGCAGCCGGTGCGGCGGCGGCCGGTGCCGCCTTGGGAGCCGCAGCTTGACCGAGCGCTTCCCGCTGCAGCGTTTCGAGCTTGGCGCAGATCGCCGCGGCGGCCGCCGCATCGGGCTCGGCGCTCGCGCGATAGTCGGCCAGCTGATCCGACAGCACGTCCTTGGTTTCGAGGAACGCGTCGATCATCGGCATCGTCAGCGTGATCTCGTGATTACGCGCGCGGTCGAGCAGCGATTCGAGAATGTGGGTGGTGTCGGTCAGCGCCGCGAAACCGAAGGTGGCCGCGCCCCCCTTGATCGAATGCGCGGCGCGGAAGATCGCGGCCAGATCCTCGGGGTCCGGCGAGCCTGCGTCGAGACCGAGCAGCAACTGCTCCATCTGCGCGAGCAGCTCGTCGGCCTCGTCGAAAAACGTCTGATAGAACTGGGTGATATCGAGAGTCATGCCGGATCCACGTCGGTGTCGTCGGTTGGCGTCTTATGGGGTTCGGTCGCGGTGCGCTCGCGCGACTACGGGTGGCTCGGCGCCGCCAACGCGGCCACCAGGTCCAGCAGGGTGTCGGGGTCCAACGGCTTTTCGATCCAGCCGGTCGCCCCCGCCTCGCGCACCGACGACTTGAATTCGTCGCTGCTTTCGGTCGTCAGCACCAGGATCGGCGTGTCCGCGTAGGTGCCGCGCGCGCGCAGCGTGCGAATCACGTCGAGGCCGTTCTTGCCCGGCATGTGGTGATCGGTCACGACCAGGTCGAAGGCGATCGCCGCCGCGAGTTCGAGCGCGATCTCGCCGTCGGCGGCCACGTGCACGTCGTAGCCCGCGTCGGCGAGCGTCGCCTGGAGCAGCGCGCGCATGGTCGCGGAGTCGTCGATGGCGAGAATGGAGCGGATCATGTCGTTCGGTTCCGGTTCACATTAGTGGGCGCTGCCGGTCGCCGGGGCCAGCGGCGCGATCGGCGCCGCCGGGGCAACCGCCGGCTTGCCGGCCACCGGCGCCACGGCCGTGCCCGGCGCCGCCGTGGCCGGCTTGCCGGCACCGCCCGCGATCTGCTGGGCCAGCGCTTGCGAGCCCGCGGCGTCGTTCGACAGCGTGGTGGCGGTCGAGTCGTCGCGCATCAACGCCATTTCCGACTTGTGGTTCAGCACCAGGATGCTGATCCGGCGGTTTTCCGGATCGAGCGGATCGGCCTTGTTGAGGTTCTGCGTGGAGGCCAGGCCTGTCACGCGCAGCACCTTCGCCTCGTCCATCCCGCCCGACACCAGCTCGCGGCGCGACGCGTTCGCGCGGTCGGCCGACAGTTCCCAGTTGCTGTAGCCCTTCTCGCCGCCCGAATACGGAATGGCGTCGGTGTGGCCCTGCATCACGATGCGGTTCGGCACGTCGTTCAGCGTCTTGCCGATCTCGCGCAGGATGTCGCGCATGTACGGTTCGACGGCGTCGCTCGACAGCGCGAACATCGGCCGCTTCTGGGTATCGACGATCTCGATGCGCAAGCCCGTCATGGTCGAATCGATGCGGATCTGCTGCTTGAACTGGCGCAGCACGGGGTTGGCCTCGATCGCGGCCATCAGCTTGATCTGCAGGTCGTGCAGGCGCACCTGTTCGAGACGGTCCTGCGCGCCGGCGGTCTGTTCGGTGTTGTGCTCGTCCTCGCGGCCGCTCTGCGCGAGCCGGTTGGCCAGCGCCGAGGTGCCGTCGGTGCGGCGCGTGGTGCCCGAGTCGCTGCGCGTGATGTCCGCGCCACCGCCGTTGACGATGCTCGAATCCTGCGAGCTGCGATCGCCGGAGCCGAAGATCGCGGCCTTCAGCGGGGTATTGAAATAGTCGGCGATGCCCTTGAGCTGCACCGGCGTGGCCGCCGACAGCAGCCACATCAGCAGGAAGAACGCCATCATCGCGGTCATGAAGTCCGCATAGGCGAGCTTCCAGGCGCCACCGTGGTGGCCCTTCTTCGCCGGCGCGACCCGCTTGACGACGATCGCTCGATCCTTGCCCTTGCTCATCGCCCGGCCGCTCCGCTTACTTCGCCTTCACACGGCGCACGTGCTCTTCCAGCTCGGCGAACGACGGGCGTTCGGTCGAGAAGAGCACCTTGCGGCCAAATTCCACGGCGATCGCCGGCGCATAGCCGTTCAGGCTCGCGAGGATCGTCACCTTGATGCACTGGAACAGCTTGGTGGATTCGGCCGCGCGTTGCTCGGCCAGGCTCGCGAGCGGGCCGATCAGGCCGTACGACAGCAGAATCCCGAGGAACGTGCCGACCAGCGCCTGCGCGATCATCGCGCCGAGCACCGCGGGCGGCTTGTCGGCCGAGGCCATGGTGTGCACCACGCCCATCACCGCCGCCACGATCCCGAACGCCGGCATCGCGTCGCCGACGCGGTTCAGCGCATGCGCGGGGCCTTCCACTTCCACGTGGTGCGTCTCGATTTCCTCGTCCATCAGGCTTTCGATCTCGAACGCGTTCATGTTGCCGCCGACCATCAGGCGCAGGTAGTCGGTCAGGAACTCGACCATGTGCTTGTCGGCGAGGATCTTCGGGTATTGGGTGAAGATCGGGCTCTTCTCGGGGTCGTCGATGTCGGCCTCGAGCGTCAGCGTGCCTTCCTTGCGCGCCTTGGCGAGCAGCACGTAGAGCAGCCCCATCAATTCCATGTACAGCTCTTTGGTGTACTTCGAGCCCTTGAACAGGCTCGGCAACGCGCGCAGCGTCGACTTGATCATCTTCACGCCGTTGCCGAGGATGAACGCGCCCACGCCGGCGCCCACGATCATCAGGATTTCGAGCGGCTGAACCAGGGCGCCCAGGTGGCCGCCCGCGAGCGCGTAGCCGCCGAACACGGACAACAACGTCACGAGAGTTCCCACGATAATCAGCACAGCCTGTCCCTCACGAGTGGCCGGCGGGAAGGCCGCCGTTAAGTGGTTTACGGCAGATGGGGCGAAAACTTTCACCGTCCCGGGCGGGGGCTAACCCGATATCGGCGCCGGCCGGCGAGCCGGCAGCCGGACGGCCGCGCGGCGGGCCACCAGGCGCCCGTCGCCGGCCATCGCGATGCGGCGCCGGTCCTGCCATGGGGTCGTGTCGATCGATCGGCTCGCGCCGGGAATTTCGTGCCGAACCGGCCGTGCGGGCGCGCACCGGGCGGCTGCCCGGTCAGCCGCTCAGGCGGCGGCCGGCACCGGCAGCTCGGCCAGGCGTGTCTCCGCTTTCGCCGCGGCCTTGCGGGTCTTGCCGGCGCGCGACGGCGGCTGGCACAGGCCGCACACGAAGCCGTGCTGCGGATCGTGGGCATGGGCGACGAATTGACCGCCGCAGCGCGTGCAAGGCGTCATCTGGAGCATCCCCGAATCGAAGAAACGCACCAGCGTCCAGGCGCGCGTGAGGCTCAGCGCCGCTTCGTCGTCGGACAGCCCGACGTGTTCCAGGTAGAGCCGGTAGCTCTTGACGATCGACTGGATCGAATCGCAGCCGCCGTGTGCCTGCATGAAACGGTAGATGTTATAGAACAGCGACGAATGGATATTCGGCTGCCAGGTCATGAACCAGTCGGTCGAGAACGGCAGCATGCCCTTCGGCGGGGAGACGCCCTTCAGTTCCTTGTACAGCTTGATCAACCGGTCGCGAGACAGGTTGGTCTCGGCCTCGAGCAGTTGCAGTCGTGCACCCAGCTCGATCAGCTCGATCGCCAAGGTGATTTCCTTGACCTCGAGCACCACGCTCTTCGTCGCCATTGCTAGCCTCCGGATTTTCCGGGAATGAGTCGGCGCTCGCGCTCACCGGACGCGCGAACGCGTACCGGGCCACGGCTGCCAGTGTTCTGGGAAAAAAATTATCGGAGGCTTTCGACGGGCTGGCCGGCCATCAGGATGGCCGTGTGTGCCTGCGCGACGGCCGTGCTTCGGCCCTTGTCGGCAAGCGAGGACAGCAACGCATGATCGTCGAAACGGAAGCGGCAGAGCATCTGGTTCGATGCGGCCAGCTTGACCGTTTGTGCGAGTGTCAGGTTCGCGAGGACTTCCGCGAGATCTTCCGAGATACCCATGCGGAACATGCCCATAGCCTTGTCCTCACGCAGCAGACGCTGCGCCAGCAACAGGTACGACAGGTTCACTTCCTTGATCTCGGCGAGCATTTCACTGGTCGCGCTCATGATTCCCCCGTAAGAAATCTTGGCCATCTGCTTTGAAAACGTTTGCCTCGATCGCTCGCCCTCCATGGGTCGGCAACCGGCGTTTATATTCTTACGGCATTGTGGCCAATCGGATTTTGCGCCGGTATCAGCGAAGACGAATCTACAACGCAGGATTTCTCTGTAAACCGTGTAGGAATTTTTCCGACAGTGTCAGAGAATTACCGGAGATGAAAAAATCGCGTAAGCCGTTGATCAGTAAGGGATATAGGGCGACCGATCAGAGTTTTTTTGGCAAATTATAGAACTATTTCTACGGCTGTAACAATCGGTAGGTAAGGGTAGGAAAGAACCTTCCGATCGCGGCGAGGTCCCCGTGGCGGCAACCCGGTAAACTCCCTATTTCAGCCTGTAACAAGGGTTAAGCGTTTGAAAATTCGCTCGATTCGCCGCGAGCCATCCCGATAATAGAGTCGAACGGTCGGCCGGCGGTCAAAAGATTTTCGTCAGCGCCGCCCCATCGTCTGCCGCCGGCGACGCCCTGCATGGGCGCGACCTTCCGGCAGGCCCGGCCACCCTACGCCCAGGAGAACCACTCATGCGCATCGCACAAGTTGCCCCGCTCTACGAAGCCGTCCCGCCGAAACTTTACGGCGGCACCGAACGTGTCGTGTCTTACCTCACGGAAGCGCTGGTCGAACTCGGCCACGACGTCACGCTGTTTGCAAGCGGCGATTCCGTCACGTCGGCGAAGCTCGAAGCGTCGTGGCCGCGCGCGTTGCGTCTCGACCCGTCGATCCGCGATTCGATGGCGCCGCACATGCGCCTGCTCGAGCAGATCGCTCGCGTCGCCCAGGATTTCGACGTGCTTCACCTGCACCTCGACTATCTGCCGTTCCCGCTGCTCTCGCGCCTCGACGTGCCTTACGTGACCACGCTGCACGGCCGTCTCGACCTGCCCGAGCTGCAGCCGGTGTTCAACGCGTTCCCGAATGCGCCGGTGGTGTCGATCTCGAACTCGCAGCGCGTGCCGCTGCCGCAAGCCGGCTGGGCCGGCACGGTCTATCACGGCCTGCCCGACACGCTGCTCACGCCGCACACCGACCGCAAGCCCGAATACCTGGCGTTCCTGGGCCGTATCTGCCCGGAAAAGCGCGTCGATACCGCCATCCGCATCGCGGCCAAGAGCGGCCTTCCGCTGAAGATCGCGGCCAAGGTCGACAAGGTCGACGAGGAATACTTCAAGACCGAGATCGAGCCGCTGCTGGCATCGGCCGATGTCGAATTCATCGGCGAGATCAACGAAGCGCAGAAGCCGGCGTTCCTGTCGGGCGCCAAGGCGCTGCTGTTCCCGATCGACTGGCCGGAGCCGTTCGGCCTGGTGATGATCGAATCGATGGCGTGCGGCACGCCGGTGATCGCGTTCAACCGCGGCTCGGTGCCGGAAGTGATCGAAGACGGTCTGACCGGCTTCATCGTCGAGGATGAACACAGCGCGGTGGGCGCACTGCAGAAAATCGATATGCTCTCGCGCACCGCGATTCGCGAACGTTTCGAAACCCGCTTCAGCTCGAAGACAATGGCGCGCCAATACGTGGAGATTTACGAAAAGCTGGGCGCCACCGCAAGTCAACCGCATTTGACGCGACTGGCCGCAAGCTGATCGGCATTCGGGCCGAGCGGCCCGAAATTCGAATCAAAAAAAGAAAGCCGCATCGACGATGCGGCTTTTTTATTTCCGGTAACACAACGCGGCGGCTTACTCGACGAGAAAGCGCTCGCGATTTTTACCGACGATCCAATTCGGCGGCTTGCCCCGGCCGCTCCAACTGGCACCCGACTTCGGATCCCGATACTTGGGCGGCAGCGGCGCCTTTTTCGGCGGACGGCCGCGCCGGGCTTTCTCGGCAAAACCGAGATCCTGCGCGGTCAGGCCATATTCGGCGATCTTGCGTTGCACATCGGCTATCACGGCCTCCACTTCCTGACGGCGAACGTCATCGGCTTGCGCTTGAAGGTCAGCGATCTGCGCCTTGAGTTTTGCGTATTGAGACATGTTTACTCCCTATTCACGATTCGCCAGGCCATCGGAGCCTAATCACTATTCCCGCTTTTCGCAATCGGCACTGCACCGGAATTCAATCAAAACGAATGCTTACGAAAAGAATTTATAGCGGACCCACTCTATTTGGACACCGAGTTAATTCTAAAGAAATTCGTACCGGATCCATCTCGGATTTAACAATCCTTGACGCTTCGACACGCTCTGGCTTTCCCCATAATCCTTAACGAAACAGGATGCGTCAATTGCATCGCGTTACGTCCCATCACGGTGACAAAATTAACGCCCTTTTTGACTCGAATCGTGACGAAAAGGTGTCGGAAAGTTAACGTGCGAGAGGTGTTGTGCAATCGCGCCAAGCCACGCCGGCAAAAGGCTGGCGGCTAGCCGAATGGTGCATGCACGGCAATGGAGAAACGCCCGGCACCGGCACTGCCGAATCAGAAACGCCATTCGGTCTATTTTCTCCAACCGGTACTCCGGCGCATTGTTTTATCAGCGAGCGCGATGGCGCCCGAGTGTGAAGGCCGGCCGACGGGTTCCGGGCCGGTGCCCCTCAGCGCGCGATGCCGGCCCCGGCGTCGAGTTCGAACAGGCTGCGCAGATGCCGGGCCACCCCGGCTTCGGCGTTGCTGCCGATGCGCGGCACCTCGGGCAGGCGCAGCATCAGGTCCGGATTGGCATTGTTCATCATGAACGGGAAGCCGGCCGTTTCCAGCAGGTCGATGTCGTTCATGTTGTCGCCGAACGCCACGCAGTGCGCGCGATCGAGGCCGAGCCGCTCCAGCACGACACGCAGCGCGCGGCCCTTCGAGACGCCGGCCGTCATCACTTCCAGGCAATCGGGCAGCGAATAGGTGACGTACAACGCTTCGCCGAAGCGGTTCTTCAGATTGGCGGCCACTGCCGCCAGATCCTGCGGCTCGCCGATATAGAGCACCTTGGCGACATCGGTGCCGTCGTGCGCCAGCAGATCGGTGACACGGTAGACGAAGCCCGAATCCTGATGGAACTCGAGCAGATCCGGCGCTTCGCGGTCGATCAGCCAGCTTTTGTCGGTAAACAGGTTCACGATCACGCGGCCGTGCTGGCCGACCACTTCGGGACGCACCAGCTCACGCACCATTTCCGGCGCGATGTCGCGCGCGTGGAGCGGCGTGTCGTCGGGTGCGTGCACGCGCGCGCCGTTCGACGTGATCAGGTACGGCCGGATGCCGAGCACGTCGCGAATGCCGGCCACGTCGGCATGATGGCGCCCCGTCGCGATGATGAACGGCACGCCGTCGGACGCCAGCCGCTGGACCGTCTCGACCGTGTACGGATCGAGCTGGTGGTCGCGGTTGAGCAGCGTGCCGTCGAGATCGGTGCAGATGACTTTGTACATGGCGGGGGTGGGCTGGGCGCGGAAAGCTGGCATTTTACGCTGCCGCGCCAACGCGTCGCGCTGCAGCAGCGCCGGCCGCAGCCTGCCGGCCGGGCCGGTCATCGCCCACCTCAGCGCCCCCCGGCGCGGCGCGCGGCTTCGCGTTGCGCCAGTTGCAACGCGCCGTGCGCGGAATCGGCCAGCGGCGCGCGCAACCGGGCCCGGTGCGCAGCCGGCACGGCCGCTTCGAGTTGACCGGCCAGCCCGCCGCACAGCGCAACCGGCAAAGATTGATCAGGATCAAGCGCATCAATCATGCGGCCGATCGCCTCGCCCGCCTCGGCAATCAGGCGTTCGGCAAGCGGATGCGCGCGGTGCGCGAATACGGCCGGCGCGAGCGTGGCGTAGGCCGTCTGGTTGGCGGCGCAGGACCAGACCACCAGGCTGTCGCGGTCGGTCGCGCCAGTGAGGCCGATCAGCGCCTCGGCCAACGCATCGCGCGGCGCGCGACCGTCGAGCGCCTGCTGCGCATGCGCGAGCGCACGCAGCCCGAACCAGGCGCCGCTGGCTTCGTCGCCCGACGGGAAACCGTAGCCGCCCGCGATTCGGCACGCGCCCTGCGCATCGATCGCGGCCGCCACGCTGCCGGTACCGAGCGCGACGATCACGCCCGCCGCCCCGCCGTGCGCGCCGAGCACGGTGGTGTAGGCATCGTTCTCCACCGCCAGCGCCGGTACCGGTGCGCTGGCCAGGAACGCCGCGAGCCATGCCGCGTGATTGCTGCCGGCCAGGCCGCAGCCCATCGTGCAGCGCGCCCAGTCCAGCGACAGGCCGGCCTGCTCGAACGCCTGCGCGCAGGCCGCCTCGATCGAGCGCCATGCCCCCTCGATGCCGAGCGCCAGCCCCGACGGGCCGCCGCTGCCGCGCGCGAGTTCGCGCCCGCGGGCATCGGCCAGCACCGCGCGCGTGCCGGTGCCGCCGCCATCGATGCCGATCAGGTAAGTGGGCTCTGTCATGGTGAAACACTCCGGGATTGCCGATCAGTCGAGCCGAGAGCTTAACCGCATCGGCGCGCCCCGCCCATTGGCCGGATGGCCGGCTTGCGCGGCACGGGCATTGCGCTATGCTGGGCGCCTTCCGTGCCGGCATGGGCGCCGGCACCCACCCGAGGCGCGAGGAATCGATGAGTGAACGCTGCAACTGGGTCCGCACGGATGCCGATGCGCTTTATCACGACACCGAATGGGGCCGTCCGGCCCACGACGAACGCTATCTGTTCGAAATGTTGACCCTGGAAGGCGCACAGGCGGGGCTGTCGTGGTCGACGATCCTCAACAAGCGTGAAGGCTACCGGGCCGCGTTCGCGAATTTCGACGCCGACGCCGTGGCGCGCTTCACGCCCGCGCAGGTCGACACCTTGATGCAGAACCCCGGCATCGTGCGCCACCGCGCCAAGATCGAATCGACGATCGGCAATGCGCGCGCCGTGCAGCGCATTCGCGCCGAACACGGCTCGCTCGATGCCTTTCTGTGGTCCTTTGTCGGCGGCGTGCCGATCCAGAACGGCTGGAAGTCGTACCGCGACGCGCCGGCCTCCACCGCCCTGTCGGACGCCATGAGCAAGGCGCTCAAGGGCTATGGCCTCAAGTTCGTCGGCTCGACGATCTGCTATGCGCTGATGCAGGCCACCGGGATGGTCAACGATCACGAATTCGACTGCCCGTGCCGCGACGCCTGCGCGGCGCTGGGCCAGCCCGGCGCCAAGGCAACGGAGAAAACCACGGCCAGGGCAGTGAAACAACCGGGTGCCGCAAAGCCGGCCACCGCCAAGCGGGCCGGAAAAACCGGCGTGGCCTGAACGCAACACCACGTTAAACAAGAAACCGCCGCCCCAAAGCAAAACGGCGGCGCCCCTCTTTCGAGGGACACCGCCGCTTCAATGCGAACCGGGGAAGCCTTAGTGGAGCTTCTTCGGCAGCATTTGGCTGCGCAGGCGCTTGTGCAGGCGCTTCACAGCTGCCGCCTTCTTGCGCTTGCGCACGGCGGTCGGCTTTTCGTAGGACTGGCGCTCGCGCAGCTCAGCGATCAGGCCGTTCTTTTCGATCGCGCGGCGGAAGCGGCGGATCGCTACTTCGAACGGCTCGTTTTCTTTCAGAAGAATCGTCGTCATGTCGTTCCTAAATTGCTTGATACGGTCAAAAACGTAGCGGCCAAGCGCCACGCACCGGCCTTCCGGGCGTTCCCACAACAGGCGAAACGAGCGGGTTTTGTGGCCTGGGAGGCCGGAAAAGAGAGGCGGAATGCGCCGCGAAACGCTCGGCAAGCTGCAACCGGCGCCGCGTTTGACTGCCAGCTTTGACATGCCGAAACGGCAAGGGCTTGACAGAAATCTCAATTCAGCCCGCCATGCTAGCAGGTAAACATTCGTAGAGCCAGCGGTTTACCACGCCTGCCAGACAAATTTCGAGCACACGACGACTCAAGAGAATCGCGAGAAAACCGTTAACAATCAGGGACGGGGCTGCAACACCCCCGCTCGGCATCCCGCAACGCAGCACCACTGCGGGATTCGAGCGAAACATCCCCGGCAAGTGCGCCTCCGACAAAAAATCGGAAGAAATTGCAAGTGATCGCAATCTTCCCCCTCAAGTTTTTTTTGGGAGCGCCGAAATCCTGCTTTGAGGCGGCCAGCAAAGAACGAGTGCGTCCGCCGATGCCCACGTTGGCTTGTCAAAGGCTTATCGGCTTTTAGGAGATTTACCATGCTCGGAATTACAAGCAATATCAACTCGCTGGTCGCTCAGCAAAACCTGAACGGCTCGCAAAGCGCACTGTCGCAAGCCATCACGCGTCTGTCGTCGGGCAACCGCATCAACAGCGCAGCAGACGATGCAGCCGGTCTGGCAATCTCGACCCGCATGCAAACGGCCATCAACGGCCTGAACCAAGGCGTGTCGAACACGAACGACGCCGTCTCGCTGATCCAGAGCTCGTCGAGCGCCCTGTCGGCACTGACGACCAGCCTGCAACGTATCCGGACGCTGGCCAACCAGGCCGCAACGGGCACGCTGTCGACCAGCGACCAGGCTGCTGCCGAGCAAGAAGTTGCCGCGCAGATCTCGGAAGTGAATCGTATTGCTTCGCAAACGAACTTCAACGGCAAGAACCTGCTCGACGGTTCCGCCGGCATCACGACGTTCCAGGTCGGCGCGAACGTCGGCCAGACGGTCAGCCTGGACCTGAGCCAAAGCCTGTCGGCTGCCAAGATCGGCGGCGGTCTGGTGGCACAAGGTGAAACGGTCGGCACGATCTCGAACCTGCACCTCGACACCAACGGCGCAGCCACGACCGCAACGAACCCGGCGATCACGTCGGTCAACGTTCTGTCGGACGGCAAGGGCGGCTTCACGTTCACGGACCAGAACGGTCAAGCGCTGAGCACGACGGCAGTCGGCGCGATCTTCACGACGGGTACGGCAGCCGGCACGGGCACGGCCGTCACGAACCTGACGCTGTCGACGGGCGCCACGAGCGGCATGACGACGGCGCAAGCCAGCGCGGCCGCCAACATGATCACGCAGATCAACTCGGTCAACGCTCCGCCGACCGTGGCGAACATCAACATCAGCAACACCACGGGCGCCAACCAGGCCCTGGTCGCGATCGAAAACGCGCTGTCGACGGTGAACAACCTGCAGGCAACGCTGGGCGCGACGCAAAACCGTTTGACCGCCATCGCGCAAACGCAGCAACAAAACTCGACGAACCTGTCGTCGGCCCAGTCGCAAATCCAGAGCGCGGACTTCGCGCAGGAAACCGCGAACCTGAGCAAGGCACAAGTGCTGCAACAAGCTGGCATCTCGGTGCTGGCTCAAGCGAACTCGCTGCCGCAGCAAGTTCTGAAGCTCCTGCAGTAAGGCATCTGGCAGGTGCTTTGAAAACCGGGCCGCGCCCTCATGGGCGGCCCGTTCGCGCGGCGGTGCAGTCTTCCTCGTGGCTGCCGCGCGTTTTTTGCTTTTGAAGTCTTCCGTTTTCCCCCGGTTTCCCGCAGTATCCGCACGGTCAAACCGACTTGTCAGCGCCACGGAGCTCCGCGATGTCCACGATTTCGTCCACGTCATCCACGTCCAACAACGCGATCAGCAGCAGTTCCGCGTTGCAGCAAGCCGCACAGTCGATCATCAACGGCACGACGGGCAATGCCAACCTCGACGTCAATTCGCTCGTGACCGCGCTGGTCAACTCCAAGACCGCCGGCCAAACGGCGATCCTGTCGACCGCTGTCCTCACCGACAACAACAAGGCCGCTGCGTACACCAGCCTGCAGACTGCGCTGCAGAACCTGCAAAGCTCGCTTTCCACGCTGACCGACGGCTCGTTCGCGCAAACCTTCACCGCGACCACCACGGGCGGCACGGGCCTGACCGCGACCACCGCCTCCGGCGCCGTGGCCGCCTCCTATGGCGTGACCGTCAACCAGATCGCGCAATCGCAATCGCTGACCTCGCCGGCCTTCGATTCCACCGCCGCGCTCGGCACCGGCTCGATGACGCTGACGGTCAACGGCAAATCGTCGACGATCTCGCTCGATTCCACCAACAACACGCTGTCGGGCATCGCCTCCGCGATCAACAACGCGAGCGACAACCCCGGCGTGACGGCCAGCATCGTGACCGGCAGCGACGGCGCCCACCTGGTGCTGCGCTCGAACAACAGCGGCGCGGCCAACACCATCTCGGTGGCCGTCAACGCCACCACCGACAACGGCCTGTCGAACCTGGCGGTCAGCTCGACGCCGAACACCACGGGCGGCCAGTCGACGATCACCACCGGCACCACCACGGCGACCAAATGGACGCAATCGTCGGGCGCGCAGGACGCCTCGGTCACGGTCAACGGCGTGACCAATCTGAGCCCGACCAACGCCGTCACCAACGTGATCAACGGCGTCACGCTGAATCTCACGCAAGCCGCCGTGACCAACCCGGCGACCACGCAAACGCTGACGATCGCGGCCGATACGACCAAGCAGGCCTCGGCGGTCACGACGTTCGTCAGCAACTACAACACGCTGGTGCAGGCGATCGCCACGGTCGGCTCGTTCGACAACACCAACCCGACCGCCCCCGTCACCGGCCCGCTGTTCGGCGATTCGACGCTGAACACGATCAGCACCCAGATGCAGTCGATCCTCGGCAGCGCCGTCAACAGCAACGGCGTGGGTGCGACGCTGCAACAGCTCGGCATCACGGTGGCCGACGGCACCACCGCGGGGCAGCCGGCCGGCACGCTGATCGTCGACCAGACGGCCCTGACCAACGCGCTGACCAACAATCCCACCGCGGCCTCGACGCTGTTCAACAGCACCAACGGCCTCGGCGAGCAGATCAACGCGGCGATCACGTCGTACACGGACCCCAAAAGCGGCATTCTGACCCTCAGCGCCAATGCGGTGCAGACCGACCTGAAGAGCCTGACGGCGCAGCAGACCACGCTGTCGGCCTACGCGGCGACGCTGACCACGCAGTACAACGCGCAGTTCACGCAGTTGAACACCGTGCTGGCCAACATGAACCAGCAGCAGAACTACCTGACCGCGCTGTTCGGCGGCACCAACAGCGCCGGCGCGCTGGCGACCAACAAGTCGTCCTGAGCCACGCCCGCCTCCTGGAGAACCGGACATGGACCAGCACATCCTCGTCTCGCAACTGCTGTCGATGACGCACGAGATCGACCGCGCGGTGCGGCTTGCCGACTGGGAAGGCGCCGAGCGCCTGATCGGCGCGCGCGCGCCCTACCTGCAATCGCTCGACGCGGCCCAAACGCCGGAAGATCTGCTGATGATCCGCGAAATCCAGGCGCTCGACGCCGGCATCACGGCCGAAACGGCGCGCGCCAGCGAGGAACTGCAACACGAATACCGGACCGCCTCGGAACGCCTGAACGCGGCCAAACAGTACAACCAGGCCGCACTGCGCTTCTGAGCGGCCTGCCCGAATAACAATTCGCGCGCACGAGCGCGCGCTCGTTCAACTCACGGCCCGCCTTGCGCGGGCCGTTTTTTCTGTGCGGCCGCCGACGCCCCACGCATCCCGCCCCCTCGGTCTTCGTTCCCGCCCCGTTTCCCCGTCCGCATTCACATCGATGAAATTGACGCCCGTTTACCGGTCAGTTCCACGCTTCGCCGGGCCGGGGCCAGCCGGATAATTCTCACCATTCGCTTCTTCCGTCCGGTTTTCCCATGTCCGATACGATGTCCGCCGGCCTCTCGCCTGAACAGCAACAGCAGTTCGACGCGGACATCGCGTTCGTGCTCAAGAACGCAATCGCCCATCATCATCGCGGCGAGCTCGCCGACGCGCAGGCGCTTTACGAGGCGATCCTCGGCGCGAAGCCCGATCAGGTCGACGCCAACTACAACCTCGCCGTGCTGAAAGTGCAGAGCGGTGACGCCCACGGCGCGCTGCCGCACTTCGAGGCAGCGCTCGGCATCGATCCGAACAACGGCCAGCACTGGGTCAGCTATGTCAACGCGCTGATCGAGGCGGGCCAGGTCTCGGCGGCCTGGACGGCGCTCGGCATGTGCCAGCAGCGCGGCTTCAAGGGGCCGGCGGTCGATGGGTTGATCCAGCGCCTGGCGCTGTCGGCGGAGGGCAAGGCGGCCACGGTGTTCACGGCCGCCGCGAACGCAGCCAGCGCCGCGCCGGCCCGCGTGGCCGCAGCCCCGGCGCCCGCGCCGGCCGCGGAAACGCGCGGTGTGGTGCGCCATCCGAGCGCTCAGGACACGAGCCGCTTCAACGCGCTCTACAACAAGAAACGCTATGGCGAAGCCATCAAGCTCGCGCACACGCTGACGCAACGCTACCCGTCGAGCAGCGTGGCCTGGCGTTCGCTGTGCAACGCGATGCACAAGGACGGCCAATACCTGGAAGCGACCGAACCGCTCATCCGCGCCACCACGCTCGATCCGAGCGACGTCGCGATGGGCCTGCTGCTCGCCGACGTGTTTCGCCTCGGCAACCGCCTTGCCGATTCGGAACGCGAGATCCGCCGCGTGCTCGCGCTCGATCCGGACAACGCCGAAATGTGGCGCGTGCTGAATGCGACGCTGACGGCCGCGGGCCGGACCGTCGAGGCGATCGAGGCGGGCCGCCGCTCGGTCGAGCTGGCGCCGAATTCGGTGCAGATGCATGGCTCGCTGGCCGTCGCGCTCAGCGAACTGGGCGCCACCACCGAAGCCGAGGCCAGCTTCGGCCGCGCACACGAACTGTCGCCGCGCGACGCCGCGATGCACAGCAACCTGTTGTTCTGCCGCACCCACCACCCGGGCCTCGACGCCGCCACGCTGTTCGACGAACACCGCCAGTTCGCGAAGATCCACGAAGCGCCGTACCTTGCGCGCTGGCCGCGCCACGCCAACAAGCGCGAACCGGAGCGCAAGCTGCGCGTGGGCATCGTCTCGGGCGACATGTTCAACCACGCGGTGGCCTCGTACGCGCTGCCGATCCTCGAGACGCTGAAGGACGACCCGACGTTCTCGCTGCACGTCTATCACAACCACACGCTCGAGGATCAGATCACGGTGCGGCTGCGCGCCTGCGTGCAGCACTGGACGACGGTGGCCGGCTTCACCGACGACCGCCTGGTCGAGCGCATCCGCGCCGACCGGATCGACATCCTGCTCGACCTGTCGAGCCACACCGGCCGCAACCGGCTGCCGGTGTTCGCGCGCAAGCCGGCGCCGGTGCAGATCACCTGGATCGGCTACCCGGGCACCACCGGCCTGGAGGCGATGGATTACTACCTGGCCGACCGCCATGCGATCCCGTTCGGCGAGATGGAACGCCAGTTCACCGAAAAGATCATCCACATGCCGGCCAACAGCGCGTTCAAGCCGGCCGACAACGCGCCGCCGGTCAACCTGCTGCCGGCGCTGCACAACGGGCATGTGACGTTCGCCAGCTTCAACCGCCTGAACAAGCTGCGCCGCGACGTGATCGCGGTGTGGGCGCGCGTGCTGCACGCGGTGCCCGGCTCGCGGATGCGGATCGGCGCGATCCCGCAGGACGGCGGCACCGCGATGCTGCTCGACTGGTTCACGGCCGAAGGCATCGCGCACGACCGGCTCGACCTGCAGCCGCGCGCACCGATCGCCGTGTACCTGCAACAGCACCACCACGTCGACCTCTGCCTCGACACGTTCCCGTACACCGGCTCGACCACCGCGCTCAACGCGCTCTGGATGGGCGTGCCGACCGTGACGATCCGCGGCGCCACGCTCGCGGGCAGCGCCGGCGCGGTGTGGATGTCGTCGGTCGGCCTCGAACAGTTCGTGGCGCGCGACGCCGACGATTTCGTGGCCAAGGCGGTGGCCTTCGCGAACGACCCGCAAGAGTTGGCCGCCCTGCGCGGCAGCATGCGCGCGCGTTGCCGCAACATGACCAGCTTCCAGCCCGCGCGCGTCGCGCAGGGCGTGGCCGATGCGATGCGCATGGCCTGGCGGCGCTGGTGCGCCGACCAGCCGGCCGCGCCGTTCACGGTGCCCGAGCGCACCGCCGAGCCCGCCGTCGCTGCCGAGGAATCCGCCGCTCTCACCGGAGATGCACGATGAACGCCCTGCCGCTGCGCGCCGTCGAATCGGTTGTCGAACCGGTTGCCGACGAGCGCATCTATGTCACGCAGCCGCACCTGCCGCCGCTGGCCGAGTTCCTGCCGTATCTGGAACAGATCTGGGACAGCAAGGTGCTCACCAACGCCGGCCCGTTCCACCAGAAACTCGAGAAGGCGCTCTGCGAATACCTCGGCGTCAAGCATCTGGCGCTGTTCACCAACGGCACGCTGGCGCTGGTCACGGCCTTGCAGGCGCTGCGCATCACGGGCGAGGTGATCACCACCCCGTATTCGTTCGTCGCCACCGCGCATTCGCTGTTGTGGAACGGCATCAAGCCGGTGTTCGTCGACATCGATCCGCACACGCTGAACCTCGATCCGAAGAAGATCGAGGCGGCCATCACGCCGCAGACGGCCGCCATCATGCCGGTGCACTGCTACGGCCGGCCGTGCGACGTGGACGCAATCCGCCGCATCGCCGACAACTACAACCTGAAGGTGATCTACGACGCCGCGCACGCGTTCGGCGTGCAGATGCACGACAGCAGCGTGCTGGAGCACGGCGACCTGTCGATCCTGAGCTTCCACGCCACCAAGGTGTTCAACACCTTCGAGGGCGGCGCGATCATCTGCCCGGACGCGAAGACCAAGCAGCACATCGATCACCTGAAGAACTTCGGCTTCGTCGACGAGGTGACGGTGGTGGCGCCGGGCATCAACGCCAAGATGAGCGAGATCAACGCCGCGTTCGGGCTGCTGCAACTGGAACACGTCGATGCCGCGCTCGCACGGCGCGCCGAGATCGACGCGCGCTATCGCGAGCTGCTGGCCGAGGTGCCCGGCATCCGCTGCGTGCCGACGGTGGATGCGAAGGTGGTCAATCACTCGTACTTCCCGATCCTGGTGGACGACGACTACCCGCTCGCACGCGACGCGCTCTATCAGCACCTGCGCGAGCACGAGATCTACAGCCGCCGCTACTTCTATCCGCTGATCTCGGATTTCCCGAACTATCGCGGGCTGCCGTCGGCGCATCCGGACAACCTGCCGGTCGCGCGCGACGTGTCGCGGCGCGTGCTGTGCCTGCCGATCTACCCGGCGCTCACCGATGCGAACATCGAGCGCGTGGTGTCGCTGATCGCCGGGGCCGGCCGATGAACCCACGCGCCGCGATCCTCGACATCGCGAGCCATCTTCCCGACGGCGTGCTCGGCAACGACACGCTCGCGGCGCTCTATCCCGAGTGGCCGGCCGAGAAGATCCTCGCGAAGACCGGGATTCGCGAGCGGCGCATCGCCGCGGACGGCGAAACCGCCTCCGACCTGGCGTTCGCGGCCGCGCAGCGGCTGTTCGCGAAGGGCACGGTGAGCGCGTCGCAAATCGATTTCGTGATCCTCTGCACGCAGGCGCCCGACTACATCCTGCCCGCCTCGGCCTGCATCCTGCAGCACCGGCTCGGCATCCCGACCCACGCCGGCGCGTTCGACGTGAACCTCGGCTGTTCGGGCTACGTGTACGGGCTGTCGCTGGCCAAGGGCCTGGTGGAAACCGGCGCGGCGCGCTGCGTGCTGCTGCTGACGGCCGATACCTATTCGAAATACCTGCACCCGCTCGACAAGAGCGTGCGCACGCTGTTCGGCGACGGCGCGACCGCCACCGCGATCGGCGCCGACGAGCACGCTGACGCCGCCAGCCCCGAGCCCATCGGCCCGTTCGTGTTCGGCACCGACGGGCGCGGCGCCGAGAACCTGATCGTGCGCGCGGGCCTGTTCCGCGAGCCGCGCAGCGCGGCGAGCGCCGTGGAGCGCGAGGATGCTTCCGGCAACGTGCGCACCGACGAGCACCTGTACATGAACGGCGCCGAGGTCATGGCGTTCTCGCTCGCCGAGGTGCCGCGCGCGGCCGACCGGCTGCTGGAGCGCGCCGGCCTCGCGCGCGACGAGATCGATTGCTTCGTGCTGCACCAGGCGAACCGGTTCATGCTCGAAGCGCTGCGCAAGAAGATGAAGATTCCCGAGGATCGCTTCCCGATCCTCGTCGAGCACACCGGCAACACGGTGTCGTCGACGCTGCCGCTCGCCCTCGAGCAATTGCGCGCCGACGGCAGGCTCGCGCGCGGCACGCGTGCGATGCTGCTCGGATTCGGCGTCGGCTACTCGTGGGCCGGCTGTCTGTTGAACTGTTAGCAGGAAACGCAATGAACGCATTCTACGAAGGACTCGCGGAAGTCTTTGAAATCGACACCGCCGAGGTGTCGCCCGCCCTGGTGCTCGCCGAACACAACTGGGATTCGCTCGCGATCGTCTCGACCATCGCGCTGGCCGACGATTGCTTCGGCGTGCTGTTGAGCGGTCAGGCGCTCGGCGAGTGCAAGACGGTCGCCGACATCGACGCGCTCGTCGCCGCGCAAAAGGGCTGAACTTGAACGCGCCGCTCGCCCCGATCGGCCGGGAACTGCGCGCAGGCGGCGTCCGCCTGGCCGGCGTGGTGTCGTGCCTGCCCGCGCAGGAAGTGCCGAACACGGTGTTCGTCGAGCGCTTCGGCGAGGCGGCGGTGCGCGACGTGGTCAAGATGATCGGCGTCGAAAGCCGCCGCCGCGCGGCCGAGCACCAGACCGCCGGCGACCTGTGCCGCGCGGCCGGCGCGCATCTGCTGCAGGGGCTGGGCTGGCGCGGCGAGGACGTCGACGCGGTGCTGTTCGTCTCGCAGACGCCCGACTACCGCCTGCCCGGCACCGCCTTCGTGCTGCAGGCCGCGCTGGGGCTGCCGGCCGCGTCCATCGCGCTCGACATCAACCTCGGCTGCTCGGCCTATCCGCAGGCGCTGTGGCTCGGCATGAACCTGATCCGCAGCGGCGCGGCGCGCCGCGTGCTGCTGGCGGTGGGCGACACCATCAGCAAGCTGGTCGATCCCGAGGACCGCGCCACCGCGCTGCTGTTCGGCGACGCGGGCACCGTCACGGCGCTCGAAGCCGACGACACCGCCCCCGACGCGCACTTCGTGATCGGCTCGGACGGCGGCGGCGTGCCGAACCTGATCGTGCCGGCCGGCGGCTGCCGCCCCGCGCCGGCCGACGACGCGCGCCTGGCGGGCCGCTCGCTCGCGCACCTGTACATGGACGGCGGCGAGATCTTCAATTTCACGCTCAAGCGAATTCCGCCGCTGGTGGCGCGCACGCTCGAACTCTCGGGCCACGGCGTGGACGGCCACGACGCCTTCCTGTTCCACCAGGCGAACCTGTTCATGCTGAAGCACCTCGCGAAGAAGGCCGGGCTGCCGGCCGATCGCGTGCCCCTCAACCTGAACGCCTACGGCAACACGAGCTGCGCCTCGATCCCGCTGCTGATGACCACCGACCTGCGCGAGGCGCTCGCCACGCGCGAGATGCGACTGGCGATGTTCGGCTTCGGCGTCGGCTACTCGTGGGCCTCGGCCTCGCTCGTGACGGGGCCGCTCGCCGTCGTCGACACCATCGAACTATGACTGCCTTCTCCGATCGCTGCCTGGCCGGCGGCACCTATCTGGTCACCGGCGCGTCGTCGGGCCTGGGCCGCGCCACGGCCGTCGCGATCGCCGCCGCGGGCGGCCGCGTGATCGCCGGCGGGCGCGACGCCGAACGGCTCGCCGCCACGCTCGCCGCCTTGGCCGGCGACGGCCACGCGGCCGACGCGCGCGCGCTCGACGACGCCGACGCCACCGCCGACTGGGTCGCGCAACTGGCCGAGCAGCACGGCGGCCTGACCGGCGTGTTCCACGCGGCCGGCACCGAACTGATCCGCCCGGCGCGCATGACGAAGCAGGCGCAGCTCGACGAGACCTTCGGCGGCAGCCTGTTCGCCGCGTTCGGCATCGCCCGCGCCGCCGCGAAGAAGGGCGTGCTGGCCGACGGCGGCTCGCTGGTGCTGATGTCGTCGGTGGCCGCCGCGACGGGTCAGGTCGGCATGACCGCCTATTCGGCCGCCAAGGCCGGCATCGAGGGCCTGGTGCGCTCGCTCGCCTGCGAGCTGGCGCCGCGCCGGATTCGCGTCAACGCGATCGCCGCGGGCGCGGTGCGCACCGCGATGCACGAGCGCCTCACGCGCGGCAGCCCCGACGAGGCCGTGGCCGCCTACGAGGCCAGCCACCTGCTCGGCTTCGGCGAACCGGACGACGTGGCGCAGGCCGCGCTGTTCCTGCTGTCGGCGGCGAGCCGCTGGATCACCGGCACCGCGCTCGCCGTCGACGGCGGCTACCGCGTGCGCTGAGGGCAAGCCGATGAATGCATCGCTCACCGCCGCGCAGGCCGCCCCGCTCGCCCTGGCCGCCGCACCGGACGCCACCCGCCTGATCGTCGCCGGCGGCGGCGCGTTCGCGCGCGAGCTGATCAACTGGGCCGACGATGTGGCCGACGCCGGGCTCGGCCCGCGCGTGGCCGGCTTTCTCGACGCCAGCGCCGATGCGCTGGCCAACTTCGGCTACGACCTGCCCTGGCTCGGCGACATCGACGCCTACCAGCCCGCCGACGGCGACGCCGTGCTGATCGGGATCGGCGATCCGCTGGGCAAGGCCAGCGTGGTCGCGCGGCTGGCCGCGCGCGGCGCGCGCTTCGCCTCGCTGCGCCATCCGAGCGCCGTGGTGGCGCGCCGCGCCACGCTCGGCATCGGCGTGGTGATCTGCCCGCACGCCGTGCTGTCGGCCGATTGCCGGGTGGGCGATTTCGCCGCCATCAACATCCTGTCGAGCGTCGGCCACGACGTCGTGCTCGGCGCCTACTCCACGCTCAGCGCGCACGTCGATCTGACCGGCCACGTGGTGGTGGGCGAGCGCGTGTTCTTCGGCTCGGGCGCGCGCGTGCTGCCGCGCGTGACGGTGGGCCACGACGCGCGGATCGGCGCGGGCGCGGTGGTGATGCGCAAGGTGCCCGACGGCGCGACCCTGTACGCGGCCCCGGCCAAGAAGCTCTGAGATGGATTTCGATCTCGAACTCGTCGCGCGGCACTGGCACCTGGTGGCGCATCGGCGCGAGCTGCCGGCCGACGGCGATTTCGTGCGCTTCGACTGTGCGGCCGGCGAAATCGTGGTGTTCAACGACGGCGGCGATTACGTCGCGTTCGACAACCGCTGCCCGCATCGCGGCGCGCGCATGTACCTCGACGACGGCGGCAACCAGCCGGCCAGTTGCGCCTATCACGGCTGGACCTATCGTCACGGGCAGTTGATCGTGCCCGAACGCGAGCGCTTCCGGCACTGCCAGGTCGAGCGCGCGCAACTGCGCCGCTACGCGCTCGACTGGTGCGGCGATTTCCTGTTCGTCGGAATTCGTCCGGCCACCGATCTGAGCACCCAGCTCGGCGAGTTCGAGGCGCTGGTGGCCGACATCTCGTTCAACATCGACCGCCGTGTGGACCTGAACCGCTACGATTTCCAGTGCTATTGGCCGCTGGCGGTGGAAAATGCGCTGGAGCCGTATCACATCGGCGCGGTGCATCCGGGCTCGCTCGGCACGCTCGCGCTCGAAGATGGCGAGAACCGCTACGACGGCGCGAATTCGGCCTGGTACGCGCCGCTCGGCGCCTCGCGCCAGCGCAACCAGCTCGCCAAGCTGCGCCGGCTGTTCGCGATCGATTTTCAGTACGAGGGCTACCTGAGCCTGTACCTGTTCCCGTTCACGATGATTTCGTCGACCTACGGCTACTCGTATTCGCTCCAGCACTTCCTGCCGCCCGGAGGCGACGCGAACGTCACGCGCTTCACGAGCCGGCTCTACGCGGTGCCCACCACGGGCGCGTCGGCCGATGCGATCGTCGAGCCGTTCCTCGCCTCCACGGCGCGGCTGAACCGCCAGGTGTTCGACGAGGATCATGCGATCTGCCAACGGATGCCGCGCGACGCGTGGCAGATGGCGCCGCTCACGTTCCCGGCCGATACCGAGGCGAAGATCGACCATTTCCGCGCGTCGTGCCGCGCGTTCGATGCGGCGCTGCGGCCTGGGGTGGCGGTGGCCGTGACGGCGGCGGCCTCGGCGGCCTGAAGGGTCGGGGCGGCCTGAAGGGTCGGGGCGGCCTGAAGGGTCGGGGCGGACTGCGTTCCGGGTGGCGCGATGGACGCGATGGCCGGTGTTTCGGCCGGCGTTTCGGGCTGCGCGATGGGGCCGGAAAGCGGACCGACTCTCGAGCCCGAAGCGCGGGCCGACGCGCGAGTCGAATCGCCTACCGGCCACCCGGTCGAATCGCGAACCGGCCGTCGAACCGAATCGCGCCGCCATCCTCGTCCCGCTTGACAGCCCTGCTCCCGCCGTGGATCACTGAGGCCTCCTCCCTTTCCCGGAACCTTCCGATGAGCCTCGAAACTTGGCTCGCGTTCGCCGGCGCGAGCATCCTGCTGTTGTTGATCCCCGGCCCGACCATCCTGCTCGTGATCGGCGATTCGCTGGCCAACCGCAACCGCTCGTCGTGGAGCACGGTGGCCGGCGTCGCGTCCGGCGACACCACCGCGATGGCCGTCTCGCTGGCCGGCGCGGGCGCGCTGCTGGCCGTCTCCGCCACCGCGTTCACGGTGCTGAAGCTGGCCGGCGGCGCGTATCTGATCTATCTCGGCGTGCGCTCGATCCTGCAGGCGCGCGCGGCCGGCCGCCAGAGCGTGCCGGTCGAACCGAAATCGGCCGGCCGCCGCTTCCTGGCCGCCTATGCGGTGACCGCGCTGAACCCGAAAAGCATCGTGTTCTTCGTCGCGTTCGTGCCGCAGTTCGTCTCGCCGCATCAGAGCTTCGCGTCGCAATGCGCGCTGCTGCTGCCGACCTTCGTCTGCCTCGCCGCGCTGAACGCCGCCTGCTATGCGCGGCTCGCGCGCTACGCGGCCTCGCGGCTCACCGGCGCGGATGCGCAGCGCCGTTTCGGTTACGGCGGCGGCGCGGTGCTGATCGGCGCGGGCGCGCTGACGTTGCGGCTGTCGCATCACTGAGCGAACGACGCGGCTTGCCGTGCGCCAAACGGCGCGGGCGCGCCGACGTTGGGACTGTCGCATCGCTGAACGAACGACGCGGCTTGCCGTGCGCCAGACGGCGCGGGCGCGCTGACGTTGCGACTGTCGCATCGCTGAACGAACGACGCGGCTTGCCGTGCGCCAGACGGCGCGGGCGCGCTGACGTTGCGACTGTCGCATCGCTGAACGAGCGGCGCGGCTTGCCGTGCGCCAGACGGCGCGGGCGCGCTGACGTTGCGGCTGTCGCATCGCTGAGCGAGCGGCGCGGCTTGCCGTGCGCCAGACGGCGCGGGCGCGCTGACGTTGCGGCTGTCGCATCACTGAGCGAGCGGCGCGGCTTGCCGTGCTTCAAACGACAACGGGCAGCCATCGCGGCTGCCCGTTGTCGTTGCAGCGCGCGTTTCAGCGCGGTGCCCTCACCGGCGCATCACGCCGCCGCGTCCCCGATCGTCAACGCATTGACCAGATCCCCCGGCGGCGTGGCCCCGCGCGCGGCGAACGCGCGGTCGCGGTGCGTCACGCCGTCGAGCGGCGCGAGGCCATGCACGCGGCTGATGAAACGCAGGATCGAATTGGTGTCGTAGAGCGTGTGATCGACATGGCCGCGCCGGGCGAACGGCGAAATCACCAGCGCCGGAATGCGCGAGCCCGGCCCCCAGCGGTCGCCCTGCGGCGGCGCGACCGGGTCCCACCAGCCGCCGTTCTCGTCGTGGGTCATCACGATCACGGTGTTGGCCCATTGCGGGCCGCGGCGGATGTGGTCGATGACGGTCGAGATATGCCGATCGCCCGACTCGACGTCGGCATAGCCCGCGTGCATGTTCAGGTTGCCCTGCGGCTTGTAGAACGTGACGGCCGGCAGCTTGCCGGCGTCGATATCGGCCAGCAGGCGGTTGGTGGACGGATCGTCGCCGAGGCCCGCATCGCGCAGATGGCGGCGGCGCGCCTCGGTGCCGGGCGCGTAGTTCACGAAATAGTTGAACGGCTGATGGTGATGCTGGAAGTCCGGCATCATGCCCGTGTCGCGATGGTCGATCGCGTATTGCCACGCGCCGCTGTACCAGGCCCAGTCGACACCCTTCTCCGACAGGCGATCGCCGATCGTCGCGTAGCGCTGCGGCGGCAGCACGCGCGGGTTCGACGGATCGGCATAGGCCGGATTGCCGTCTTCCGGCGGGCGCACGTTGCTCGGCTGATACGGCGGCGCCATCGTGTTGACGGCGTAGCCGTCGGGCGTGAACAGCCCGTCGTTGACGAACTTCGGCGGGCCGTCGAGCGCCGAGGCCGGCGAATCGCCGGCCACCTTCAGGCGCGTGCCGGCGGGATCGTCGCCCTCCACCACCGAGGCCAGATGCTTGGCCGGGCTGGTGGCGATGTCGGGATAGAACGGCGCCTGCGCCGAAATCAGGAACATGTGGTTCAGCCAGGAGCCGCCGAACGCCGCCATGAAGAAGTTGTCGCACAGCGTGTAGTCGCGCGCGAGCTGCCAGAGCTTCAGCGTGTCGGCCGAATTGCGGTAATGCCCCATCACCAGGCCGCCCGAATCGGCCCAGGCCGCGAACTGGTCGTTCCTGCCCGCGTTGATCTGCATCTGGTTCTGATAGAAGCGGTGCCAGAGGTCGCGCGTGATCACGCCGTTCGGCAGCGGCTTGCCGTGCGCGTCGGGAATCCGGAACGGCGCGTTCTTCAGGCCCTGAATATCGCGCTCGGCGATCATGTAGCGCGTGCCGTTCACCTCCTGCGCCTGCGGCACCAGCCCGCCCCAGATCGCGGGCAGCGTGGACATCGGGGTCTTGCCGTCGCGGTCGAGCTGGGTGGCGCGCGCCGCCGCGACCGACGACAGCGGCGTCTCGACGCCGGGGAAATCGCCGTACAGGTTCGCGAAGCTGCGGTTCTCGGCGTAGATCACCACGATGTGGCGCACCTGCTCGCGCAGCGCGCTGTCCACGCGCAGTTCGGCCTCGGTGCGCGGCACGGGCGCGGCGGCGGCGCTGTCCTGCGAACGCGTGGTGCAGCCGGCCAGCGCGAGGCTCGCGCCGAACGCGGCGATCCCGCCGAGCGCGCGGCGGCGGTCGGGATCGGGCGTGCCGGCAGGGCGGTGGGCCGAGTTGGCCGAGTTCGCGGCGGCGCTGGCTTCGCGGCCACCGTCATCGGCAGCGGCGGGGTCGGCCGGCTTGCGGCCGGGGTTCGTTTTCGGATCGGTCACGTCGTCATCCTCCTCGTCGGATTCGGGGCGGGGACGGCTTCGCCCTACGCATCGTCTGCCCGCCGACATGCGGCATCATGACACGGCACAGCCCGGCGATCGTAATGCCGGACGGCCGTCGCGTCGGCAACGGCGTGACGAATTCGGCGCGCGGCCTGCGTGGTAAGCTCGCGCGGCCAGCCGCCGCCGCGGCCCTTCCGCGCCGTGTCGACGAGACTCATGCACGCATCCGATCCCTATTCCGGCTACGTCAGCGACATCACGTTTCCTGACCGTTTTCACCGCGAGCTGTCGCCCGCCTGGCTCAATTACGCGAGCGTGCCGGGCGGCTTTCGCCCGGTCCCGCTGGACCGCCCGTTCCGCTACCTCGATCTCGGCTGCGGCTTCGCCTACGCCAGCACGATCCACGCCGCCGCGTTCCCGCACGCCGAATTCCACGTCTGCGACATCAATCCGGCCCATATCGCGATGGCGCGCCACCGCGCCGAGCGGCTCGGGGTCGGCAACCTGGTGTTCCACGAGGCGAGCTTCGCGGCGCTGCTCGATGCGGGGCTGCCGTCGTTCGACTTCATCGCGATGCACGGCGTGTACAGCTGGGTCGATGCCGACGTGCGCGAGACGGTGCGGCAACTGGTGGCGCGGCATCTGTCGGAGAACGGGCGCGTGTATCTGAGCTACAACTGCCAGCCCGGCTGGGCCGCCGAGGCGCCGCTGCGCAAGCTGATGCTGGAACTCGCGCAGGCCGCCGAAGGCAACACCGCCGCGCGCACCGGCCGCGCCGTGGCCGACCTGCAGCGGCTCGGCCAGCCCGCGCTGCGCTACTTCCGCGACAACCCGTCGGCCGCCGAGGCGCTGGCCGCGCTCGCGAACGATCCGCACGATTACCTCGCGCACGAATTCCTGAACCGAAGCTGGCAGGTGCACTACTCGGTCGACGTGGCCGACGAGTTCGCGGCGGCGGGCCTGGCGTACGCGGGCAGCGCGACGCTCGCCGACAACTACCCGATGCTGCTGATGGACCGCCCGGCCGCCGACGCGATCGGCGCGCTGCCGAATGCGCGGCTGCGCCATCTGGCCGAGGATTTCGCGGTCAACCGGCGCTTCCGGCGCGACGTGTTCGTGCGCGGCGCGCGCACCGCGCAGGCGCCCGGCGACGCGCTGCGGCAACTCGATGCGTTGCCGGTGGGCTGCGTCGGCGATCCGGCGCGGATCGAGGCGCGCGTGACGATTCCGCGCGGGGCGCTGAGTTTTCAGCCCGATTTCGTCGAGGACCTGCGGGCGTTGATGGCGCACGGCGCGATGCCGATCGGAGAGATCGTCGCGCGGCTCGGCGGCGGGGCCACGCGAAATGCGGGCGAGTTGCGGCAGAACCTGCTGTTCATGGTGGCGGGCGGCGCGTTGACGCCGTTCGCGCAGGCTGGTGGAGCCGACCACGCGGGTGCGCGGCGCGCGGCGAGCCCGGTGGTGACCGAGGCGCTGGCGTCGGCCTCGGCATGGCGCGACGGCGAGACGCCGGTGTTCGTACCGAGCGCGGCGCTGGGCAGCGGGGTGGCGGTGGGCGTCGATGAGGCGAAGCAGGCGCGGGCCTGGCTGGCCGGAGAAGCGGTGGCGCGACCGGATCGGTTGGCGCGGTTGGGGGTGGTGAGCGGCGGGTGAAGAACGCGAGACGCCGGTGTTCGTGCCGAGCGCGGCGCTGGGCAGCGGGGTGGCGGTGGGCGTCGATGAGGCGAAGCAGGCGCGGGCCTGGCTGGCCGGAGAAGCGGTGGCGCGGCCGGATCGGTTGGCGCGGTTGGGGGTGGTGAGCGGCGGGTGAAGAACGAGTGATCGGCGGCTGAAGAGGTGAGTGAGCGGCGTTTGAGCGATCAGCGGCCGACCGAACCGTCGCCGGACGAAAATCCGCCATTCGCAGAGCCGCTTTCTCCGGACATGCTGCTGCCGTTGGAAAAACCGCCGTTGCTCGAAAATCCGCTGCCGCCAGAAAATCCGCCGTTGCTTGAAAAGCCGCTGCCGCCCGAAAATCCGCCGTTGCTTGAAAACCCGCTGCCGCTCGAAAAGCCACCGTTGCTTGAGAACCCGCTGCCGCTCGAAAAGCCACCGTTGCTCGAAAATCCGCTGCCGCTAGAAAAACCACCGTTGTTGGAAAAGCCGCTGCCGCCAGAAAAGCCGCCGTTGCTCGAAAACCCGCCGCCGCCAGAAAAACCGCCGTCGTTCGAGAACCCGCCGCCGCCCGAAAATCCACTGCCGTTCGAGAACCCGCCACCGCCCGCAAATCCCGCACCGTTGGCGATACCGCCATCGTCGTCGCCGAACGGATCGTCCGCGTCCTTCCCCACCAGGCTCGACGCAGGCTGCCCATTCACCGTCACGCCTCCACCAACCGGCACCGGCACGGCCCCGCCTCCCGGCCCCACCGCCCCGCCCAGCGTGCCGGCCGGCAGGTTCGCCCGCTCCGGCGAATTCGCGACGAACACCCACCGCGTATAGCGGCGCTGATTCTCGAAGCCGGCGAACTCCTTCGGAAACTGCTTGATCTGGATCGGCCGCGCGCGCGACGCACTATGGATGCCGACGATGCCCTGTCCGTCCGGCGAGCGGATCAGCACCCAGTCGGCCTTGCCCGTCAGCGGATCGGCGTAGATGCGACGCAGGTGCCGCGTGGGGTTCGGAAAGCGCGGGTCGTGCAGCAGATCCTCCAGCGTGCTCGGCGCGCGTGGCAGGCCGGCCGGCGTGCTGTCGGCGTAACTGAGCAGCGCGCGCTGGAACGCGTCGCCGACATCGAGCAGCGCGCGTTCGGCCATGCGCCGCTGATACAGCGCGCCGATCTGGATCGTGGCGGCGGCCGCCACGGCGATGATCGCGATGCCGATCAGCAACGCGATAAACGCAAAGCCGCGCTGCCCGGCGCGTGGAACGCGGCGGCGAATGCGGGCGAGTGCGCGGCGGCGTCCGGTCGCCGTCATAACGAATCGAACGGCCGCCCGTCCTGCGTGGCGCCCTGTGCGCCGCTCTTGAGGTCGTAGACCTTGCCGGGGAACTGCTCCTCGGGCGCGATGATCTGCCACGTGGTCGCGCTGTCGGCCACCGGATCGAACGGCAGCGCGCGCAGGTAGTGCTTGTCGACGAGTTCCTGCAGCGAATCCGGGTAGCGCCCCGCGTCGCCGTAGAACGCATCGATCGCGTCGCGCGTCGCGTGCAGGTTCTCGGCGAGGATCTTCTCCTTCGACGAATCGATCGAATGGAAATACTGCGGCAGCGCGATCGTCAGCATCAGCGCGATGATCGACAGCACCAGCAGCAGCTCGATCAGCGTGAAGCCGCGGCCGAGAGGGCGGCGCGGCGCACCCGCGCGGCCGATCGGAGGAAGTGTCATCGCCGTCACCAATTGCGGTAGGGAATGCCGTTCAGGCCGACGCCCCGGGACAGCGAATAGACGTCGTAGACGTCGTCGCCTTCCTGCGGATCGTCGGGTTCGCTCGAATAGGCGCGCTTGCCCCAGGTGTCGGCGGCGTCGAGCGCGGCGTCGCGGTTCATCGGATCGCGCGGCAGGCGGCGCAGGAAATAGAGCTTGCGGCCCTTGAGGTCGGTCTGGTCCTTCACGCCCTCGACCAGCACCGACAGCTTCGCCGGATAGCCCGAGCTGCCGCTCTCGACGGGAATCCGGCCGTCCTTGCCGGCCGTCTTGTAGGCGTCGAGCGCGGTGCGGATCTGATGCAGCGCGTCGCGCAGTTCCTGCTCGCGCTCGCGCTGGCGCATCACCTGCGCGACGGGCACGGTCATGCTGGCCAGCACGCCGAGGATGGCCAGCGTGACGAGCAACTCGATCAGCGTGAAGCCGGCGGCCCGGCGCGTGGTGGACGGGCGCATGGCGGCGCACTCGCCGTGCGCGCGCCGCGCCGTCGCGAACCAGCGGGACATGCGCGGTGGCTGCGAAAGCTGCGCCGGCAACGGCAACGGCAACTGCGACTGCGACTGCGACTGCGACTGCGATGAAGGATGCGCCTGCGATGGGGCCTGCCGCTGCGACGAAGGCCGCGACTGCGATGACGCTTGCGACTGCGACGAAAACCGCGCCTGCGATGAAGCCTGCCACTGCGACGAAAGCCGCGCCTGCAACGAAGCCTGCCGCTGCGACGAAAGCCGCGCCTGCGACGAAGCCTGCCGCTGCGACGAAAGCCGCGCCTGTGACGAAGCCTGCCGCTGCGACGAAAGCCGCGCCTGCGACGAAGCCTGCCACTGCGACGAAAACCGCGCCTGCAACGAAGCCTGCCGCTGCGACGAAAGCCGCGCCTGCGACAAAGCCTGCCGCTGCGACGAAAACCGCGACCGCAACGAAGGCAGAACCTGCGCCAAAGGCCACACCTGCGCCAAAACCAGCCGCCGCAGCCAAGACCCGACCAACCGCAAAGTCAGCGCCCCCATCATGGCCTCGGATCGATGCCGAGCGTATAAGCCGACGGCGTGGCCAGCGTGATCGGCCCGCCGGTCAGGCCCACGAACGCGCCGGGCTGGACCTTGATCGAGGTCTGCGAGACCGGTGCGAGCGCCTTGAACGTCAGCACCGCGTAGGTGCCGGTCGAGGCCGCGCCCAAGCCGCCCTGCACGGCGTCCGACAACTGCACCTGGCCCGTGCCCACGCGGCTGGAGAAGGTGGTCGGCGTGCCGCCCTGCTTCATGAAATCGCCCTCGCTGACGCCGACGAACTGCAGCTTGGTGGCGTCGAAGCCCACCGTCGTCGACGCGCTCGCCACCGGCTGATCGGCCGACAGCGTCAGCGATACGGTGACCGAATCGCCGGTCTTGACGAGCGGCGGCCCGTCCACCGTCATCTGCGCAGTGCCGACCGTCGGCCCGACGCCCGGCGCGGCCAGCCCGTCGCCCCCCAGCGTGCCCGTGCCATAGCCGCCGCCGTAGCCGCTGCTGCCCGCGCTCGCGCCGTAGGCACTGCCCGCTCCGTTCGCACCGGCCGATGCCCCGGTGTTGCCCGCACCGCCCGCGCCGAAGCGCGAAGCCGCGGCACCTGCCGCCGCGCCGCCCGAACTGACCGCCGGCTGCGCCAGCCCGTTCGACTGGATCATGCTGCGCAGATTCGTTTCGGTGCCCGACGTGAAATACGCCAGGTCGGCATCGGGGCGACGAATGTTGCGGATCAGGTGCGGCGTGATCGCCAGCACGATCTCGGTGTTCTTGGCCTGATCGTCGGTCGCGCCGAACAGCCGCCCGAGGATCGGCAACTGGCCGAGGCCGGGCACCTTGTTGCCCGAGGTGCGCTCCTCGTTGTCGATCAGGCCGGCGAGCACGTCGGTCTCGCCGTTCTTCAGTTGCAGCACGGTGCTGGCGGTGCGCGTGCCGATCTGGAACGCGGACGTGCCGGTGCTGCTCTGGATCGAGTTGCCGAGGCTGCTGACCTCCAGCGCGAGCTTGATGCCGACGGTGTCGTCGAGATAGACGGTCGGCTCGACGTTCAGCGTCAGGCCGATGTCGAGATAGTTGACCGACGACGACAGGAAGCCGGTGGAAGTCGCCGTCGACGTGAAGTTCGGCACGCGCTCGCCGATCAGGATCTTGGCTTTCTCGTGGTTGCGCACGCGAATGCGCGGGTTGGTCAGCAGCTTGACGGTGGAATCCTGCACGTTCGCGTTGGCGGTCGCCTGCAGCGACGACAGGCCGAGCGTGCGCACCGTCTGGTGCAGCAGGTCGTTCATGGTCAGCGCCGGCGAATTGACGCCGGAACCGCTGCCCACCACGCTGCTGCCGATGCCGAACGGGTTCAGCGCGGTGGTGGTCGTGGTGGTCTGCCCCGTGACCGGCGCGATCACGCTGCCGAGCGGCAGCGGCGTGACGTTCACCGAGCCGGGCCACGCCACGCCGAGGTTCAGCTCGTTGTTGTGCTGCACTTCGAGCACCTCCACTTCGAGCATCACTTCCGGCTCGGGCACGTCCTCCAGCGACACCAGCCGTTCGGCCATGCGGATCGCGTCGGGCGTGTCGCGCACGATCACCATGTTGAGCTTCTCGTCGGCCACCACGTCGTGGATCTTCAGGATCGTCTTCAGCGTGTTGGCGATGGTCTTCGCCTCGGTGTTCGACAGGAAGAACGTGCGGACCGCCAGCTCCTGGTAATCCTTGATCTTGGCCGCCGTGTTCGGATAGATCAGCACGGTGTTCTCGTCGAGCACCTGCTGCGCGAGGCCGTTGGTGGCCAGCACGTAGCGCACGGTCGCGTCGATCGTGCTGTTCTTCAGGAAGATCGTGGTGCGCTGGTCGGTCTTCACGTCGCGGTCGAACAGGAAGTTCATGCCCGAGCTGTGCGAGATCACGTCGAAGATCTGCTTGAGCGGCGCATCGCGGAAGTCGATCTGGATCGGCTTGCGATAGGCCGCCGCAAGCGCGGCCTCGACGCGCGCCGAGCCGGTTTCGCCGGCCAGCCGGCGTTGCAGGTCGAGCGCACGCGGGTTGGTGGGCGCCTCGGTCAGCACCGCATCGAGCAGGCGGCGCGCGTCGTCGGGCTGGTGGCGCAGGAACAGCGCCTCGGCGCGGCTCAACGCGATGTTGAGGCGCGCGTCGGCGTCGAGCCGCGCGATGCCGTCCGCCGCGCGCTCGTTGCCGGCGTTCAGCGCCAGCGCGTGCTGGTACGACTTGCGCGCGTCCTCGCGAGAGCCGGCCGCCGCGAGCCGGTCGCCGGCCACCACCAGATCGTCGACGGCCTTCTCGCGCTCGGCCAGCCAGGTCTTGCGGTATTCGGCGTCCTCGGGCTCGGCCTTGGACGCTTCGTTGTACTTGGCGATGCCGGCGTCCACCTTGCCGGACGCGGTCAGCTTCTGACCGTCGTGAAAGGCCTGCTGGGCGGCACACGCACCGAGCAGGACCGACAGCGCGACCACCAGCGCGGCGCGCCGCAGCGCGATCGCGACGGCGTGCGGCGCGCGCGGGCGGATTCGATTCGAAGAAAGCTTGCGCAACGGTTCGTTCCTCATGGCGCGCGGATCAGTCGGCACTGCCGATATCCATCGTCTGAACTAGTTTCTGGGGCAGATAGACAAGCGTCATGGTGGGCGGCGTGATCGAATCGATCTTGTAGGCGCCGTCGATGACCATCTGGTCGTGCACGATCAGCGTGTCGTCGCCGCGCGCGAGATACACCTCCCAATGTCCGGCCGATTTCTGTTTGCCGAGATACGCGAACGGCATCGCGGGCGTGTTCGGCAGCGGCGGGATATCGGCCTGCGCCGGTGCGGCCGAGGGCAGCGGCGGCGCCAGCATCACGGTGCCGAACAGCGCGTGCGCGCCGGCATCGCCGCGCACGGTGCGCGGACGGATCGCGGCGATCTCGACGGCGCCCGGCGCGCGCGGGTCGGCGGCGCGCGCGGTGGCCGGCGCGGTGTCGGACGCACCGCCGGGCCGCGCCGCGTGCGGGGCGGCTTCGACCAGGCCGTCGTCGGCATCGTGGTGCGTGAACACCAGCACCACCGCGCACGCGACGAACAGCACGGCCATCGCGATGTGCTTCGGTTGCGGCTTTTTCATGGGGTGCCTCCGGGAGGGGAGGCGGTGGCATCGGCGGGATCGGGGGCCGAAGCGGCGGCGGCGGCGAGCGCGGCCGGCGTGACCACCGCGCCGCTCGCAAAGGTGCGCGTGGACCCGCCGGATTGGGCATGCAGATCGATAACGTGCACGGCGTTCGCGGATGACGATGATGCTGGCGATGTGGACGATGCGGGTATCGGCGCGAACGGGCGAACCACGCCGGACGATGCGGGCGTCGGCGCGAACGGGCGAGCCGGGCCGGACGATGCGGGCGTCGGCGCGAACCGGCGGACAACGGCGGCTTGCGCGGCGAGGTTCGCCATGCGGGCGGAGCCGCCCAAGGCGGGATGGGGGGCTGCCGGTTCGGTCGACGCAACCACCGAGCGGGCGAGCGCGGCCGGTGCCGATGCGGGCAGGTACGTTGCCTCGCGCCTGGCCGTAGCGGCCGGTGGTGGCACCGCCACCGGCATCGCGACGCCAGCCGCACCGGGCGCGTTCGCCGCATTGGCGGTGCGGGCTTCGGGCTTTGCAGTCGAATACGTATCCGGCGACGGGAGCTTTGCCTCGTGCGTTGCGTTGGCGCGTGCGACCGGCGATGCGACTTCTGCTTCGCGCGTGGCGGCCGAACGTGCAGCCGGGGACACCGGCTTTGGCTCGCGCGTTTCGACGGCACGCGCCACCGGTGACGAGGTCTTGCCTTCATGCGTTTCAGCCGCACGCGTAACCGGCGACGACATCCTGCCTTCATGCGTTTCAGCCGCACGCGCAACTGGCGACGGCATCTTGCCTTCATGCGCCTCGACAGCACCCGCAACCGGCAACGATGTCTTCCCTTCATGCGCCCCACCCGCACGCACCTCCGGCGACTGCGCTTTTGCTTCGCGAGGTTCGGCAGCACGCGCCTCCGGCGCAACCGCTCCCTTCGTCTGCGCCGAACGCGTCTCCACCGGCCGAATCACCGCCAGCCCCGGCAACGTCACCGGCCCCTTCGCCAACGCGGCATCCGCTCCACGCGGTTGCGCGTTGACCGACACGACCGTCGCCGGATGCCCCACTGCCCCCACTGCCGCATCCGACACCGGCAACGGCACGAAGCCGTCGCCCGAGGCCAGCACACGCCCGGTCGTATCGACAGCCGACGCCCCGGAAACCGCCGAAACCGCCGAAACCGCCGAAGCCCCCGCAACCGCCGAAGCACCGTCAGCCGCCGAAGCCCCCGCCTCGATCGCCGCCTCCTCCGACGCGCTCAACGGCGCGATCGCCACCGGCCGCAAGAACGCCGTGAAGCGCAGATTGGCCTCCACGCCGGCATCCTCGGCCGAGCTGCGCTTGAAGCGCATGTCGTCGAGCGCGGCGTACGGCACGGCCGCCAGCACCGTCTCGCCGAACCGCCGCAGCCGCGCGTAATCGCCCTTCACCGGCAACACGACGGTGTAGGTATCGAAGCGGCCGAACCCATCGTACCCCGGCTTGTATTCGGCCTTGTCGAGCGTCACGCCGGCCGCAGCAGCAGCCTCGAACAGATGCTGGACGATCTCGCCGGTATGCGTCGAATCGCCGAGCCCACGATAGAAACCGGCCAGCCGGTCGGCCGCCAGCGCCGCAGGCGGAATCGCGGGTTTGGGCGGCGGCGCGGCGGCGAGCCGCGCCGCC
>NZ_BAAILN010000071.1:42982-66781 GCF_054589155.1 Burkholderia sp. 3C
CGCCGAGCAGCGCGGCGCCGGCCACCAGCGGCCCCGCGCCGAAACGCGTCAAGGCCAGACGCAGCCGCAGCAGGCTGCGCACGGGCAACGAGATCGTCATGCGCCGCCCCCGCGCCATTGCACTTCGATCTGGAAACGCAGCACCGTATCCATGCCGTCCTTCACGCGCTCGTGCCGCGTCAGCGTCACGCGCCCGAGCATCGGCTGCCGGCCGAGCGCGGCCAGGTAAGCGAGCATGTCCTGCGGGTCCTCGCATTCGGCCTCGATGCGCAGCAGCGCGCCGGCCGGCTCGGGGGTGATCGACATCAGCGCGATCTGGCTGGGCGTGGCCGCCTCGATCGCATCGAGCAACGCGTCCCACGGCAGATTCAGGCGCGCGATGGCCAGGTTGACGGCGGCGGCCTGCTTCGCGTCGACCGGCTCGCGGCTCACGCGCTGCGCGGCCCGCACGATCCGGTCGTTGCGCTCGACGATGCGCGCGGTTTGCGCGTCGAGCGCCTGCAGCCGCACCAGCAGCGTCTGCGCGCGCCACGCGGCCACGCCGCACAGCAGCAGGCCGATCAGCGCGAGCACGCGCGCGAACGGCCGAATCCGGTGCCACTCGCGCCGTACGCTGAACGGCGCGAGATCGATCGACAGGCTTCTCATTGCGTCGGCGCGCTCCAGGCAAGCGGCGCGGCCGATTCGGCCACGGCCCCGGCCGGCAACGCGTTGGTGCGCTCGGCCACCCCGGCCCAGCGCACCGCCAGGCCCGGATCGGTGAAATCGGTCGCGCCCGGCATCCACACCTCGCAGCGCGGGCCGTGCAGCACCAGCGCCGACGGTGCCGGCAGATTGTCGAGCAGCGCCGCGCGCGTCACCTGCTCGCGCAGCCAGCCGAGCGACGGCACCGGCTCGGGCACGGCGAGCGTGCGCACCGCCACCACCCGCGCACGCGGCTCGGCCGCGATCAGGCCGAGCGTCAGCGCGCGTTCGCCGCGCGTGGCGAGCCACGTGTGCGCGCCAAGCTCTCGGCGCGTCTCGTTCCAGGCCGCCACGAATTCGGGCTGCGCCGACACCACGCAGCCGCGCCCGGCCGCCACCGCCTCGTGCAGCGCGCCGGCCCAGTAGCGCGGCACCGCGCAGGCGAGAAACGGCTCGGCGGCCTGCCAGTCGGCCTGGATCTGCCAGCCGGCCGGGTCCTGGCCGTACAGCATGCGAAACCGCACCTCGGCCGCCGCGCGCAAATCCGACAGGCGGCGCGCGTTCTCGGCCGGCGTGACCATGAAATAGCGGGCGAGCGCATCGGCGAAGCGCACATGCACGGGCAGCCCGCGGCCGCCCGATTCGTCGATCGCGGCAGCCAATGCCGCGGCCAGCGCACCGGGCGCGGCGTCGCCGGCAAAGCCGGCGCCCATCAGCGGCCGCTCGACGAACTGCGCCGCCGCATGACGCGACGCGCCCGTGCGGCGCACCGTCACCGCCTCGCGCGACACCGTGAGGCGGCATTCCCCGCGCGGCGCGAGCCGCTTAAGCCAGCGATCAAGCATTGAGGGTCACCCGTTTCACTTCGGCCAGCGTGGTTTCGCCGCGCTTTACCAGGCCGAGCGCGACCTCGCGCAATTGCCGCGTGCCGTTGCGGCGCGCCGCTTCCTTGATCACGCGGATCGGCTGCTTCTCGACCACCAGATCGCGGATCTCGTCGTCGAGGATCAGGATCTCGGCGATTGCGCGCCGGCCGCGATAACCGGTGCCGCGGCAATCGCCGCAGCCGGTGCCCTGGCGGAAGTCGTAGCCGGCGGTGGCCTCGCGCGTCAGGCCGAGCCGCGCCAGCTCGGCGTCGCTCGGCTGATACGGCACGGCGCAGCGCGGGCAGTTCACGCGCAGCAGGCGCTGCGCCCAGATGCCGTTGAGCGCCGACACGAACGCATAGGGATCGATGCCCATGTGGCCGAAGCGGCCGAACACGTCGAATACGTTGTTGGCGTGCACGGTGGTCAGCACGAGGTGGCCGGTCAGCGCGGATTGCACGGCGATCTCGGCCGTTTCGCGGTCGCGGATCTCGCCCACCATGATCTTGTCGGGGTCGTGACGCAGGATCGAGCGCAGCCCGCGCGCGAACGTCAGCCCCTTCTTCTCGTTGACGGGAATCTGCAGGATGCCGGGCAGTTGATATTCGACCGGGTCCTCGATCGTGATGATCTTGTCGCGGCCGTTGTGGATCTCGGTCAGCGCGGCGTACAGCGTGGTGGTCTTGCCCGAGCCGGTCGGGCCGGTCACCAGCAGCATGCCGTACGGCTCCTCGGCCAGCGCGCGCAGCGCGACCAGCGAATCGGCGTCGTAGCCGAGCGCCTCCAGCGTCAGCGCGCCGTAGGCCTCGATCATGGCGCGCTTGTCGAGAATCCGGATCACGGCGTCCTCGCCGTGGATGCTCGGCATGATCGACACGCGCAGGTCGATGTCGCGCCCGCCCGCCGCCACCCGGAAGCTGCCATCCTGCGGCACGCGCCGCTCGGCGATGTCGAGTTCGGCCAGCACCTTCAGGCGCGAGATCACCTGCTCGGCCGCCTCCACGCCCTGGATCGTGGCGGCCGCGTCGAGCACGCCGTCCACGCGGTACTTGAGCGCGAGCCCGGTGGCCGTGCTTTCGAGGTGGACGTCGGACGCGCCGGCCTTCAGCGCGTCGTACAGCGTCGAATTGACGAGCTTGACGGCCGGGCTGGCCGCCTCGCTGACGCTCTGGAACGACAGCACCTGGGTGGTGCGGCCATCGGCCTGGCTGCCGTCGGCGGCGCCCACGAGGTTGTCCACCGCGCGCGCCGATTCCTCCAGGCGCGCGTGATAGGCGAGCAGGTCGCCCGGCAGCGCGAGCCGCATCTCGAGCCCGCCGCCCGCCTGCGCGTCGAGCCAGGTCTGCAAATCGAGATCGAACGGGCTGGTGACCACGCCGATCAGCGCGCCGCCCGGGGCACCCGGTTCGCCGGCGTCGGCCTTCTCGCGCAGCAGCGCGCAGCCACGCTGCATCGCGAGCGACAGCGGCACGCGGTCGAACGCCGGTGCGAGCGCCAGCATGCCGGCCGTCTCGATCACGGTCATCGCCGTCTGCGCGGCGAGCGCGCGCAGCAGCTCGATCGGCTCGGCGCCGGTCAGCGCCTGCAACTCGTCCACCAGATGCCGCCGGGTAGCCGCGGCGGCCGTGCGCGCGTGCATCAGTTGATCGGCGTCGAAGTGCGCCACCGGCGCGTCGAGGGTCGTCATGACAGGCTCCCCGCCAGATCGAAGATGGGCATGTACAGCAGCACGACGATGGTGCCGACCACCACGCCGATCGCCGACATCAGCAGCGGCTCGAACATGCGCGTGAAGCGGTCGATCCAGCGGGTGATCTCGCCGTCGTAGAACGCGGCCGACTGGGTCAGCATCGCGCCGAGTTCGCCCGAGCGCTCGCCCACCCGCAGCATGCGCAGCGAGATCGGCGTGGTCAGCCGCTGCGCCTGGAACGCGACCGACAGCGATTCGCCCGACTGCACGGCCGTGCGCGCCAGTTGCAGCGCCTCGCGCATCGACGGCGACACGGTGCCGCTGGCCGTCTGCATCGCCGTGACCACCGGGATGCCGCCTTCGAGCAGCATGCCGAGCGTCAGGTACAAACGCGAAAGCTGGTAGATGCGCAGGTGCGGGCCGAGCAGCGGAATCCGCCCGAGCAGCGTGACCAGGCCGATGCGCGCCACCACCGCACGCACCCCGAAGAACAGCGCCGCCGCCGTGCCGCCGGCCGCCAGCACCAGCGTCGGGCCGTGCGCCGACGCGAAGCGGCCCCAGTCGAGCAGCATCTGCGACATCCACGGCAGCGCGCGGCCGGTGCCTTCGTAGATGGTCGCGAAACGCGGCACCACGTAGGTGATCAGGAACGTCGACACGCCGCCGCCCACCACCAGCAGGATGCACGGATAGATCGCCGAACTGACGAGCTTGTTGCGCACCGTGTCGATGCGCGCCTGGTAATCCACATAGCGCGCCAGCGCGCGCGGCAGGTCGCTGGTGCCTTCGGCCGCGCGCACGATGCCGACGTAGAGCGGCGGAAACACGTCGGGCTGCTCGCCGAGCAGGGCCGAGAAGCGCTTGCCTTCGCGCAGCCCTGCCAGAATTCGTTGCAGCACGCCGCGCAGGCGCGCGCCGGCCTCGCGTTCGAGCAGCGCCTCCAGCCCCTCGACGATCGACAGGCCGGCCTTCAGCAGCGCCAGCAGCTCCTGGCTGAACAGCACCAGCGAGATCCGCCCGCGCACGGCCGCCGGCCCGCGCAGCGTGCGCACCGGCGCGACGCGCATGGCGTGCAGGCCGCGCGCCTCGACCTGCGCGCGCGCGCCGGCCTCGTCCTGGGCGTCGACCACCAAGGCCGTGATCCGGTTATCCGGCGAAAGCGCTCTGACTTCGAATTGCATGATGCCGCGTGTTCCTTTGCTGAGCCGAGCGTCTGCCGTGGCATGGCGGTGCGTCCGTGGTCCTTTCCTCGTTGCGAGAACGGCCCGGGCGCACCGCCATGCCGGGTCCGCTTGCGCGAACCCGATGCATGGCGCGGCGATGTCACTCGCTGCTGAGATCGGCGTCCTCGCCCGAGCCGCCCGGTTGCCCGTCGCGGCCGTACGAGATCACCGCGTAATCGCCCTTGGTGCCGGGCACCTGATAGACGTACGGATGGCCCCAAGGATCGAGCGGCACGTCCTTCTTCAGGTACGGGCCGTTCCACTTGTCCGCGCCGGCCGGCTTGACCACCAGCGACTGCAAGCCTTCCTCGGTGGTCGGGAAGCGCCCCACGTCGATCCGGTAGTTGTCGATCGCCTTGGTCAGCACGTCGATCTGCGCGCGCGCCACCGTCACCTGCGACTTGCCGAGCTGCGCGAAATAGCGCGGCCCGACGATCGCCGCCAGCATGCCGATGATCACCAGCACCACCAGCAGTTCGAGCAGCGTGAAGCCGCGCGTGCGACGGCGCGGCGTGTGCGCGAGCCGGTGTGCGCAGGCGGTTCGGACAGTCGTCCCGTTCATCTTCGATCACCCATCAGGAAAAACGCGGGCGCGCCGCTTGGGCGCGCCCGCCGGTTCGACCTCAGTAACCGATGCCGAGCACGATGTGCTCCGGTACCGGCACCTGAATCGTCGAGCTCTGGTTGTTGACGTCGTCGAACGCGTAGCCGTAGGCCAGACCGCTGATGCCGTGGTCGTGCCAGAAGCGTGCGTACTCGTTGAACGGCGAGGCCGCGTAGTACGCCGACGGCACGTTCCACTTGGTCGTGTCGCCCATCACGTGGCGGTTGATCGCGGCGCACAGCTGCGCCTCGATCTGCTGCTGCGTGCCGTCACCATCCAGGAACACGTCATTGCACAACAGCACCGCCTGCGTGTTCGGCTTGTTGACCGTGTAGGTCGCGCCGGCAAACTGGCCGTTGTGCTGATCGACTTCCTTGAACACCAGCTGCGTGCCCGAGGCGCGGCCGACGAACGCGCGCGCGCCCGCCACCACCGGCAGATCGTTCGACGCGTAGTACGTCCACATGTCGTTGACGTAGCCGTCGAAATACGTGCCGTTGGGCTTGCCCGCGGCGAACGAGTCGTGGGCCGGCGCCATGATGCGGAAGTTCGACGGCGTGGACGGCTGGAACGGCGCCGACACTTCGCGTGCATACGCCTGGTACAGATCGGCGCGGCGTTGCGTGATGCCGGTGCGCTGGTGCACGGTGCCGTTGGCCGAGTAGACGTCCTGCGAGAGCGGGAAGCCGAACTCGTCGACCTGCGTGGTGTTGATCCACAGGCCGTTGCTGCCGTACGCGAACTCGTACCAGTCGAACGGGATGCCGAGGCTCGGGTCCGTGCCGTTGTTCGGATCGGGCGGCGCGAAACCGATGTTGCCGTTGGCGTCCGTGTTGATCTTGATGTACAGCGGGCTGCCGAGCGACACGAAGATCCGGCCGGAGAACATCGGCGGCAACTGCAGCGTCTTGCTCTGCGCGAGCGTGAAGAAGTAGTTGCTGTAGTTCTGCCCGTTCGGCGCGGTCAGGTGGTTCGGCGCGTCGTTGTCGGCCGCGCTGGACGCCACGATCGTGCCGTCCGGCTTGAGCCACGCGAACTGGCCGGTGGCCGGGTCGCGCGCGATGACGGCCACGTACACCTGGTCGTCGGTATAGGCGCCCTGCGTGTTGTTCTGCAGGTCCACGCCGATCAGGCCCGGCTTGACCGTGTAGGCCGGCACCGCGGTGTCCACCGTCAACGTCGCGTTGCCCGAGCCGGTGACGGTGCCGTCAGGCCCCGTCACCGCCACGCTGAACACCTTGCCGGTGTCGCCGGCCACGGCCAGCGGCGTGTCGTAGGTGCGGTTGGTCGCACCGGCGATCGGCTTGCCGCCGAGCTGCCACTGGTACGTGTACGGCCCCGTGCCCGACATCAGCACGGCGAAGTGGCCGCTCTGGCCCACCGGCACCGCCTGGTTGGCCGGCTGCTCGACGAACGGGCTGACCGGTTGTTGCGGCGGCGGCGTGCTGCCCGAGCCGGCCAGCGCCGGATCGTTGTACACGGCGAACTCGAACAGCGAGTAGCCGTAGCCGGTTGCGCGCTGTACCCCTTGCAGGCGGATGTAGCGCGCCGTGGTGGTGGCGGTCAACGGCAGATCCTCGATACCGCCGCGCCCGTTGTTCTGGGTGTAGACGGTGTTCGACCAGTCGACGTTGTCGTGCGAGGTCTGGATCAGGTACTGCTTGCCGTAGGCGTTCTCCCAGTTCAGGACCACCCGGTTGAACGTGCTTTCCTTGCCGAGATCGAGCGTGATCCACGCCTTGTCGTCAAAGTTCGACGACCAGCGCGTGTTCAGGTTGTTGTCCACCGCGTTCGACGCCGGATAGCCGTCGTTTTCCAGGCCGCTCGCGCTGGCCTTGGTGCCCAGCGCCAGGTTCACCGCCGCTGCCGCGGAGCCGAACGTGACGTTGACCGTGTGCGACGCCAGCACTTCGTTGAACGTGTAGTGATCGACAATGCCGACATCCGCGCCGTCGACCTGCACGCCCGTCACCGCGCTGCCTGCCGCCGGTGCGAACTGGTAGTTCTGCACGCCGCCCTGCAGCACCTGCGTGCTGCCGGCCGGCGTGATGCTGCCGCCGCCGTTGCCGTTGCTGGTGGCCGTGACCGCGTAGCTCGGCGTGTTCGCGCTGTTGTACACCTCGAACTCGAACAGCGAGTAGCCGTACTGCGTCGCACGCTTGGTGCCGTACATGCGCACGTAGCGCGCCTGCACCGGCGCCGGGAAGCGCAGGTCCTCGGTGCCGCCGGTGTCACCCGTCTTGGTCACCGCGTCGTTCCACTGGCTGTTGTCGGTCGAGGTCTGGATCTTGTAATCCACCCCGTACGAGTCCTGCCAGCGCAGCACCACGCGATCGACCGTCTGCACCGAGCCGAGGTCCACCGTGATCCACTGCGGATCGGCGAACGCCGACGACCAGCGCGAGTTGAGGCTGCCGTCGGTGGCGTTGCCCGGGCCGTAGCCGTCGTTCTCGTTGCCGCTGGAGGTAGCCGGCTTGCCGTACGCGAGGTTCGCGCTCGGCACGGTCGGCGGCGGCGGGGTGGTCGTGCCGCCACCGTTGCCGGTGTTGCCCGGGTCGCCCGTGTTGCCGTTACCGTTGCCATTGCCCGTGCCACCGGTATTGCCGGTGCCGCCGGTCGTGGCGGCCACCACTGTCAGCGTGGCCGGCGCGGTCGTGACCGTGCCGCCCGCGTTGCTGATGTCGACCGTGTAGATCGTGCCGTTGTCGGCCGCGACCGTGACGGGCGGCGTGGTGTACGACGGGATCGTCGTGATCGCCACCAGCGTGCCGTTGCGCTTCCACTGATAGTCGAGCGGGCCGGTGCCCGTGACGGCCACCGTGAACTTCGCGCTCTGGCCTTCGCTGGCCGTGAGCGCCACCGGTTGCGCCGTGATCACCGGCGCCGGCGAGGTGTTGCCCGACACGCACATGACCCACGCCGGGGCGTTGTTGATGATGCCCTGCGACTGACGGCCCGACGAATCGACCAGCCAGGCATTGGTCGGCAGGTTCGGCACCACCGTCGTGGTCCAGGTGCGCCACGGCGACGGGAACGCGCACGACGCGTAGTTCGAGCGTGCCACCGTCTCGGCTTCGTTGAGCGTCGGCACGCGCATGCCCACCGCGTTGCAGTACTTGATCGCGACGTCCTGCGTGAACTGCGCGCCGTCGGCCGCGAACGTGGTGTACGTCTGCTGCCACGTCAGGCCGCTCTGGTTGTCCTTCACGTTCGGCACGAACGGGCCGTTCGGCAAGCCGGGAATCGTCGACTGCCAGATGCCCGGTTGCGGCGCCAGCGGCGTGTAGCGCTCGGTTTCGCCACCGCACTGCGGGGCGTCGAGCACCTGGAACTCGAACAGCGAGTAGCCGTATTGCGTGGCGCGCTTCACGCCCAGCATCCGCACGTAGCGGGCCGAGGTGCTCGCGAAGTTCTGCGTCTCGACGTTGCCGCCGCCCACCACCGGCGCGGTGGTGCCGCCGGCGCCGTCGGGCTGGCCGTTCGGGAACACGGTGTTCCACACCTTCTCGTCGTTCGACACCTGGATGTCGTACTCCGAGGCGTAGGCGTTTTCCCAGTTCAGCACGACCTTGTCGAAGGTCTTGACCGAGCCGAGATCGACTTCGAGCCAGGACGGATCGATGTCCGGCGCCGACGACCAGCGCGTGGCGACCGAGCCGTCGATCGCGTTGGCCGCCACCAGGCCGCCGTTCTGATCGCTGCTCGACTTCGCCGTCGCGCCGAGCGCGAGGTTCGACGCGTCGGTGCCGCTCACGGTCAGCGTCGCCGTACGGCTGTCGACGCTGCCCGCGCTGTTGCTCACCGTGACCTTGTAGCTGCCCGCGTCGGTGGACTGCGCCGACGGGATCAGCAGGCTGTCGGAGTTGTCGCCCACCGGCTGGTTGCCGTGGAACCACTGGTAGCTGAGCGGGTTCGAGCCGGACGCGGTCACGCTGAACGTCACGGCCTGGCCGACCGGCACGCTCTGGTCGATCAGGTCGGTGGCCGACGGGATGGTCGGCGCCACCGCCACGTTGACGGTCAGGCCGACCGGATCGGAGGTGATCTGGCCCGCGCTGTTCTTCACCAGCACGCTGTAGAGCGCGCCGCTGTCGGTCACCTGCATCACCGGCGTGTCGTACACCGGCGCGTTGGCGCCGGGGATCGGCGTGCCGTTGCGCAGCCATTGATAACTGAGCACCGGCGAGCCCGACGCCACCACCAGGAACTCGGCGCTCTGGCCCGCGGTGATGTTGCGCGCGAGCGGGGCCGTGACGATGGTCGGCACGGCCGGCTGCACCAGCGTGACCGTCGCGCTGTTCGACGGCACCTTGCCGATCAGGTTGCTGACCTCGACGCTGAAGTTCGCGCCGTTATCGGCCTGTTGCAGGGCCGGCGTGGTGTACGTGTAGCTGTTCGCGCCCGGGATCAGCTGGCCGTTCTTGAACCACTGATAGCCGATCGGCGTGGCGCCGGCGGTCAGCACCGTGAACGTGCCGCTCTGGCCCAGCGTGACGACCTGGCTGGCCGGCTGGGTCAGGATCTGCGGCGCGGTTTGCGGCTGCTGGCCGACCACCATGTCGGTGCCGTCGAACGCTTGCGCGTTGACGGCCGGCTGCACCGCGAACGATGCGGTTGCGCTGCCGAGGGTTGGCGACGACACCGTGACGTTGACCGTGCCCGGCTGGAACTGCGTGCGCACCGCGATCTTCGCCATGCCGCCTTCGGCGGACAGGTTCGGGTCGCCCGGCGCGTGCCAGCCTTGCGGCTGCGCGTCGTTGACGTAGTGGTCCGAGCCGCCGCGATAGGTGCCCGGGCCGCTGACGGCGAACGTCAGCGTCTGGCTCGCGTCCGGCACGAGATTGCCCGCCGCGTCGACGACCTTCGCCGTCAGCGTGGCCGCGTCGGTGCCGTTGGCGGTCAGCACGAAGCTGTCGCCGTCCGGCTTGACGATCTGCGGATCGACCGTGAGCAGCAGGTGATCGGCCGCGCCGGCGGTGGTCAGCGTGTCGGTGGCGGCGACTTGCAGGTCGTCGTTCAGACACTCGGCCACCAGCGTGCCCGGCTGGAACGGGATGTTGTCCCAGTGCACCTGGCCCGGCAGCAGCGTGGTGTTTTCCGAGAGGTCGGCCGACGGGTCGGAGCTGGTCGGGTTCGGCGTTTGCGCGCCGCCGACGATCTGGCCGTTCAGGCGCAGACGCACCGACGGGCAGTTGCTGAACGCGTTCACGCGCACCAGGCCCGTGCGGTTCCAGGTGTTGGCCAGCTTGACCACCGGCTGGAGCGTGCCGTTGAAGCCCTTGTACGGCGTCCAGACCGACTTGTAGATGTAGTAGATCAGGCGCGGCAGGCGGTTCCAGTCCATCATCGACGCGCCGTTCGACCGCACTTCGCTGTTCAGCACGCCGTCCGTCTGCGTGTTGATTTCACCCGGCGTGTCGGCCAGGTACCAGTGCGCCATGCCGAACGACTTGCCGATCATGCTGTGCACCCAGTCGCGCAGATACGACGCCGCGAACTGGATCTCGAAGTCGTACTTCCAGCGGCCCACGCCGTCGCCCCAGTATTCGGAGCCGTAGGCCGGCGTGGCCGGGTACGTGGTCTTGACGTTGACGTCGCAGCCCTGGCCCGAGCAGCCGAGGATGTCGCCGTTGGCCGGGTTCGGCGTGCGGTCCGCCTGCGCGCGCGTGTTGATGAAGTCGTACACACGCGAAATTTGCTTCAGGTTCGCCGCGATGCCCGGGTCCATCGTGCCGTTGTTCGCCTCCCAGGCGAGCACCGACGGATGGTTGCGGTCATGAATGATCATGTCGCGGTGCAGTTCCGACTTCAGCGTGATGTTGTCCTGCGTCACGCAGCCGGTCGTGGTGGTCGCCGTGCAGGGCGCGGGGAAGCCGTTCTCGCCGTCGCCGCTGGGCTGCAGCATCATGATCCCGTACTCGTCCGCGCCGTCGAGCCACTCGCGGCCCTGGCTCGAATGGCCCGGGCGATACGAGCTGCCGCCGGCCTGCGCGAGCAGCGAGAGATCCTGCCATTGCAGGTCTTCCGGCACGGCCGAGCCGAGCGCCGGATAGTCGTAGCGGCCCGATGCACCGAACAGGTAGTGCGGGTGGCCGTTGATGATCGGGAAGTTGTGATCCCAGGTGATGGTGCGGATGCCCAGCGGGCTTTGCTTGGTATCGACCACCACGCCGTTCACGCTGACCGAATGGATCACGTGATACAGGTACGGACGGCCGTAGACGCTGTTGTTCGGATACCAGAGCGTCGGGTTGTTGACCGTCAGGATCTGGTCGAACGTCGATTGCGGCGCGGGCAGCACGGTCGCGGTGTTGGCCGCGAGCGTCTTGGTGTCCTGCGCCGTGGCGACCACGTTGCCGCCCGCGTCGACGATCTGCGTCGTCAGCGTGACCGGCTGGTCGTTCGAGTATTCGTTGAGGACGTTGGTCTGCACGCGAATCGTCGCCACCGCGTCGTTCGCCGTGACCGTCGCCACGTAGGTGCCCCACGTGTTGAGCACCGAGTAGACGTTCTCCGGAATATGGACGCGGTCCGTGATGTGCATCCACACCGGACGGAAGATGCCCGTGTCGTCCTGGCCGAAGCGGAACGCACCCGAGAAGCTCGGCGACTCGAAGAACTTGTCGCCGCGCGACACCTTCACCGCCAGCACGTTGTCGGCCGGCTGGCCGTTGGCGTCCTTGAATTTCACGTAGGGCGTGAGGTCCACCACGAACGGCAGGAAGCCGATCACGTGGGTGGCCTGCGCGTTCGCCGCCACCTGGCTGTTGCCCTTGATGAACTGGCCGTTGATGTACACCTGCACGCCCGTGTGTGCGCCTTCGAACAGCACCAGCACCTTGCGGGCGAGCTGATCGGGGCCGAACGACGGATCGAGCTTGAAGTGCTTGCGATACCAGTTCGTGTTGCCGGTCAGCTGGCCTTGGCCGCCGCCCGACTCGATATTGATGAAGGTGTCGTTGTCGGCGGGCGTTTGCGGCACGCCGATCGATTGCCACTTCGAATCGTCGAAGGCGGGATTCGAGTAGCTCGGATCGTCACTGTCCTTGAGGTATTTCCATGGGGTCGCCCCCAGGTTGATCACGATGTGATTGCTGGGCGGCAGCGGTACCGCTGCTCGCGCGTGCACGATGGAGAGCAGGAGCAGCCCCCATAAAAGGAGCAGCCACCCTCCACCCTGCCAGGCTGTTTGCCTAACACTATTGCGCATGTTGGTTATCCCGGTGATCCACGTAATGCGTCTGTCGCTACGGACACGGCCGCCCCCTGCGGGCGTCCCCCAATGCCTGCCGCACGGGTGACGCGACGGCCTGTCCGGCCCGACGTTCCCGCGCTTCGATTCCTTACTTGTTTGTCAGCCTCGTGCCCGTTCATGACGGGTCGCAAACGTTTGACCGATCGGACGCAAACGTTTTACACGCGAAATAGGGGATGACCCTCGCTCTGCACTGGAGGAGATAACGGCCCGGGTCGGGAAAGGTTGACTAAGTGGAAACCCTTAGGGATTTTTGATTTTTCGGGGAAGTCGGCTAAAGGGGGACAAATGCTTTTGTTTGTTGTTGAAAACCGATCCTAAATGGTTGCGGGCGCAACTTTTTGCATGGTTTTGGGGCATGACGCGGGATCAACGTCCGCGTTTTTTTTAACCAGCAGCCCCTGCCTTCGGAGTTTTATCGACGCGCCCCCGAGCCTTGCCCCTCCGTGCCTCGCACCAGGCTCGACCGTCAAAACCCAGGCTGCACCACCTCAATCAAGGCCATCCCGGCCTGCCCAAGCTGCAATCCGGCTGTAATCCCGCTGCCGCCGCACGCGCGAGCTGTGCCCGTCCGACCGACACATGCCATCCATTGAGCCGCGGCGCGCGAATGTCGAACATGGACGTCAGCACGCTCGACCCGCACTCCGGTGCCCGAGGACGGCGGGCGATGCCCGGCGTGTGTGTCGAGCGAATTCCGGCGCCCCTCCCCGAACCCGCCGCGACGACGCCCCGACACCACCCCGCGCACGCCCCGTCTTCCCACCCGATCCGGACCCCGACGTGCCCCCATGCGCCCCACGCGCCGGCCCGTGCCGGCGCGCGGAGCAACCCGGCGCCCCCGCGCCTTCGACCGACGACCCGCCCCGATGAAAGTCTCCGCCCTGCAGAACGAAACGCTCGACGCGCTGTGCTGGCGTCACTACGACAGCACGTCGGGCACGGTCGAGGCCGTGCTCGCGGCGAACCCCGGCCTCGCCGCGCTCGGCGTTGCGCTGCCGGCCGGCACGCTCGTCGAGATGCCCGACATGACCGCCATCGCCCCGACGCGCCCCCTGTTGCAACTTTTCAACTGAGATTCGCCAGCATGGCCGAACCGAACACCTCCATCGCCGCCGCGCTGTTCGCCGCGATCGGCATCGCCGGGATCTCGCCCGGCATCGACGGCGACACGCTGATCGGCGCGTTCGCCGGCGCCGCGCTCGTGGTCGTCAGCGCCAAGGACATCGGCATCGCACGGCGCGCCGCGTACATGCTGATCTCGCTCGTGATGGGCTATCTCGCCGCGCCCGAACTGATGAACCAGTTGCCGATCCGCTCGGCCGGCGTGGCCGGGTTCTTCTCGGCCGCACTCGTGATCGCCGTCACGCTGACGCTGATCGAGCGCGTCAAGAACGCCGACCTGCTGGCCTTCCTGCGCAAGGGAGACTGACATGCACCTGTCCTATGCGCTCGTCGCCCTCGCCGCGCACCTGGCCGTCATCGCGCGCGTGCTCACCCGCCGCCGGCACGGCGAGCGCCATCGTGCCCACGTCGCCTGGGCGGCGTGGGCCATCGTCGCCGTGTCGGGCGGCGGCGGCATCGAGCTGCTGCTGCACTCCCGCGCGACCGGTTTCTTCCAGGCCGCCCTCGCGATCGTGCTGGCGGTCATCGTCCATCTCGCGCGCGGCGACGTCGCACACCTTCTCCGGAGCAAAGACGCATGAACGTCCTTCATTTCAACGACTGCGGGGCCGAGGTCGGCCTGCTGCAGCTGCGCCTCGCGCGCGCCGGCTATCCGGTCGCGGCGAGCCATATCTACGACGAGGCCACCGAGCGCGCCGTGAAGGCCGTTCAGGCCGCAACGGGCCTGGTGGTGGACGGCGTCGCCGGCCCGAAAACCTGGAACGCGCTCGCCACCGGCCAACGCAATCCGCGCGATCTGACCGACACCGACCTGCAGGCAGCCGCCACGCGGCTCGGCGTGTCGACGGCCTGCGTGCGCGCCGTCAACGAGGTGGAATCGAACGACGCGGGCTTTCTCGCCGACGGCCGCCCGAAGATCCTGTTCGAGCGCCATGTGATGTACCGGCAACTGGTAGCGCATCTCGGCCAATCGGCCGCCGATGCCGCCGCCGCGCAATCGCCCGACATCGTCGCCACCACGCCGGGCGGCTACCAGGGCGGCGGCGCCGAATACGTGCGGCTCGACGCCGCCGCGCGGATCGACGCCGCCTCCGCCTACGAATCGGCAAGCTGGGGGGCGTTCCAGATCATGGGCTACCACTGGCAGCGGCTCGGCTACACGAGCGTCGACGACTACGCCGCACGCATGGAAACCAGCGAAAGCGCGCAACTCGACGCGTTCGTGCGCTTCATCCTGGCCGACAAGACGCTGCTCAATGCACTCAAGACCCGCAACTGGGCCGGGTTCGCCGCCGGCTACAACGGCAGCGGCTACGCGCGCAATCTTTACGACGTGCGGCTCGCGCGCGCCTATCAGAAGTACGCCGCCGCATGACGCTCGCCAGCCTGCGCCTCTGGATCGCGCTCGCCGTGCTGGTGGCCGCCGGCGTCGGTGGCGAAACCATACGCGTGCTGCAGGCCCGGCTCGCCGACGCCACCCGCGAAGCCGGCCAGGCGCGACAGGATCTCGCGGCGCGCGATGCCGTCATCGCACGCCTGCAGGCCACCGCGCGCGAGCAGGACGCAGCCCGCGCCAGGCTAGAACGCACGCGCGGCGCCGTGAACGCGCAGCTCGTGTCCTATCAACAGCAATTGCGGAAACTGATCGATGAAAACCAAGCCGTTCGTACCTGGGCCGGCACTGCTCTGCCTGACGACGTTGTGCGCCTGCACGCCAGTGCCGCCCTCACCGGCGCCGACGCTTACGCTGAACGCCTGCGCGACGGTGACGCGCTGCACGATGCCGGCGCTCTCGCCGCGCACCAACGGTGAACTCGGCGAGGCGCTCGAAACAGCGCGTGCGGCGTGGGCCGGCTGCGCCGCGCAAGTCGACATGATCGCCACCTGCCAGGCCACCGCCACGGAGGGCGCCGCGCATGAATAAGCCCACCGCCCTGCGCACCGTGATCACGACCGCCGTGCCGTCGCTCGCCGGCACGCCAGACAGCCTGCTGATGTCGATCAACGCCGGCGCGATCGGTGCGATCGGCACCGGCACGTCGTCGTTCGACTACGAATACGAGTGCGAGATCAATCTGTGGGCCGGCGTCGCCGACATCGACACCGTGATGGTGGCCGTGCTCGATTGGGTGCGCATCAACCAGCCCGACCTCGTCATGAACCCCGATCGCCGGCGCAACGTCATCACGTTCTTCGCGACGCTGCCGCAAGGCGATCGCGTCAACCTCGACCTCAAGCTGCGGCTCTCCGAAAGCGTCCTGGTGCGCGTCGGCGACGACGGCAAGCACGTCATCCAGTACATCGACGATTCGGCGGCCGTACCGCTCATCTGAACGAAGCGGCCGCCCGCGCCGCTCACCGCCTCTTCCTCCGCTCCCTCCGCTCCCCTTCGATTGCCAAGCATGCCGAATCATTCGGCATGCGCGCCGCCTTGCGCCGGCCCATGGCCGCTCTCCGTCGTTGCCGTCTGATCCCCTCGTCTTTTTTCCCACGTCCTGGCCGCCGGCCGCGCGTGTTCCCGCGCGCCGTTTCGCCGCGATTCGGCGCCATTCGCCTCGTCTTTCGTCGGCCGGATTCCATTTGGTTGTCCTCGCAACCAGCACACATGCAACCGCTCGCAACGTCCGGCCCGCGACGGCACCATGATCGACATGGACGCGAACGAAATTCACCGCAAGGCACGCAACGCCGTACGCAAGGGCTCGATCCTCGATGTCGACCACGCGAATGCGTTGTGTCGCGTCGCGATCGGCGAGACCGACGACGACGGCCTGCAGACCAACTGGATCCCCTGGATCGCGGGCACCGCCGGCGCGACGCGCGAATGGCTGCCACCGACCAAGGGCGAACAGGTCGTGCTGCTCTCGCCGATGGGCGACCCGGCGCAGGCCGTCGCGCTACGCGGTTTCTATTCGAACGCCGCGCCCGCGCCGGATGCCTCGCCGAACACGCACACCCGCGTCTACGCCGACGGCGCGCGCATCAGCTACGACCACGACGCGCATGCGCTGGTAGCGGAGTTGCCGGCCGGCGCGACGGTGCGCATCGCCGCGCCCGTGTCGGTGACGATCGAAACGAAGGACGCGACCGTCAAGGCCGAGAACGTCACGCTCGACGCGCAGACCACCGTCTGCACCGGCGCGATGACGGTCAAGGGCCCGTTCGCGTTCGAGGCCGGCATGACCGGCAAGGGCGGCACCGACGGCGGCGGCGGCAACGTGATGCGCATCGACGGCACGGCGGCCTTCACGGGCGACGTGCTGGCGGGCAACGTCAGCCTCGCCACGCACAAACACCAGGCGCTCGGCCAGAACGCCATCACGAGCACACCGATTCCGGGGGCGGCATGAACGGCATGAACGCAGTCACGGGCCTGACGATCTCGGGCACCGATCACCTGACGCAGTCGGTCTCGCGGATCCTGATGACGCCGCTCGCCACCTGTCTGCAGCGCCGGACCTTCGGCTCCGAGCTGCCCGAACTGGTCGACGCGCCGAACAACGCCACCACGCGCGTGCGGCTCTACGCGGCCACCGTCACCGCGCTGATGCGCTGGGAGCCGCGCCTGACCGTCACGCGCGTGCAGCTCACGAGCGACAGCGCCAACCCGCTCGACGGCAGCCAGACCATCGATATCGAAGGCCTGACCGACGAACGCAACGAGCCCGTCACGTTGCGCGTCCCGGTCACGAACGGAGCATCCGCATGAGAACGACCCCGATCGACCTGTCGCAACTGCCGGCCCCCGACATCGTCGGCAGCATCGATTTCGAAACGCTGTACGGCCAACGCAAGGCGCGCCTGATCTCGCTCTACCCGGCCGACCAGCAGGCCGGCATCGCCGCCGCGCTCGCGCTCGAATCCGAGCCGATGGCGCGCCTGCTGCAGGAGAACGCCTATCGAGAAATGGTGCTGCGCCAGCTCGTCAACGATTCGGCGCGCGGCATCCTGCTGGCCTACGCGAGCGGCGCGACGCTCGACCATATCGCCGCGCTGTTCGACGTGGATCGGCTGGTGATCGACGCGGGCGACCCCGGCAACGGCATCGCACCGACCTACGAGGACGACGACAGCCTGCGCGAACGCGTACAGCTCGCACCGCGCGGCTTCTCCGTGGCCGGCCCCGAGGAGGCCTACGAATTCCATGCGCGCTCGGCCGACGGGCGCGTGCTGTCCGCCTCGGCGAAAAGCCCGCAGCCGTGCGTGATGGTCGTCTCGGTGCTGTCGCGCGACGGCGACGGCACCGCCGAGCCGGACCTGCTCGATAACGTGCGCGCCGAACTCGAAGGCAAGCGCCCGCAGGCCGACCAGGTGATCGTGCAAAGCGCCGAGATCGTGCCGTATGCGATCCGCGCGACGCTGCGCTTCTTTTCCGGCCCGGACCGCGCGGTCGCGCTCGCCGAGGCGCAGAAGCGCGTCGCGCAGTTCGCGAGCGACATGCATCGGATCGGCATGGAGGTGACGCTCGACGGCCTCTACGCCGCGATGCGCGTGCCGGGCGTGCAGAAGGTATTGCTCGATTCGCCGAGCGCCGGCGTGGCGATCACGACCAGCCAGGCGCCCTATTGCACCGGTATCGAACTGATCGACGGCGGGGTGGCCGATGAATGACCTGCTGCCCCCGAACGCGACCGCGCTCGAACGGCGCCTCGCCGATACCGGCTCGGCCGCCAGCGCGATCCCCGTCGCGCTCGACACGCTGATCGACCCCGACCGCATTCCGCTGCCGTTCCTGCCGTGGCTCGCCTGGCACATGGGCGTCGAAACGTGGAAGGACTACTGGCCCGAATCGATCAAGCGGGCTCGCGTCAAGGCCGCGATCCGCATCGCGCGGGTGAAGGGCACGGCCGAGGCGGTGCGCCAGGTGTGCGCGTCGTTCGGCGCGAACGTGGCGATGCGCGAGTGGTTCGAAACCACGCCGCCGGGCGAGCCCGGCACGTTCGAGATCGTGATGACGGTGGGCGATCGCGACGACGTGCCCATCACCGCCGACTACGTGGCCGACATCATCGACGAGGTCGACCGGGCCAAGCGCGGCACCGCGCACTACACGCTCACGCAGGGCTTCAGCGCGAGCGGCAAGCAACGCATCGGCGCCGGCGCCCAGGCGGCCCTTTATCGCAGGCTGAACCTCACGGATAACTGAACATGGCTGGAAACCTGATCCAAATCACCGACGCCGGGCGCGCCGCGCTCGTCGCCGCGGGCAACACCGGCAGCGCCGCGCACGCCATCAGCGCGATCGGCCTCGCCACGGCGGCGTTCGCGTTCGACCGCGGCCTGCAGACGTTGCCGAACGAGCGCAAGCGCGTGACCACGTTCGGTGGCGAGAACGTCGCGCCCGACACGATCCACGTCGTGATCCAGGACAACACCGACGACCAATACTCGCTGTACGGCTTCGGGCTCTATCTCGACAACGGCGTGCTGTTCGGCGCGTATGTGCAGAGCACGCCGATCATGGAGAAGTCGCCCGCAGCCATGCTGCTGCTGGCCGCCGATGCGATCTTCGCGACCATCGACGCCTCGCTGCTGCAACTGGGCTCGACGTCGTTCCTGAATCCGCCGGCCACCACCGAGCGCCAGGGCGTGGTCGAACTGGCGACGCACGACGAAGTCCGCGCCGGCACCGACGACGTGCGCGCCGTCACGCCGGCCGGCGCGGCCGCACGTTACATGTCGTACGACGGCGGGATATTCAACGGGCCGGTGGGCGTGCGCCGCAACGTCGGCAGCAACGACGCGCAGCTCAATCTTTCGGCCGATGCCGGCACGTACGGCATGCCCGGCAAGCTGCGCTTCTGGGGCACGTTCTCGGATACTCGTGTCAGCGACCTCGATCCGCGCCTCGTCGGCGCCGTGCAGGGCGGCTTCGACAACGGCACCTGGGGCCGCGAATATCTCGACTTCCTCATCAACGGCAAGCCCAACGACGCGCACGACGACACCAAACTGACCCGCGTGATGCGCCTGGTCGGCGGCGCACGGGTGCTGCTCGGCAACGTCAACGACGACGGCGTCTCGACGGTCCAGTCGGGCGGCGACATCGTCGGGCTCGGCGCGCTGACGACCGGCCGCGGCAAGGCCCGCGCGATCGTCAACACCGACGACCTCACGGCCTATTTCTCCGCAATTGGCGACGGCAACACGATGCTCGGCGCGACGGGCAGCGGCGTAACCTCGCTGATCACAAAAAACCAGGAGCGCCTGCGCGTGCTGCCCTCGGGCCGTGTGCAGATCGGCACCACCACCGACGATGGCAGCAATCTGCTGCAGGTTGCCGGCAACGTCATGACGACCGGCGGCGTCGCGTCGAATCAGACCGATACGGGCGGCGCCAATTTCCGCGCCATTTCCGGCAACTACGGCGCGATGATCCGCAACGACGGCAGCTCGGCCTACCTGCTGTCCACCAAGCAGGGCGACCCCACCGGGACATGCAACGACTACCGGCCGCTCTCGTGGCAGCTCGGCAACGGCATGGTCACCATCGACGGCAACGGCAACGGCACGAGCTTCGGCGGCGTCGTGAACGTCGTCAACGAGTTGAGTGTGGGGACGGGCCTGGGTCAAGGGTCCATCCGTGTCGGCCCCGTCGAAGGCTTCCTGTATTCGAACAAGGACGGCTACGGCTGGTGGACGCCGAACAACGGTGCATTCCAGTACTACATCGCCGATCGCACGTTCCGCATCGATGGCCAACGCGTCTGGACCGAAGCGATGGTCGACCCGCTCGACAAGCGCAGCGGAGGCACCATTTCGGGCAACGTCACGATGGGGCCAGGCAAACGCCTGTTCCTCGACGAGGGCACCCCCCTGCTGCCATCGTTGACGTTCGTCAACGATGGCTCGCCCGACACGGGTTTTTATCACACGGCCGACGGCCAGTTCGGCGTCACCTGCAATACGCAGCCGATCGTCGGGTTCGCCACGGACGGCACGCGCTTCAACGGCAACGTGTTCGGTCCAACGCCCGCCGCCAACGATCGCTCGACGCGCCTCGCCACCACTGAATGGGTGATGGCGACCCTGAGTGCATCGTCGATCGGGCAGATCGTCTACGAGTCGCGCACGAGCGCGCGTGCCGGTTATCTGAAACTCAATGGCACGCAGCTCAATCGGGCCGACTACCCCGCCTTGTGGGCCTACGCACAGGCAAGCGGAACACTGGCAACGGATGCCGACTGGAATGCGGGCCGTCAGGGCGGCTTCTCGACCGGCAACGGCACGTCGACGTTCCGGATTCCCGACTTGCGCGGCGAATTCATCCGCTGCTGGTCGGACGACCGCGGCGACGTCGATCCGCAGCGCGGGGCAGGGACGACCCAGGCCGGGCAAAACCTCTCGCACGCGCACGGCGCGTCGGAAACCCAGTCCGGCGACCACGGACATGCCTCCTGGACCGACTGGCAAGGTCAACACAATCACGGCGTCAATGATCCGGGCCACAGCCACGGAACGCCCATTCCGTCCGGCGGCGGTGGCGGGAACCAGCAAGTCGTGGTGGGGCCGTTCTCCGTCTCCTCCTACTACTCGACCTATGCCGCCGGCACCGGCATCTGGCTGAACGATTCGCCCACCCACAACCACAACATCAGCATCACGCCGAACGGCAACCACACCCACGCCATCACCATCGACGCTGACGGCGGCAACGAATCGCGTCCGCGAAACATCGCCCTGCTCGCGATGATCCGCGCTTATTAACTCTCGAGACCCGCACACCATGTTGATCCACAACTACAGCTCGACGACCGGCGAATACCTGAGCAGCGGCCAGCCCGACACGGACCCGCAAAACGACGGCCGCTGGCTGATCCCCGCCAACGCCACGTCCGACACGCCGCCCGAGCGCACGCCGACGTCCTGGCCGTTCTATCGCGACGGCGCCTGGTTCCTGCTGCCCGACTACCGCGGCCGGATCTGCTACCGCACCGATACCGGCGAGCCGGTGGAGATCTCGGTCGCCGGCAAGACGCCCGACGAGCTGGGCCTCACCACCGAGCCGCGTCCTTCCGCGCGCTACGCCTGGGTCGACGGCGCATGGGTCGTGCCCGCCGCCGTGATCGAGGAAGAAAAGCGCGCGGCCGTGCAGCAGACCTTCGACATGCTGATGACCAAGGCCAAGAAGGCCAACGAAGGCAAGGCCGACGCCTATGCGGCGGGCCAGCTCGACGCCGAAGGCATCTATTACTTCAAGGCCTGGGCCGCGTATCAGATGGCGCTCGTCGCCGCGATGGACGCTGCCGGCACCTCCGACGACGTCGCGTGGCCCGCGCAACCCGCGGCCTACGTCCCGCCGGCGGAAGCCGCACCCGTGCCGGCGCCGGACAACACGCCGGCAACGGCAGCGTCGCAAACCGCGACGTCCGTCGCCGCACCGGCCCCGACCGCCACGCAGACGCAACCGGCTCCCGCCCAGGACCCGGCCGCCACCGCCCCGTCGCAGGACACCGCGTCCACCCAGGAATCGACGCCGACCCCGGCCCCCGCGCCGGCATCGACCTCGACCGCGCAGCCGTAAGCCGCGCGCCGCTTCACCACGCCCCTCTCACCACTGGAGATTTAGCTATGCCGCAGGATTACCACCACGGGGTACGCGTCATCGAAGTCACGAACGGCGGCCCGCCGATCCGCTCGGTTTCGACGGCCGTACTCGGCATCGTCTGCACGGCCTCCGACGCCGACGACGCCACCTTCCCCCTCAACACCCCGGTGCTGCTCACCAACGTCGTCTCGGCGCTCGGCAAGGCCGGCACCAAGGGCACGCTGCGCAGCACGCTCAACGCGATCGGCCAGCAGACCAAGCCGATCACCGTGGTCGTGCGCGTGGCCGACGGCAAGGACGACGCCGAAACCACCTCGAACGTGATCGGCTCGGTCACCGCCGACGGCAAGTACACCGGCGCGCAGGCGCTGCTCACGGCCCAGGCCAAGCTCGGCGTGAAGCCGCGCATTCTGGTCGCGCCGGGCCTCGACACGCAGGCCGTGGCCAACGCGCTGGCCACCCTCGCGCAATCGCTGCGGGCGTTCGTCTACGTCTCGGCGTCGGGCTGCAAGACCAAGGAAGACGCCGTGACGTACCGCAAGCAGTTCGGTCAACGCGAACTGATGGTGGTGTGGCCGGACTTCCTCGGCTGGGACGACACCACCAGCACGACCGTCACGATCCCCGCTCCGGCGATCGCCGCCGGCCTGCGCGCCAAGATCGACAACGACATCGGCTGGCACAAGACGCTGTCGAACGTCGTCGTGAACGGCGCCACGGGCCTCTCGGCCGACGTGTCGTGGGACCTGCAGGACCCGGCCACCGACGCCGGCTACCTGAACGAGAACGAGGTCACCACGCTGGTCAACTACAACGGCTACCGCTTCTGGGGCTCGCGTACGTGCGCCGCGAACACCCAGTTCGTGTTCGAGAACTACACGCGCACCGCGCAGGTGATCGCCGATTCGCTGGCCGAGGCGCAGATGGGCAACGTCGACGGCGCGCTGAACCCGTCGCTGGCCCGCGACATCATCGAGAACATCAACGGCTGGTTCCGCCGGCAGCTCGCCAACGGCTACCTGATCGGCGGCAGCTCCTGGTACGACCCGGAGCCGAACACGTCCGACGAGCTTGCCTCGGGCGCGATGTACATCGACTACGACTACACGCCGGTGCCGCCGCTCGAAAACCTGATGCTGCGCCAACGCTTCACCGACCGCTATCTCGCGACGTTCGCCGATCGCGTGACGGCATAACCAGGAGATCCGAACAATGGGAATGCCACGCAAACTCAAGAACTTCAACCTGTTCTACAACGGCACGCGCTTCGCCGGTGAGGTGCAGGAAATCGAACTGCCGAAGCTCAAGCGCAAGACCGAGGCCTGGCAAGGCGCCGGCATGAACGGCCCGGTCAAGCTCGATTTCGGCAACGAGGAAATCCAGCTGGTGTGGACCTGCGGCGGCTTCATGGAAGACGTGCTCGGCCAGTGGGGCGTCACGACCCACGACGGCGTGCTGCTGCGCTTCGCCGGCGCCTACCAGGCCGAAGACAGCGCGAGCTTCGATTCGGTCGAGATCGTGGTGCGCGGCCGTCACGAGGAAATCGACATGGGCAAGGCCAAGGTCAAGGACGACACCAGCTTCAAGGTCACCACCAACGCCAGCTACTACAAGTTGTCGGTCAACGGCTTCGTGCTGATCGAACTCGACTTCATCAACATGATCGAGAACGTCAACGGCACGGACCTCGCGTCCGGGCTGCGCAACGCGATCGGCCTGTAATGCCCGGTGCCGCGCCAAAAAGGCGCGGCACCCCCACTGATTTCATCCCAATCCAGCCACCATGAGTGACGACATGAACACC
>NZ_BAAILN010000071.1:66856-84398 GCF_054589155.1 Burkholderia sp. 3C
ACGAACGGCGAGAACGCCGCGAACACGCACACGCTCGATACGCCGATCACGCGCGGCGAGCAGACGCTCACCCAGGTGACGCTCGCCAAGCCGGACGCCGGCGCGCTGCGCGGCACCTCGCTGTCGGCGCTCGTCAATCTCGACGTCGACGCGTTGTGCAAGGTGCTGCCGCGCATCACGAGCCCGGCGCTGACGCCGGCCGACGTGCATGCGATGGACCCGGCCGACCTGGTTGCGCTGGGGGGCATCTTCGCCGGTTTTTTGATGCCGAAAGCGCTCAAAGCGAGCATGGAATCCCCGAGCGCGTAGAAGACGCGATGGCGGATATCGCGACGGTGTTCCACTGGACACCGCGCGACATGGACGGCTTCTGCCTGGCGGAGCTGATGGACTGGCGCGAACGCGCGCGCATACGTAGCGGATACGAGGAAACATGAACAACGCCGACAACCTGCGCGTGATGTTCGACACCATCACCGCCTGGACGAAATCGATCCGGGACTCGCTCAATCTCGGCGTATCGAAACCGGCGGAAAAGGCGGCCGGGGACGTCGCCTCGCTGAAGGCCGAGCTGGAGAAGCTCGGCAAGCAGCAGGAATCGGTCAAGTCGCTGCGCGCGATGCGCGGCGAACTCGCCGACACCAACAAAGCGCTCGCCGACGCGCGCGAACGCGTCGGCACGCTGTCGCGCTCGCTGCAGGCCTCCGGCCAGCCGTCGCAGCGGCTGATCGCGGCGCTGGCCAACGCCACCGGCGCGGTCAGCGAGCTCGAAACGAAGCAGCGCGGCCAGACGCGCGCCATCGGCGCGCTGTCCTCCGAACTCGGCGCCGCGGGGCTCAACACGCGCAACCTGGCCGCCCAGCAGCGCGCGCTGAAGGGCAACATCGACGCCACCACCACCTCGCTCGAACACGCCACCCGGCAGGAGGAAAACCGCGAAAAGTGGAGCAAGCGCCGGGAAGCCATCAAGGAGGGCAGCGAAAAGCTCGGCGAGGCCGGCAACTGGATTCGCGAGAAGGTCAACGTCGCCATGGACGAGGCCAAGAAGTTCGAGGACGTGCGCGCCCGGATGCTCGCGGCCGGCGCCAACGAAAAGTCGATCCAGGCCGCCGAGCACTATGCCCGCACCGCGCAGTTGCCCGGCGTCAGCACGGTCGAGAAATTCTCGTATGTCAGCGATGCGCAGGGCATGACCGAGAGCGAGACGATGGCGGAGAAGGTCGCCGACCAGTTCGCCAAGGTCCACTTCACCAATCTCGCGCTCTACGATGCGCAGCAGGCCCAGGCCAATGACACCGCGTTCAAGAATCTCGCCGCGATTGCCGTCACCCGCGGCGCCCTCAAGGACAACGCGCATCGCGAGGGCGAGCTCGACAACATCCAGCAATTGATCGCGGCCAATCGCGGCGACATCAAGGCCAACGAGCTGGTCAAGTTCGCCACCTCGGCGGGCGCGGCCGCCAACGGCCTCAGCTCGGCCGCGATGTGGTTTCAGTCGAACGCCGTCATCAACACGCTCGGCGGCGGCGACAAGGCCGGCAGCGCACTGGCCGTCCTCATCGACAACCTCGCCGACGGCCACGGCATGACCCCGCAATCGATCGGCGCCTTGGTCAAGGACGGCTTGCTCGACCGCAAGGGCATTCACTACGGCAAGGACGGCAAGGCCGACAGCTTCGCGCCGGACGCGCTGAAAGACGTCGCGCTGCTGCGCCAGTCGCCCGCGCAATGGCTGCGCGATGTGCTGCTGCCGCTGTTGAAGGCGCGCGGCATCGACAGCCCGGAGCAGATCAACGCCGAGATCAGCACGCTCTTCAGCAAGAAGGAAGGCGCCGACTACATGCGGGCGGTCTATGCCAACCTGGACAAGATCGGCAGCGACGAACACGACGCCACCAGCGCCAGGACCATCGCCGCGAGCGCGACGCTCGCCGCAACCACCACGCGCGGCAAGGAGGCCGCACTGAAGGCCGGCACCGACACGCTCAAGCTGCAGGCCGGCGAAAGCACCCAGCCGGCCTACAACGCCAGCCTCGACGCCGCGCAGACGGGGCTCGGCAAGCTGACCCCGTTCATCGATGCGCATCGCGGCGTCGCGCAGACGATCGGCACCGTCACGACCGTACTCGGCGACCTGCTGGCCGGTGCGGGCATGCTGGCCGGCGGGCTATTCGCGGCGATCGGCGCGCTGAAAACCGCGAAGAGCCTGATGTCGGCGCTCGGCGGCAGCGCCAAGGATTTCGCGGGCGCCGTAATCGACAATGCCGGTCCGTCCGGCAACACACCTGCCAACACGCCCGGCGGCTCGGGCAAGGGGCGCGGCAAGGGTTCCGCCGCACGCCGGGCGCGCACGGCACGCGCGGCCGCCCGCAACGCGCTGGCGGCGGGTCGAAACGTGACGCAAACCGCCCCCGTCGCGCGCAATGCGATCTCGGCGCTCGCGGCCCGTGCGCCGGCCGTCGCGGCGGCAGGACGCGGCGCGGCGACCGCATCGATCGCGTCCCGCCTGCTCGGCAGGCTCGGCGGCGTCGGCCGCGCCATCGCGCCGATGGCGGCCACGGCCGCACGGGTGCTCGGCGGAGCCGGCACGGCCGGCACCGCGGTGCGCCTGCTCGGTGGCGCGCTGCGCATCGGCAGCCTGCTCGGCGGCATCACGCCGGCCGGCCTGCTGTTGCAAGCCGGCATCGGCGCCGGCACCTGGGCCTTCGAACATCGCGACCAGATCAAGGGCTGGTTCTCCGGCGGGGCCAAATCCGGCGCGGCGGCGGGCGACGGGCCGCCGAAACCGGGCGCCGCCACGGCCGCCGATCCCGTCAAACCGCCGACCATGCCGCCGGGCGACGCGTCGAAGATCCCCAGCATGGTGGTCAGCACGCTGACGGCCAGCCAGTTGCTCGTGGGCTCCAGCCTGGCGAGCGCGGCCCTGCTGCCGCCGCTCACGCAGGCCGCCATGCCGGACCGGCCGACGATGGCCTTCGACATGCGCGCGCCCCTGAACAGCGCCCGCCCGCCCGCGCCGACCGTCGTGACGGTGCCGGCCGCGCCAGCCGTGATCAACGTCTACGCGCCGGCCAACGTCGATGCACGCGTGGTCGCGCAACTCGTCAGGGAGGAGCTCGACAAGCGCGATCGCGAGCTGCGTCAGCGCGCCACCGCCGCCTTGCACGATTAACCCGGAGTCATCCCCATGCTCATGTCCCTCGACCAATTCGTCTTCAGCCTCACCTCGGCGCCGTTCCAGCAGCTCGCGCGTGCGCGTGGCTGGAAGCACGCATCGAAAACGCGGATCGGCAAGCGCGATGCGCGCCAGTACGTCGGCCCCGGCGACGACACCATCACGCTCGAAGGCCTGGTCGCGCCCGAGACGATCGGCTCGATCGCCTCGATCGACGAACTCGCCGCGATGGCCGACCACGGCGACGCCTACGTGCTGGTGGACGGCGGCGGCAACGTCTATGGCGCCTACCTGATCACCGCGCTCAACGAAACGCAGACTTACCACACGCCCGATGGCACCCCGCGCCGCATCGCGTTCACGCTGACGCTCACGCGCGTCGACGACAGCGAGATGCGCATGACCGACGCCGCCCCCGATCCTGCCGGCGGCGATGGCACGACCACGGGTTCGGGCGGCGCCGGCACGAACGCCTCGACCACCCAGACCAAGGCCGCCTGATGCCGAGCAACTCGAACGAACGCAGCCCGGGCGAACGGCGCCGCATCGCACGCGTCGAATCACAGCCCGATTACCGGATCACGCTCGACGGACGCGACATCTCGATGCTGTTCGCGCCGCGCCTCGAATCGCTGAAGATCACCGAGAACCGCGCCGATCAGGCCGACACGGTCGAGATCACGCTCGACGACACGCGCGGCGACCTGGCGCTGCCCACGCTCGGCGCCGAGCTGAAGGTGGCGATCGGCTGGAGCGGCGAACCGCTGGTGGACAAGGGCACCTACGTCGTCAACACGGTGACCTGGTCGGGTGCGCCCGACACGCTGTCGGTCAGCGCGCACTCGGCCTCGATGAGCGAGGGCATGCAGCAGCGGCGCGAGCGTAGCTGGCATCAGCAGACGGTAGGCGCGATCGTGCAGACGATCGCCGCGCGCTACGCGTTGCAGCCGGTGGTGGGCGCGGCGTTGGCGTCGATCAGGATCGCCCATATCGACCAGACGCACGAATCCGACATGTCGTTCCTGACGCGCCTGGCCAAGCGCTACGACGCGGTGATGAACGTCAAGGACAAGCGGCTGCTGTTCATGCCGATCGACACCGGCAAGAGCGCGAGCGGCAAGCCGCTGGCCGTGCTCGCGCTGACGCGCGCCGACGGCGATCACCACCAGTACCGCTCGGCCGATCGGGACAAGTACGACGCGGTGCGCGCGAACTATCACTCGAACGGCCAGGGCCGCCGTTTGTCGGTCACGGTGAAGGGCGCGACCGACAAGAACGTCAAGGTGCTGACCGACGACTATGCGTCCCAGGAGGAAGCGATGGCGGCGGCCCAGGCCGAATACAAGCGGATCCAGCGCGGCAAGCAGACGCTGTCCTATTCGCTCGCGCGCGGCCGGCCGGAAGTGTTTCCGGAAACGCCCGTCAGCTTCGTGGGGCTCAAGCCCGAACTCGACGCAATCGAATGGCTGATCAAGACGGCACGGCACACGCTCGACAACAACGGCCTGCAGACCGAGCTCGATCTCGAGACGCGCGAGGACGCCAAGGCGGAGAAAAAGTCCGCCGGCCAGACGGCTGCGGCGACGGGCAGCGCGCCGGGTGCGACGTCATCGTGAGCGGGAAAACACCCGGGAGGAGGCGTATCGAACGCGGCGCGCAACGCGGGTCGCGAAAGACGGCCGCCGCATCGGGCAGGCCGCAGCCGAAAGAGGGGATCGGAATAGGGGGAAAGGTCGGGCCGAGAAACCCGGCCCGGTCGGCGCAGATGCCGATGAAGTCGCCCGGCGCGCGGCTAGCGCGGTGCCGAGGCCGCGCCGCCGTGACCGTCGTCGCCGCGATTGAGCAGGGCGCGCACCCGGCCTAGCGTCGTCATCGCGGCCAGGGCCGCTTCCAGCACCACGCCCACCGAATCGATCGCGGTATCGATCGCCGCGCATGCTTCCTCGCGCTCCTGCGTATCGAGATGTGCGGTCGAATGCAGATTCGGCACGGAGAGCAGGCGAGCGGCCGGATTACCCGGACGCTCGGCCTGCGGCGCGGCGCCGTTGATGCGTTCGACGGGTTTCGGGTTGGTTTGCATTTGTTCTTGGTCTCCCACGGACACGTTCGACAACAGCGCCGCACGGCAACGGATTGCCTCGGAATGGCAGCGCATGATGGAGCTAGATAATACTGTATATCCATACAGTATCAAGCTGTCGAATCTCTCAGCTGAAGCTGACGATTGCCTCTCGGATGACCAGAATCAGGGGGCTCGCGCGCCCTTCGGTACTCACTTCTTCGGCTTGCCGGCGCGCTCGGTTTTGAGGCGCTCGACCTCGGCCATGGCCCGCTCGACGTTCTCGGCCATGCGCTGATCGAGGGCTGCGCGACGGTTTTCCGCGAGCCGTTTGACGCGCGGCGCGCCCGCACCTTCGCCACCCAGAATCATCGAGCCGGTGTTGATGCAGGTGGCGATGAAACCATGTACCGCAGCCTGGCCCGCCTCGTTGAGCTGGCGGTAGCCGTCGATCAGTTCGCCTTCGTCGGCGGGCAGCGCCGCGAAGCTGACCTCGCCCGTCAGCACGTACCAGATATCGACACCCACCTCGCGCAATGCCAGCAGGTAGCGCGCGTCGGGCGCGCTGACGTCGGCCTCGTAATTGAGCTGCGTCTTGTGTTTAAGGCCTCCCAGCGCGGCAAATTCGGGCTGACTCAAGCCCAGGCGCATCCGCTCGCCGCGCAGCCGTTTCCCCACACTGTCCATTAAATTTCCATTCAAAATGTTGACGTCTATAAAAATGGATGACACACTGAGCTTACATTAACGCAAGACTAAGCGAGCCAGTATACCCACCGTGATGACCGCCAAAGGACCCCGCCGCTCCCCGCGTTTCCCGCGCTCGGGCAAGCCCCTCTACGTGCATCTGTCCGAGCCGGAACGCGCCGAACTCGAGCGCGCGGCGCAGGTACAGAACCGATCGCTGTCGAGCACCGCGCGCACGCTGTTGATCGGGGCGATGCGCGCGGCGCGCGTGGCGGCCGGCAAGCCCGAGGGATGAGCACGAAGCCCGCCTTGCCCCGCAGCGCCCCAACCCCATACCAAATCGAACCCTGCAGCGAACGGCCGGCCGCGGCCTCGCTCAACGCCTCGCCCGGAGGACCCCGATCATGCGCATCCTGAACCGCTGCCCGCATTGCCGGACGCGCGCCACCGCGCGCACCAGCCGCGAAATGTCGCCGACCTTTCGCGAAGTCACCTACCAGTGCAACAACGTCGAATGCGGGCACACCTACGTCGTGAACATGGAGTTCGCGCGCACGCTCTCGCCCTCGGCCATGCCCGACCCGACGCTGCAACTGCCGCTCTCGCCGCACGTGCGTGAACGCGGCGAGCAGCAACTCGACCTGCCCGTCTAAACCCGCCCTTCCGCGTTTCGTCGTCCCCTCGCAGCGCGCCCGCGCGGCGTGAGGGGATCCGTTTGCCCGAAAAAAGAGAAAAGCATGACGCACCCTGTTCCAGGTTCGATCGCTCCGGCGCTCGAACCGGGCACCCTGTTGCCCGAAATTGGCGAGCCGCGTGGCCTGGCTGCCACGTCCGCCGCCTGCCTCCCGCCGCGCCGCGCCGAACTGCGTGCGAGCTGGGAATACCTGTGCTTGATCGGCGACTTCGAGGCCGCGATGCGTCGGCGCACGCTGCGACGCGCCGTCAACGCCGCGGCCTGCCTGATGCGCGAGCGCACTTCGCGCCTGCCGATGGCCCTGCCCTCGCCCCGCATCGTCACGGAGGCTTGCCGATGAACGCTCATCCGATCGCCCCGCACGACGCGGTACTGCTCGCCGCGATCGCCGCCGCGGCTGCCGCCACCCCGGCCGGCATGCCGGGGCCGTTTCTCGCCGCCCTCACCGCCCGCCTCGCCCTCGGCTTCCCCGCCTCGGCCAACGCGCTGCGCGCCCTCGCCTTCGCCTCGCCCACGCAACCCACGGAGCCTCGCCCCTGACCATGGCCTCGATCGACGAACTGAAACAGCGCATCGACCTGCACGAACTGGCCGAGCGCCTGGGCCTGAAGCGCGGCCGCGGCGGCGAACGCGCGCTCTACCACTCGCCGCATCACGAGGACCGCAGCCCCTCGCTGTCGATCTACGTGGACCACCCGAAGCACGGCACCGGTTGGCGCGATCACAGCGCCGATGCCGGCGGCTCCTGCGTGGACCTCGTGATGCACGCGCGCGGCGGCAACCTGGCCGACGCGCTGCGCTACCTGCACGACAGCTACGGCATTGCGACCGAACGCCCGGCGCAAGAGCGGCGCGCGAAATCGACCGTCGACTACATCGCCGAACGCTGCCTCGCCGAACGCGAGCGCGCACGCGACTATCTGGCCGGGCGCGGCATCGGCGCGGCGGCGATCGATGCCGCGTTCGCCGCGCGCACGCTCGGCTTCAACGGCTGGACCAGCGCGAAACTGGCGGCCGGCGAGACCGGCTTTGGCGGCCCGGCCGCCGCATTCGTGGTGCGCGCGCCGGCCGACGGGCACATCGTCGCGGTCGACATGCGCTATCTCGACCCGCCGCTGAACGGCGGCGTGAAAACCCAGACCCAGGGCGAGAAGGCCGGCTACGGCTGGACCGCCGACGCGCGGCGCCTGGAGCGCGCACGGCGCGTGTTCATCGTCGAGAGCGCCATCAACGCGCTGTCGATCGACACCTGCGCGCTGCCCGGCACGGCCGCGCTCGCACTGCGCGGGCTGGCGAACGTCGAGGCCATCGATTTCACCGGCCTGCGCGGCAAGCAGGTCCTGATCTGCCTCGACAACGACGCGCCGTTCGGCGAGGGCCACCCGCGCGCCGGCCACCGCCCCGGCCCCGAGGCAGCCTGGGCGCTCTACGAGCGGCTCACGAGCCTGAACATCGGCGCGATGCTGATCGACCAGAGCCACTGGTTCGCCGATCTCGCCGATGGCAACGCCTCGCCGCCGCCGATCAACGACGTCAACGACTACCTGCGCCTGCGCGGCGCGGCCGAGCTGGCGCGCGCGCTGGAACAAGCCGAGCCCTGGCTGATCGCGGGCCTCGCCGGCGATGCGACGCGCCGCGGCCGGCCGCGCATCTTCCTGCCCTCGCACGACTTCGCGCAGTACTGGCGCTTTCGCGTGCGCGCCGATTTCACGAGCCATATCAGCAAGATGGAGCGCAACGAGGAAAGCGGCGCCGAGACGCCGGTGCTGGCCGATCTCTGCGGCTTCCGGATCGCCAGCATCAGCCGCGTCTCGGTGGCCAGCGCCACCGCCACCATGACCGGCGACGAGGATCAGGCGCCCACCGTCTACTTCGCCGTATCGGTGCAGGCGCCGCGCCACGGCGCGCAATTGATCCGCCGCGTGATGCTCGACGACCAGTTGCACAACGTCGACCAGTGGAACAAGTTCGGCCCGATCTGGGCGCCGTCGCCGTTCAAGCGGATGGTCAACATCCTCGAGCGCGGCGCGGATCTCGGCGCGCGCCAGGCCGCGAACTTCGTGGGCCTGGCCTGGCGCGACGGCAGGCTGATCGTCAACGAAGGCCCCGATTGCTACTTCACCGAGGCCGACAAGCAGTGCCCGTATCACAACCTGACGTTCCCGAGCGGGCCGGTGGCCGACGCGCGACGCGTGATCGTCGCCTACCAGCAGACCTTCCGCCAGAACGCCGCGACCATCCCGTTGGTGTGGGCGCTCGGCGGCCACCTGAAGGCGCTGCTCGGCTTCTGGCCGCACCTGACCGTGCAGGCCAACAAGGGCGCCGGCAAGTCGACGCTGATCAAGCGGCTCGAGCGCACGCTCGCGTTCACGATGTTCTCCGGGCAATCGCTGCAGACCGAATTCCGCCTGCTCACGAGCATCAGCCACACGAGCCATCCGGTCGGCTGGGAGGAGCTTTCGGCGCGCCGCCAGGACGTGATCGACAAGGCCGTCGGCCTGCTGCAGGAGAACTATCAGTACACGGTCACGCGGCGCGGCAGCGACATGACCGAGTACCTGCTCTGCGCGCCCGTGATGCTGGCCGGCGAGGACGTGCCGGTGCGCAGCCTGCTCGGCAAGCTGGTGCGCACCACGCTGACCGGCAAGCGCGGCCCGCTGATGCCCGACGCGCTGCCGCGCTTCCCGCTGCGGCAGTGGCTGGCGTTCCTGGCCGGACTGAACCGGCACGCCGTGCTCGAGCACTACGCGGTGTTGCGCGACAAGGCACTCGCCAACTGCCGCGCCAGCGGCGAGGACGACGGCGCGCGGCGCATGGCCGGCAACTACGCGGCCGTCGCGCTGGCCTGGCGCTATCTGTGCGAGTTCGCCGGCATGGACCCGGCCGAGGGCGAGTTCGCTCGCGACCTGCTCACCGAAATGAACGGCCACGTGGCCGAGACCAGCGCCGATCGCGAGCCGTGGGTCTGGATCATGGAGACCGTGCTGTCGGAGATCGACGGTGGCAATTATCAGCACCCGTTCACGTTCGACACCATCGACGGCGAGTTCTGCCTGCTGCTGCGCACCGGCCACGTGATGGATCACCTGGCTCACACCAGTGCGCTGCGCGAGAAGTGGAACGGGCTGCCGGTGAAATCGGATCGCATCTTCAAGGCGCAACTGAAGCAGGCCGGCGTGGTGGTGGGCGAGAAAGAGGTCGAGCGCCGCATCTACACGCGCCGCGTGCCATACCTGACCCCGGTTTCGCTGGAGCGGCTGGCCAGCTTCGGCTTGCACGTGTCGATCCGCGAGGACCTCGCCTCGGACGCGCTGGCCAGGAGCCCGGCATGAACGCGATCCCGACCCTGCGCCCCGGCCCGCCGACCTGCCTGCCCCCCGTGCCCCCCGCCAATCGCCCCGGCTGCGCAAAGACGCCGGCCCGGAAGCGCGAGGGCAGCCCGCTCGCGCTCACACTTGCGCCGCCGGGGTGCCCGGGCAGCGCACGCGACACGTGGCTGGCCAGGGCCTTTTCACCCAAGCCCTTGATTCGAAAGAAACCTGCTGCCACGAATGACACCGGCCGCGCCATCAGTCCCGCTGTTTTTGCCATCGCCCGGCCGAACGAAGTACGGCACACCGTCTTTTCTCTCTCTCTTCAAATCATTGAAGGAAAAGGAAAGGAAGGGGGCGGAGAGGGCCGGCACGAAACCGGGCCATGCGCCACGAGTCGCGACTGTTTTGCCGCCGGTGACAGATGCCGCCGATTTTTCGCGCCATCAGTCGCGGCCGGCCGCCATGCCCCGAGCGTGGCCGGCGATGGCGCCCGAAACCCTTTCCGATCAAGGACTTGCCGATGAATTCCAGGAATCCCGCGAGTCCACGTGTTGCGCTGCCGCCGGCCGCGCCGTGCGAAACCGCCACCGAGCTGCTGGCCACGCTCGACCTGGTCGGTGCAGCCGCCCTGCTCGGCGCGCACCCGGAAACGATCCGGCTCAAGGCCCGCGCCGGCGAACTGCCGGGCCGCAAGGTCGGCAAGCGCTGGATCTTCTCGACCCTGGCGCTGCAACGCTACCTCGCCGGGGAATGGCTCCCGCGCGAACCGCAGGGCGCCCCTCATCACCCGGAAACCGTCTCGACATGTCGCTCTACAAACGAAAAACCAGCCCGAACTGGCAATACAAGCTCTACCCCCCAGGTGGCGGAACGCCGCTACAGGGAAGCACTGGCACCCGCGACAAGGAACAGGCGCAGGAATTCCACGACCGGCTGAAGGTGCAGTTGTGGAATCAGGCGCGACTCGGCGTCAAGCCGCGTCATAGCTGGAACGACGCGGTGATCCGCTACGTGAGCGAACGCGACGGCCTGCCCAGCCTGGAAACCTCGAAGACCCACCTGCGCTGGCTCGACCGGCATCTGTCGGGCCTGGCGCTGACCGAGATCGACCGCGATCGCATCGATGCAATCGCACTCGCCAAGCGCCGCGAGCCGCTCACGGTACGCACCCGCAACGGCCCGGTGGCGATGGAGCGCGGCGCCAGCGCCGCCACCGTGCGGCGCGTGATCGGCGTGCTGAAGGCGGTGCTGAACGCGGCCGTCGAATGGGAATGGCTGGATCGCGCGCCGGTCACGCGGCGCACCCGGCTGCCCGAGAAGCGGATCCGGTGGCTGACGCCGGCCCAGGCCGAGCGCCTGCTCGCCGAGCTGCCGCCGCATCTGGCCGAGATGGCGCGTTTCAGCCTGGAGACCGGCCTGCGCCGCGCCAACGTGACCGGCCTGCAGTGGTCGCAGGTCGATCTGGCGCGCCGCGTCGCCTGGATCCACCCCGATCAGGCAAAAGCCAAAAAGGCGATCACGGTGCCGCTCTCGGATACCGCACTGGCGGTGCTGCTGCGCCAGCAGGCCGTGCCCCGCGCGCCGGGCTGCCGCGACAGCGTGTTCGTCTACCACGGCAGACCAGTCCACCAGACCTCGACGCTGGCCTGGCACAAGGCGCTCGAGCGCGCCGGCATCGCCGACTTCCGCTGGCACGACCTGCGCCATACCTGGGCCAGTTGGCACGTCCAGCGCGGCACGCCGCTCCAGGTGCTCAAGGAACTCGGCGGCTGGGAAACGCTGGAGATGGTGCAGCGCTACGCGCACCTGTCGGCGGACCACCTGGCGCAATGGGCCACGCCACTGACGGTCGATACCGGGCCGATGACGGGCCGGGGCGCAAACGCGGAAAACCGGGGGAAAGCCAACGGGAACTGCATCGGAATGGCCGCGCGAACGGAAACCGGCGCGGCTGCAATCCAGCTGCACGACAAAGGAACGACGAGGGAGAAAAACCGCTGAATGCCTGACTAGGCTTGGTGCGCCCGGCTGGGATCGAACCAGCAACCCCTGCCTTCGGAGGGCAGTACTCTATCCATTGAGCTACGGGCGCTTTTAGAAACCGCGTCACGACCCCGTAAAACCTGGGTGCAACGCCGGCAAGAGCGAGAGCATACCTTGTTTCCATGACAGCGTCCACCGCGCGCCGGCCGCCTCCCGCGCGGCTCCCGGCTTGCGGGTAAACGCCCGCCGCGCTGCCCCCTTCCGGGTGAAAAAGAGCCGTCTATAATCATTCGAGCTTCCGTCAACAGCCATTCTGCCGCAGCCGGACCCGACCTAATTCCTATTCACGGAGACGAGGCCAGCATGAGCGAAGCGCCCCATCAGCCCCATCACGAAGCGCCCATCAAGACGCCCGGGCAACTGATCGCCGTCATCGTCGCGTCGTTCGCGATTCCGATCGTGATCATCATCCTGCTCGCCACCTACGTCGATCACGCGTTCCGCGTGGGCGCGGGCACCGACGGCCTGTCGGACGCCGCCGTGGCCGCGCGCATCGCGCCGCTCGCCCAGGTGGACGTCAAGGACGCCAACGCACCCCGTACCTACAAGACCGGCGAAGCGATCTACACGGCGGTCTGCGCGGCCTGCCACGCGGCGGGCGCGGCCGGCGCGCCGAAGTTCGGCAACGCGGGCGACTGGGCGCCGCGCATCGCCCAGGGCTACGACACGCTGCTGCACACCGCACTGGCCGGCAAGGGCGCGATGCCCGCGCGCGGCGGCACGAACCCCGACGACGTCAGCGATTTCGAGATCGCGCGCGCGGTCGTCTACATGGCGAACAAGGGCGGCGCGACCTTCCCCGAACCGGCCGAGCCGGCAGCCAATGCGGCACCGAACGCGGCACCGAACGCGACAGGCGCGCCGGGCGCCGCGTCGGGCGCAACGGCAGCCTCGGGTGCAACCGACGCATCGGCCATCCCCGACGCAGCCGCCGCCGCGAACGCGCAAGCCGCCGCCGCAATGGCCGCGATCGCGGCGCTGCCGAAGCCGGGCGCGGCCCCCGCTGCGGCGCCGGCCGGCGGCGCGGGCGCAGGCAAGGCGCTCTACGAATCGGTGTGCATGGCCTGCCACGCGGCCGGCGTGCTCGGCGCGCCGAAGTTCGGCAACAAGGCGGACTGGGCGCCGCGCCTGAAGGACCCGATGGACACGGTCTACAACTACGCGCTGCACGGCAAGGGCTCGATGCCGCCGAAGGGCGGTTCGAACGCGTCCGACGCGGACGTCAAGGCGGCCGTCGACTACATGGTGGGCGCGGCGAAGTAAGCCAGACCGCGCAGCCCGCCCGGCGCCCGCACAAAAAAATGGCCCGTATCCGCAATCCGCGGCACGGGCCATTCTCATCGAAACGCGCCGCCGGGCTTACTTCTGCAGCAACGCCTTCAAGCTCGCCAGCCGATCCTTCGGCGTCATCGGCGCTTCCTCGGGCGTGGGCGGCGGTGCTTCGTCGAGCCCCATTTCGACGATGAAGCGCGACTGCTCGCACACCACCGTCTCGCGCGCCCGCTTGCGCTTCTTGCACCAGTTCAGATGCAGGCTGCGCTGCGCACGCGTGATCGCCACGTACATGAGCCGGCGCTCTTCCTCGATGCGCGCGTCGTCGACGGCTTCGTCCTCCGAGTTGCCGCGGTGCGGCATCACGCCTTCCTCCACCCCGACCAGGAACACGTGCGGATACTCCAGCCCCTTCGACGCATGCACGGTGGACAGCCGCACCGCGTCGGGGTCGTCCTCCTTGCCTTCGAGCATCGACATCAGCGCGACGGTCTGGATCAGGCCGAGCAGGTTCTTGCCGGTGTCGGCGAGCCCGTCGGCGTTATGGAAGCCCTCGGACTCGCCATCGACGGCCTCGGTTTCGGGCTTGGTGCCCTTGCGCTTGAGCCATTCGAGGAACTCGAGCACGTTCTGCCACTTCGATTGCGCCTGACGCTCGTCGAACGCGTCGTACAGATACGCCTCGTAGTGGATCGCCTCCATCATGTCGTCGAGCACGGTGGTGGCCGGATCGGTATCGGCACGCTCGGTCAGACGCTGGATGAAGTCGCAGAACATGCGCAGCGGCTCGACCTGCCGCGCCGACAGCCGCGCCTCGATGCCGCCCATGTACACCGCCTCGAACAGCGACACCTTGGCCTGCCCCGCGAACGAGCCGAGCGCCTCCAGCGTGGTGTTGCCGATGCCGCGGCGCGGCGTGGTGACGGCGCGGATGAACGCGGGATCGTCGTCGGCGTTGGCGATCAGGCGCAGATAGGCGCACAGGTCCTTGATCTCGGCCTTGTCGAAGAACGACTGGCCGCCCGACAGCACGTACGGAATCCGCTCGCGGCGCAGCACCTGCTCGAAGATCCGCGCCTGGAAGTTGCCGCGATACAGGATCGCGTAGTCGCGGAACTGCGTGCGCCGCTCGAACTTGTGCGCCGACAGCCGGAACACCACCGATTCGGCCTCGTGCTCCTCGTCGTTGCACGGCGTGACGGTGATCGTGTCGCCCATGCCGTGCTCGGACCACAGCTTCTTTTCGAACAGCTTCGGGTTGTTGGCGATCACGTTGTTCGCGGCGGTCAGGATCCGCACCGTCGAACGGTAGTTCTGCTCCAGCTTCACGAGGTGCAGCTTCGGGAAATCCTTGCCGAGCTGCGCCAGATTCTCCAGCGTCGCGCCGCGCCAGCCGTAGATCGCCTGATCGTCGTCGCCCACCGCCGTGAACGCCGCGCGCGGGCCGGCCAGCAGCTTGAGCAGCGTGTACTGGCAGGCGTTGGTGTCCTGGTATTCGTCGATCAGCAGGTAGCGCAGCTTGTTCTGCCAGCGGTCGCGCACCTGCTCGTTGCGCTCGAACAGCTCGGCCGGCAAGCGGATCAGATCGTCGAAATCGACGGCCTGGTATGCGTGCAGCGTGGCCACGTAATTGCGGAACACCAGCGCGGCCTGCTGCTCGTCCTCGTTGGCGGCGATCGCGAGCGCCTCCTCGGGCGTGACGAGTCCGTTCTTCCACAACGAGATGATGTTCTGGATCTTGCGGATCAGGCCCTTGTCGGTGGTGCCGAGCTGCTCCTGCACCATGCCGAAGCAGTCGTCCGAATCCATGATCGAGAACTGCGGCTTGAGGCCCACGTGCTCGGCCTCCTGGCGCAGGATCTGCACGCCGAGCGAGTGGAACGTGCACACCGTGAGCTGGTTCACGGGCACCTTGCGGCCTTCCTTGCCGGGCGTGGTCAGCGTCTTGCCTTCGAGCAGCTTGCCGACACGCTCGCGCATTTCGGCGGCGGCCTTGTTGGTGAACGTGACGGCCGCGATATGGCGCGGCTCGAACCCCTTGTTCTCGATCAGATGGGCGATCTTCTGGGTGATCACCCGCGTCTTGCCGCTGCCGGCGCCGGCGAGCACGAGACAGGGGCCGTCGAGATAGCGCACCGCTTCGTTTTGAGCGGCATTGAGACCTGCGGACATGGTGGCTGACGGACTGGAGATGCGGATGGCGGCGCCGCCGCCGCGCCTTCGAACAGGGCGCGGTGCGCGCCGCCGGAGGCTGCGCGGATCGGAATACGACGGACGCGGGAGGCCGCATGTTAACACGCCGCCTGCGTGCCGATCGTGACGCCAAAATGGGGCCGGACAACGAATCGGGCGGCCCCTCGCCCGACGCGCCGCCGTGTTCGCGCCCCGCTTCGCCGTGCCACAATAGCCGCTCGTTTGATCTCGCTCGCTGACAGGATTCGCTTATGGCTTCTTTGCTGAAAGTAGGTCTGATGGGTTTCGGTTTCGCCGGCGCGACGTTCCACGCGCCCGTGATCGCGCACAGCGGCCGCACCACGGTCGCGGCGATCGCCACCGGGCAGCCCGAGAAGGCGCGCGCCGCCTATCCGCAGGCGGCCGTGGTGGCCGATTTCGAGGCGCTGCTGGCGCACGCCGACGTCGAATGCGTGGTGATCGCCACGCCGAACGACACCCACTTCGATCTGGCCCGCCGCACGCTGGACGCGGGCAAGCACGTGGTGGTCGACAAGCCGGTCACGCTCAGTTCGGCCGAGGCGCGCACGCTGGCGCGGCTCGCCGCCGATCGCGGGCTGGTGTTCGCGCCGTTCCACAACCGCCGCTGGGACGGCGATTTCCTCACCGTTCGCCAGCTCGTCGCGAGCGGCGAACTGGGCCGCATCACCTGGTTCGAATCGCACTTCGACCGCTTCCGCCCGCAGATCCGCCAGCGCTGGCGCGAGGACGCGACGCGCGGCGGCGGCCTGCTGTTCGATCTGGGCCCGCACCTGATCGACCAGGCGCTGGCGCTGTTCGGCGCGCCGGACACGGTCAGCGCGACGGTGCGCGCGCGCCGCGACGGCTCGGAGGCCGCCGACCTGATCCACCTGGTGCTCGGCTATCCGGACAAGGAAGTGGCGCTGCACGCAAGCGCGCTCGCGGCGATCGAGCCGGCGCGCTTCACCGTGCTCGGCACGCGCGGCGGCTATCAGAAGTTCGGGCTGGACACCCAGGAAGATCAACTCAAGGCGGGGCTGACGCCCGACGACGTCGAATTCGGCGGCGGCAATCACCCCGGCGTGCTGCATCTGCTCGACGGCGACGTCGAGACGGAACGCCCGGTGCCCACGCTCGACGGCCAATACGCCGAGTTCTACCGCGCGCTGGCCGCCTCGATCCACGATCGCGCGCCGTTCCCGGTGGCGGCGCAGGACGCCGTGGACGTGATGGCGATCATCGAGCTGGCCGACCGCAGCGAGCGCGAAGGCCGCCGCCTGCCGTTCGTGCGCGAAGCGTTTTGACCCCGGCGTACGCGCTCGCCGGTACAAACCGTTACAAAAGTCTCGGGAACCCGAACTGACTTAGGAATAGTCTCAATCGTGCTTCAAACGGCCGGCCCCGAGAGGGCCGGCTTCGTTTTCGGCACGCCACACCCGCATTCGCGCCTCACCGATCCGCCACAAGGAGAACGATTCATGCAACGGTTGATCCGTACGGCCCTCGGCGCCGCCCTCGTCGCCTCGCTGGCCGCGTGCGTGGTCACGCCGCCGCCGAAGCGATGGACGCCGCGTCCGCGCCCCGTTCAACCTGCTCCCGTCCAGCCGACCCTGCCGCCCCCGCCACAACCGGCGCCGCCGCCGGTGGGCGTCGAGCGCATGAACGACATCCTCGGCCGGATCGACAGCCTCGGCGGGCGCATCGATTCGCGCGTGACGAGCGGCGCCTATCCGCCCCCGCAAGGCCGCGCGCTGCATCGCCGGCTCGACGTGATCCGCCAGGAAGCGAACGACATGAGCGCCCAGCACGGCGGCGGCCTGACCGCCGACGAACAGCGCGTGCTGAACCAGGAACTCGATACGGCCGCGCGCGCGATCGGCGTGTAAGCGGTGGGTGTGGGCGGGCAGGCGCGACGTGCGCCGCCGGCTCCGCGCCGTTCTTTCTCCGTCTTCGTTTCATCTCGCAAGCCGCCGTGACGCGGCCTCGCGTGGCGCGCCGTCGGCTCCGCGCCCGGCTTTTCCCTCTCCGTTCATCTCGCAAGCCGCCGTGGCGCGGCCTCGCGCGGCGCGCCGTCGGCTCCGCGCCCGGCTTTTTCCCTCTCCGTT
>NZ_BAAILN010000072.1:0-2933 GCF_054589155.1 Burkholderia sp. 3C
GCCGCGCGGCCTGCCTCGCTGCTTGCGGGCCGTTATCTCCGCGTCGTTTTTCCATCGCTTCATTGTTTCGAGGTCGCCATGAAAAAAGCCGCCGCGCTGATCGCGCTCGCCTGTCTGACCCTGTCCGCTTGTGGCGGGGACGATTCGTTGTCCGTAGCATCAGGTTCCTCATCGTCTGGCTCATCGGGCGGCACGAGCGGCGGTTCGTCGGGGTCGGGCAGTGGTTCGTCGGGAAGCGGCTCGTCGGGCTCGGGCAGTGGCGGCAGCACGTTCACGTCGCGTTTCGAGGCGCTGACGTCCGCGGCCGATGCCACGAGTTTCCTGGCGCAGCTCAACGCCGAAGGCGCGAAGGGCTTTCGCTATGTCGGCGACGAGTTTTTCTCGGGCGACGGCACCACGACGCATTCGATCTACGTGAACGACGGCTCGGCCGGCACCTATACCTACGAGTTGCCGAGTACGCAGACCACGCAGAGCGCGTATCTCACCCAACTGAATTCGGAAGGCGGGCGCGGCTTCCGCTACGACAGCGACCTGACCTACGGCACGCTGTATCGCAACGACGGCTCGTCGGCCACCTACAGCTACCAGTTCCTGTCGAACAATTCGAGCCCGGCCGATTTCCTCACGCAAGCGAACACGCAAGGGCAATCGGGTTACTGGTTCGTCGGGCCGACCTCGATCGGCGGCGCGTTCCTGAACCTGTACGCGAAGAACGGCGCGTCGAGCGCGACCTACACCTACGAGGCGCCGGCCGCGCCGGCCAGTTCGAGCGATTTCCTCACGCAGGCCAACGCCGAGGGCGCGCGCGGTTTCCGCGCCAAGGGCACGCAGGTGTTCGGCAGCAGCTCGGCCACGGTCTATGTCAAGGATCAGACGCAATCGCCGACCTTCACGTATCAGACGGCCACGCCGCAAACCACCAGCGCCGCGTTCATCACGCAATCGAACACGCTCGGTGCGCAGGGCAACGCGTATTTCAGCGACATGGCGTTCGGCACGTCGCCGCCGGCGATTGTTTCGGTGTACTTCGCGCCGAAGAATTGCACGGGGTTCCTGTGCACCACGCTGAATCCGCTGATTCAGAATTGAGCAGGCGTTGAGCCGACTTTGAGCCGGCGGCGCGTGTCGATGCCGATACGCGCCGCGCATCGCTTACAGCGACACGAACGCCCGCATCCACTCGCTGAAATTGGTCGCCGCGGCTGCCTGCTCGGCCGATGCTTGCGTCCACACCGAGTCGCGCCGGAACTCGCGCGCCGAAATCTCGCTCGGCGTCGCACCGAATTTTTCCTTGAACAGCCGGCTGAAGTGCTTCTCGTTGACGAAGCCGTGCCGCCACGCCACTTCGGATATCCGCATGCGCTTGGCGGTCGGATCGATCAGCACGTTGCGTGCGCGATGCAGGCGCTTGTGCTGGATCAGCCGCGCCACGCCGCCGGTCGGCTCGAACAGGCGGTAGAGCTTCGAGCGCGAGATGCCCATCGCCTTGCAGATGCTGTCCGGCGTCAGATCCGACGACAGCAGGTGCTGCTCGATATAGTCCTTCACGCGGTTCACGAACATCGCATCGAGTTCGGTTTCGGCCTGCTTGAGCGTGTCGAGCGTCGGTGCGAGGCAGGCCACCAGCATGTTCTTGGTGGCCTGGATCGCGTAGGGCATCTCGTCGGCGCTGATCTGCGGGATGTTCCGGCGCAGTGATCGCAGATAGTCCGCGAGCAGCGCGCCCATGCCGTGCGACAGCGAACGACCGTGCAGCGAGGCCGCGCCGGCCGGCAGCAGGTCGCGCGGAAGCACCATGCAGATGGTGTCGCCGGTCGTCACCTTCAACTCGAACGGCGTGGCCAGATCGAGCATGCACATGTCGCCCGGGCCGATGTTCATCGTGGTGTTGCGGCCGGCCGTGCCGTACAGCGTTTCGCTGATCTGCAATTGCAGGTAATAGCCGTCGAGGCCGTCGGAACGGATTCGCTGCGGCGAGCGGCTCATCGCGTGTTCGACCTGGTGATCGGGGCGCAGCCATTGACGGCCGCCGAACATGAGCTGATCGAGCAGCGTGAAATCGAACTGCGAATCGTACGGCACGTGGTCGTCTTCCAGCATGCCGATGTCGAACAGCGCACCGGTGTCGGCACGCCAGGCATCGAAACGTTCGCGTTCGGGCGCATAGGCCGTCGAAAAACGGTAACTCAACCCCTCGGAAGTCGCACTCATCTATTGTTATTGCCCGTTATTTTTAAAATACCGGCGGTCAATCCGCTTTCGGAAAAATCGCCCGATATATGTTTTTCTAACGGAGCGTCATGCCGAAAAATACCGATTCCGGTGTTGGCCTGAGCCTGTCGCGAGATGTAAACGGTTTCGCGACAAGCTTTCGTTGTGTCTTTCCGGATATTACACAGATCGTGTGGGCACCAAATAGAAACGCTACTTTTTTCGAAAGAGAAGTGCTTCTAGCGGGGGTAAGAAAGCGCTGTATTGTCCTTGTGGTATGGGTTACAGAAAAAACCTCTACGGGAGCTGGCGCGCGCGCGAAATGATCTCCCCCCGAAAAACCGTAGCGGCGAGGACTGGAGATTTCTGGCAAATTTGAAACCCTGACGGGCGGGAGGTTTGCATGAAGAAATCGAGGTATACGGAAGAGCAGATTGCCTTCGCGTTGAAACAGGCCGAACTGGGCACCACGGTCACGGAAGTGTGCCGAAAGATGGGCATTTCGGAGGCCACCTTCTACAACTGGAAAAAGAAGTATGGCGGCCTCGGCGTGTCCGAGCTACGGCGTTTGAAGCAACTGGAAGAGGAAAATGCCCGGCTCAAGCGCATGGTCGCCGACCTCAGTCTGGACAAGCAGATGCTGCAGGAGGTGGTGCAAAAAAAGCTATGAAGCCGGCGCGCAAACGCGCGCTGGCTGACTTCTTGATCCAGGCCTATCG
>NZ_BAAILN010000073.1:0-10122 GCF_054589155.1 Burkholderia sp. 3C
CACCGTCATGCCGGCCGCGGCCGCGGCCGTGATGCCGGTGGCGCTGTCCTCCACCACCAGGCAGTGCGCCGGCGCGAAGCCGAGCGTGTGCGCGGCGGCCAGATAGACGTCCGGCGCGGGCTTCGGCCGCTCGACGCTGTCGGCGCAGAACAGCCGCTCGCCGAAGTGCCGCTTCAGGCCGGTGCGCGTGAGCGCCGCTTCCACGTAGGCGCGGTTGCTGTTGCTCGCGCAGGCGATCGGCAGCGCGATGGCGTCGAGCGCGGCGTCGATGCCGTCCACCGCCGGCGCCAGCACCGCGGCGCGCTCGACGGCCGTGCGGATCGCCGCCACCTCGTTCGCGTCGAGCGTGCGCCCGGCCTGCGCGGCCGCGCTTTCGAGCACGCGCTCGGTGCGCAGGCCGAGCAGCGGCATCACGATCGGCCGCACCTCGACGCCGGGCCAGCGCGCTTCCAGCTCGCGCACCAGCACGCCGGCCGCCACCGCTTCGCTGTCGATCAGGACACCGTCGCAATCGCAGATCAGCAGGCGGTCGCGGCCGCCCGTTCCGTTCGCGTTGGGCAGGCTCATTTGACCGCCCCGAACGTGAGGCCGCGCACCAGTTGCTTCTGCGACAGCCAGCCGACGATCAGGATCGGCGCGACCGCCAGCAACGAGGCCGCCGACAGCTTGGCCCAGAACAGGCCTTCGGGGCTGGAGTACGACGCGATGAACACGGTCAGCGGCGCGGCATTGGAGCTGGTCAGATTGATGCTCCAGAACGCCTCGTTCCACGACAGGATCACCAGCAGCAGCGAGGTGGACGCCAGGCCCGGCAGCGACATCGGCATCAGCAGGTAGACGATCTCCTGCCAGGTGGTGGCACCGTCGATGCGGCCCGCTTCGAGGATGTCGCGCGGAATCTCGGCGAAATACGTGAACGTCATCCACACCGCGATCGGCAGGTTGATCAGCGTGTAGACGATCACCAGGCCGCTGACGGTATCGAGGAGTCCCGAGTTTTTCCAGAGCAGGTAGATCGGCACCAGCACGCCCACCGACGGCATCATCTTGGTCGACAGCATCCACAGCAGAACCTTCTGCGTGCGCTTGGTCGGGAAGAACGCCATCGCGTAGGCGGCCGGCACCGCCAGCAGCAGGCACAGCACGGTCACGCCCACCGACACCAGGATCGAGTTCCAGGCGAAGCCGAAGTAGTTGCTGCGCGCGAACACCTCGCGGAAGCTGTCGAGCGTCGGCGTGAAGATCAGCGACATCGAATACGCCTGCTGCTCGGTCTTGAACGCGGTGATCGCCATCCAGAAGATCGGGAAGAACAGCAGCAGCGCGATCAGCCAGGCCAGCACGCCGGGAATCGCGCGGCCGAGCTTGTCGAGGCCGCCGCCGGTCTTGCGCGGCGTGGCGGCCGCGGCTTGGGTTACGCTCAGGTCGCTCATGCTTCGTACTCCCCTTTGAGGTTCTTGGCGAGCATCCGCACCAGGAAGAACGACACCACGTTCGCCAGCACCACGGCCAGAATGCCGCCGGCGGAAGCGAGACCGACGTCGAACTGCTGCAGGCCCAGCGCATAGATCAGGTAGGACAGGTTGGTGGTGGCGTTGCCCGGGCCACCGCCCGTCGTCGTGTAGATTTCGGCGAAGATCGACAGCAGGAAGATGGTTTCCATCATCACCACCACGGCGATCGCGCGCTTCAGGTGCGGCAGCGTGATGTAGAAGAACATCGCGATCGGGCCGGCGCCGTCGATGCGCGCGGCTTCCTTCTGTTCCTGGTCGAGCGACTGAATCGCCGTGAACAGGATCAGGAATGCGAACGGCAGCCATTGCCACGCGACGATCATCACCACCGCCGCCAGCGGATACTCGGCGAACCAGTCGATCGGCGCCATGCCGAACGCGCGCATCACGTGCGCGATCAGCCCGTACACCGGGTTCAGGATCATGTTCTTCCAGATCAGCGCCGAGACGGTCGGCATCACGAAGAACGGCGCGATGGCGAGCAGGCGCGCGATGCCCTGCCCGTAGAACTTGCGGTCGAACAGCACGGCCATCAGCACGCCGCCGATCACCGTGATCGCCAGCACCGCCACGATCAGCACCAGCGTGTGCCAGATCGCCGGCAGGAACGACGGATCGGTGGCGAGGTAATGGTAGTTGTCGAGGCCGGCGAAACCCTTTTCATCGGGGTTCAGCAGGTTGTAGCGCGTGAACGAATACCAGATCGTCATCGCCAGCGGAATCGACATCCACAGCAGCAGCACCGCCACCGACGGCGTGACGAGCCAGCGGGCGGGCTTGCCGCGCGCGGACTCGGAGGAAGCGGGAGACGTATCGGTCATGGGCGCCGTGGAATGAAAGGGAAGACGTAGGTGTCGCATGCTCGGACCTCTCGAATCTCGTGCGGGCGGCCGGGCGAGGCCCGGCGCGCGCCGCAGCGTTGCGATCCGGCCGCGGCCGGATCGCGCATGACGGCAGCGAGGCGGCCTTACTTCTTCAGGCCGGCCTGGCGCACCGCGCGGTCGGCGGCGGCCTGGCCGGCAGCCAGCGCCTGATCGACCGTCATCTGGCCCGCCACCGCACCCGCGATCGACTGGCCCACCACCGTGCCGAACGACTGGAATTCAGGAATCCCGACGTATTGCACGCCCGTGTACGGCACCTTCTTCAGCGACGGATCGTTGACGTCGGCCGTCTCGATCGCCTTCAGCACGAAATCCGAGAACGGCGCGGCGGCCTTGTACTCGGGGCGTGCGTAGGTCGACTGACGCGTGCCCGGCGGCACCGAGGCCCAGCCTTCGTCCTTGCCCACCGCTTCCACGTACTGCTTCGAGGTCGCCCAGGTGATGAACTTCTTGGCGGCGTCCTGTTGCTTCGACGTCTTCGGGATCGCCAGCGCCCAGGCCCACAGCCAGTGCGAGCCCTTCGGCGTGACGGCCACCGGCGCGGCCGCGAAACCGATCTTGTCGGCCACCTGCGACTGCTGCTTGTTGTAGAGCATGCCGGCCGCGACCGTCGCGTCGATCCACATCGCGCACTTGCCCGAGGCGGTCAGCGTCAGGTTCTCGTTGAAGCCGTTCGAGCTGGCGCCCGGAGGGCCGTCCTTCTTCAGCAGGTTCACGTAGAACGTGATCGCCTTCTTCCATTCCGGCGAGGTGATCTGCGCGTTCCAGTTCTCGTCGAACCAGCGGCCGCCGTAGGTGTTCACGAGCGTCGACACGTAGGCCATGTTCTCGCCCCAGCCGGCCTTGCCGCGCAGGCAGATGCCGTAGGTGCCGTTGGCCTTGTCGGTCAGCTTGTCGGCGAACTGCTCGATCTGGTCGTAGGTCGGCTGGTCGGGCATCTTGAGGCCCTTGGCCGCGAACAGATCCTTGCGGTAGTAGGTCATCGAGCTTTCGACGTAGAACGGCAGCGCGTAGAGCTGGCCGTTGTACGACAGCGAATCGCGCGCCGTCTTCACCACGTCGTTCAGATCGTAGTCGGCGGCCAGGCCCGTCATCGGCGAGAGCCAGCCGCGCTTGCCCCATTGCGGCGCCTCGTAGGTGCCGATCGCCATCACGTCGAACTGGCCGCTGCCGGTGGTGATGTCGGTGGTCGCGCGCTGACGCAGCACGTTCTCTTCGAGGATCACCCAGTTGAGCTTGATGTCGGGGTTCGCTTTCTCGAACGCCGGCGACAGCTTCTTCAACTCGATCATGTCGGGGTTGTTCAGCGTCGCGATGGTCAGCGTCGCCGCCTGCGCGGCGAGCGCCGACGAGGCGAGCGCGGCGCCGGCGAGAAGTCGCACGGCGGCGGCGATGAGCGTCTGTCCTTGCATGGCATGTCTCCTGTGTCTGTGTTATCGATTGTCGTCTACGGTCTGTCGTCGATCGAGCAGGCGCGTGGCCTCACCCGTCTTGCTGCATCCCGCACGCGCGAGCGTAGCGGGCAATCGTCTGGCGGATCCGGAATCGGACCCAGGCGGCGGCATCGTCGCCGAGCGCGTGCGAACGGCGCGCCTCGTAGACATCCGGCAGCCATTGCGCCACCAGCGTCTCGGGCGGCGCGTGCCGCGCGAGGTTCGCGAACAGGCGCTCCACCGCCGCGGCCACGGCGGGCTGCAGCCAGTAATAGCGGATCCGGTCGCTGTAGCTGAACTGGCGCGCGAGGCGCTGCGCGGCCTCGTCGCCACGGTAGTACGGCGCCCAGTGTTCGGGGCGTGCGCGCATCGCGTCGTCCACCACGTCGCGCAACCGCGAGCGGGCAGTATCGTCCACCAGCGCGTCCTCGATGTACGACAACGCGAACAGCGCCTCGCGCAATGCGAACGTGAGGCCCGGGCCGACCTTCAGGATCGCGAAGTGATCGCGCACCAGCGCCGCGAGCGCGGCCTCGGTCTGGTAATCGGTGGAATGCGCCTCGAACACGAAGCGCGGCGTATCGAGAATGCTGGCGGCCAGCTCGGCCGCTTTCGTCGGCGCGTAGTCGAGCACCTGGCGATCGTCGAAATCCACGCCCGGCTGCGCGACCACCGCCACCGTGCGCGACCACGCGGCGTCGAGCCCGTAGCGCGCGAACGCGTCGCGATGGGCGTCGAGCGTCACGCGTACGGCGTCGGCGCGCGTCACCTTGATGTGCGACATCGGGCCGGCGGCGGCATCGCCCTCGCCGGCGGTTTCGCCGCCCGGCACCGGCACTTCGGTGCCCACCACGTACACCGGCGCGGTGCCGGCCGCTTCGGCCGCGGCCTCGGCGGCGGCGCACAAGCGCGCGGCGCGCTCGGCCACCACGGTGTCGGACAGCGGCGCGACGTCGTCGGCGCAGGCCATGCTGGCGTCGAGATGGATCTTCGTGAAACCGGCGGCCACGTAGCCGGCCACCATGGTCGCGGCTTCCTGCATCGCGTCTTTCGCGGGCAGGTGCCGCCACGGGTTCGGGCCGAGGTGATCGCCGCCGAGCACGAGCCGCTCGACGGGGAAGCCGGTGCGCCGCGCGAGCGCCTCGACCTCGCGGCGGAAATCGGCCGGCGTGAGGCCGGTGTAGCCGCCGTGATGATTGACCTGGTTGCAGGTGGCCTCGATCAGCAGCGGCGAGCCGTCGTCGCGCGCCGCCTCGAACGCCGCCTCGAGCACCAGCGTATGGGCGCTGCAGACCGAATAGATGCCGCGCACCGCGCCCGCGCGGTTCGCTTCGAAGATCGCGCCGAGCGTGCGGCCCGCATCGGCGGCCGCACGCGGCGCCGCCACGGAACTCAGGCCGGACATGCGACACCTCGCTGGGTCAGGAACGCGACGATGTCGGCGGGCGAGCTGTTGCCCTCCATCGGGCCGACCTTGGCCACCGCCAGCGCACCGGCCGCGTTGGCGCGCGACAGCGCCGCGTCGATCGGCCAGCCCTGGATCAGGCTCGCCACCAGCGTGCCGCCGAAACAATCGCCGGCGCCGGTCGGATCGACCTCGGTGGTGTCGTAGCCGCCCACTTCGATCTGCCCCTGGCGGTCATACGAGGTGCTGCCGGCCGCGCCACGCTTGAGCACCACGCGCTCCAGCAGCGGCCGCGTGGCCAGCAGCCCGGCGATCGCGCGCTCGGGCGCCTGCGGGCCGCAGAAGAACGGCAGGTCGGCTTCGCTCGGCAGGAACAGGTGGCAGGCATCGAGCAAGGCTTCGAGTGCGGCGCGCATCGGCTTGAACGACAGCATCTCGGGGCGCACGTTCGGATCGAACGAGATCTTCGCGCCCACCCGCGCCGCCTCGATCACGCCGTGCTTGATCGCGGCGATCGCGTTCTCGCTGGTCAGCGACGAGCCCATCACGTGGTAATAGCGGCAGCCCTCGAACATCTCGGCCGTCACGTCGGCGGCCTCCAGCATGGCCGAGGCGCTGCCGTCGATGCTGTAGACGAACTGGCGGCTGCCATCGTCGCGATAGGCGACGAACGCCAGGCCGGTGGGCCGCGCCACGCGCCGGATCGCGCGCGATTCGACGCCGTGCGATTCCAGCCGCGCGACGATCGCATCGCCGAACGCGTCGCGCCCCACGCAGCCCGCGTAGGCCACCGAGGCGCCGAGCCGGGCCGCCTGATCGGCGAAGATGGCCGGCGCGCCGCTCGGGAACGGGCCGACGAACTCACCGGGCTCCGCAAAACCCTGGCCGCGCTTCAGGGCCACGAATTCGGCGAGCAGCTCGCCGGCGACGACGATCTCGGCCATGGCGTCAGCTCATCCAGTTGCCGCCGTCGACATTGAGCGTCTGGGCGGTGATGTAATCGGCATCGGCCGACGCGAGGAACAGCGCCGCGCCGGTCAGGTCGGCGGGCAGGCCCATGCGGCCGAGCGGCACCGCCTCGCCCACCAGGCGCTTCTTCTCGCCGAGCGGACGGTTTTCGTAGCGCGCGAACAGCGCATCGACCTGCTCCCACATCGGGGTATCCACCACGCCCGGCGCGATGCCGTTGACATTGATCCGGTGCGGCGCGAGCGCCAGCGCGGCCGATTGCGTGTAACTGAGCACGGCCGCCTTGCTTGCGCAGTAGTGCGAAACGAGTGCCTCGCCGCGGCGGCCCGCCTGCGACGACATGTTGACGATCTTGCCGCCGCGGCCCTGCTCCACCATCCGCTGCGCCACGGCCTGCATCAGGAAGAACAGGCCCTTCACGTTGACCGCGAACACGCGGTCGTACACGTCCCAGGATTCGTCGAGCAGCGGGCGCATGTCGAACAGCGCCGCGTTGTTGAACAGGATGTCGACACCGCCGAAGCGCTCCACGGCGCTGGCGACGATCCGCGCGATGTCCTCGCGCTGCGTCACGTCGGCCGTGATGGCGACGGCGCGCTCGGGATGCGCCTCGATCAACGCCGCGAGCGAACCGCTCGCCGGCTTCAGGTCGACGAGCAGGCAACGTGCGCCCTCGTCCAGATAGCGCTGGGCGACTGCCTCGCCGATGCCGCTCGCGGCGCCCGTCAAAATCGCGACCTTGTCCTGCAATCTCACGAGTGTCTCCGATATCGTTATTCGTCGTTTCATTTGGCATTCAGCGAGCTAACGCCCACCGAATGATCATTTGCTCAGATTGCGATCGAATAATCGGATACCGGGCCGGTGCTGTCAAGGCGAAAACGCCGCTTTCGATGATGCGCTGCCGCATCGCGCGCAGCCGCTTGTTGCCGCACTTCATGCAGATTCGCGAGATACGTTATATCATTCGCTTTTCATCGTCCCGACTGGTGCCCTGCCATGGCCTCGACCTCACCCCTGCAAGCCCGCCTCGCCCGCGCCGATGCGTTTGCCGCCGAACACGGGCTGACGTGGACCCCGTTGCGCCGCCAGGTGTATGAAAAGGTGCTGGCCGCCCAGCGGCCGATCGGCGCCTACGACCTGATCGGCGAACTGGCGCCCGAGCGCGGCCGGATGCCGCCCACCACCGTCTATCGCGCGCTCGACTTTCTTGTCGAGCACGGTTTCATCCATCGCATCGAATCGAAGAATGCCTTCCTCGCCTGCTGCGAGATCGGACCGCCCCATCAAGGCCAGTTCCTGATCTGCGACTCGTGCGGCGACACGGTCGAGATTCCGGGCGCCGACCTGGCGCACCAGCTCTCGTCCTGCGAATCGGCTCACGGCTTCGAGATGCATCGCCAGGTGGTCGAGCTGACCGGCCTGTGCGGCGAATGCAAGACCCATCCGAAGGGCACGCCCCACGCGTGACCCGCCCCGCCGCGCGCCCGTCCGGGCGTGCGGTTTGCCCATCCCGTCAAGGACCAAGCATGACCTTCGCCGCCTCGTCGCGCGCGCCGCTGCGCGCCCGTTTCCGTCTGACCCGCTGGCTCGCCGCCGGCTGCGCCGCGCTCTCGCTCGCCGCACCGGCCGCACCGGCCCTCGCCCAGACCGCCAAGGTGCAGGTGGTGGCCGCCGAGAATTTCTACGGCGACGTGGTCAAGCAGATCGGCGGGGCGAACGTCGCCGTGTCCAGCATCCTCAGCAATCCCGATCAGGACCCGCACCTGTTCGAAGCCAGCCCGAAAACCGCGCGCGCACTCCAGCACGCGAACCTGGTGGTCTACAACGGCGCCGATTACGACCCGTGGATGGGCAAGCTGCTGTCCGCCTCGAAGAACGCCACGCGCAAGGCCATCGTGGTGGCCGATCTGGTCGGCAAGAAGCCCGGCGACAACCCGCATCTCTGGTACGATCCCGCCACCATGCCGGCTGCCGCGAAGGCGATCGGCGCGGCGCTGTCCGAAGCCGATCCGGCCCACAAGGCCCAGTACGACGCGAACCTCGCCAGCTTCCTCGCCTCGCTCAAGCCGATCGACGCGAAGGTCGCCGCGCTGCGCGCGCAGTACAAGGGCGTGCCGGTCACGGCCACCGAGCCGGTGTTCGGCTACATGTCGGACGCGATCGGCCTCGAGATGCGCAACCTGAGCTTCCAGCTCGCCACCATGAACGACACGGAAGCCAGCGCGTCGGACATCGCCGCGTTCGAGAGCGACCTGCGCGACCGCAAGGTGAAGGCGCTCATCTACAACAGCCAGGCCGAGGAGCCGATGACGAAGCGGATGCTGAAGATCGCGAAGGACGCCTCGGTGCCCACCTTCAGCGTCACCGAGACGGAACCGGCAGGCAAGAACTTCCAGCAGTGGATGCTCACGCAGCTCGATGCGCTGAGCGCCGCGCTGGCCAAACATTGATTCCATGACCGCATCCCAACCCGCGCTCGCACTCGATCGCGTCACGCTCGAACTGGGCGGGCGCACGATCCTGCGCGACGTGAGCCTGACCCTGGACGCCGGCGAATTCGTCGGCGTGCTCGGTCCGAACGGCGCCGGCAAGACCACCCTGATGCGCGCCGTGCTCGGCCTCGTGCCGGCCGCGCAGGGCGCCATCTCGGTGGCCGGCGCGCCGGTGGCGCGCGGCAATCCCGCCATCGGCTACATGCCGCAGATCCGCAGCGCGCTGGCCGGGCGCCGCGTGCGCGGCTACGATTTCGTCGCGATGGCGGCCGACGGCCATCGCTGGGGCCTGCCGAGCGTCAACCGCGAAACCCGCGCCGATGTCGCGCGCGTGCTCGAACTGGTGGGCGCCACGGCGCTGGCTCGGCGCCCGCTGTTCGAGCTGTCGGGCGGCGAGCGCCAACGCCTGCTGCTCGCGCAATGCCTGCTCGGCGCACCGAAGCTGCTGCTGCTCGACGAGCCGCTGATCAGCCTCGATCCGCACCATCAGCGCGGCGTGGTCGAACTGGTGCGGCGCGTGCAGCAGGAGCTCGGCATCACCGTGCTGTTCTCCGCACACGAACTGAATCCGCTGCTCAACGCGCTCGACCGCGTGCTCTATCTCGGCAACGGCACGGCCGCGCTCGGCACGGTGGACGAAGTGATCACCAAGCCGGTGCTGTCGCGCCTGTACGGCTCGCCGATCGACGTGATGCGCGTGAACGGCCGCATCTTCGTGATGTCGGGCGATGTCGAAGTGGAAAAACACGATCACGAACACGAGGACGACGGCGGGCACGGTCATTCGCACTCGCATGGCGGCCACGGCCACTCCAGCCACCCCGGTCACTCGCACGGCGGACACCAGCACGATGTTTGAATACGAATTCATGGTCAACGCGTTCATCGCGTCGGGCATCGTCGCGGTGCTGGCCGGCGTGGTGGGCTATTTCCTCGTGATGCGCGGGCAGACCTTCGCCGGCCATGCGCTCTCGCACGTCGGCTTCACCGGCGCGACCGGCGCGGTGCTGCTCGGCGTGTCGCCGATCTGGGGCATGGTGGGCTTCACGCTCGCGGCCGGCATCGCGATGGGCGCGCTCGGCGAGCGGCTCGCGGGCCGCGACGTGGCGATCGGCGTGACGCTGTCGCTCGCGCTCGGCGCGGGGCTGCTGTTCCTGCATTTCTATACGAGCTACGCCACCCAGGTCACGGCACTGCTGTTCGGCAACGTGCTCGGCGTGAGCCACGGCACGCTGATGGTGCTGGCCGGCATCGGCGCGGTCAGCCTGATCGCGCTGGCCGCGATCCTGCGCCCGCTGGTGTTCGCCTCGCTGCAGCCCGAGCTGGCCGAAGCCAAGGGCGTGTCGCTGCGGCTCGTGTCGGTGCTGTTCCTGGCGATCTGCGCGCTGGCCGTCGCGGCCTGCACGCAGATCGTCGGCGTGC
>NZ_BAAILN010000073.1:10235-14565 GCF_054589155.1 Burkholderia sp. 3C
CCTCAGCACGCGGCTGTCCACCGGCGTCGCGCTCGCGGCGCTGTTCGCGCTCGGCGAAGCGTGGTTCGGCGTGACGCTGGCCTACTACACCGACTGGCCGACCAGCTTCTGGATCACGGCGCTGTCGGCGCTGGCCTATGCGGCGAGCCTGGCCGGGCGGCATCGCGCCGTCGCGTGACGCGGCCAGCCGGCAGCCGCACTGAACTGAACGCCTGAATCCCGCGCCGCCCTCGCCGCGCGGGGCATGAAAAAGCCCGCGGCACGATCGCTCGTGCCGCGGGCTTTGTCCTTTCTGCGTACCGGCTGATTTAGCTTATTCAGCCAGCAGCGTCTTCGCGTGATGCGCGATGTGATCGGCGATGAACGTCGAGATGAAGTAGTAGCCGTGATCGTAGCCTTCGTGGCTGCGCAGCGTGACCGGCTGATCGGCCTCGCGGCAGGCCGCCTCGAACAGATCCGGATTGAGCTGCTTGGCGAGGAACTGATCGGCCAGGCCCTGATCGATCAGGATGCCGTCGGCGTAGCGCGGCGCATCGCGGCGCGCGACCAGCTCGGTGGCGTCATGCTCCTTCCACGCCTCGCGATCGTCGCCGAGATATCCGCCGAACGCCTTCTCGCCCCACGGGCAGCGCGTCGGCGCGGCGATCGGCGCGAACGCCGACACCGAACGCCACACGCCCGGATGGCGCAGCGCCAGCGTCAGCGCGCCGTGGCCGCCCATCGAATGGCCGAAGATGCCGAGCCGCGTGCCGTCGATCGGCAGCGCGCCGAGCACCAGCGCGCGCAACTCGTCGACGATGTAGCTCTCCATCTTGTAATGCGTCGCCCACGGCTCGGCGGTGGCGTCGAGATAGAAGCCCGCGCCCACGCCGAAATCCCACGCATCGGCCTCGCCCGGCACGCCCGCGCCGCGCGGGCTGGTATCGGGCGTGATCAGCGCGATGCCGTGCTCGGCGGCGAAGCGTTGCGCGCCGGCCTTGATCATGAAGGTTTCCTCGGTGCAGGTCAGGCCCGCGAGGAAGAACAGCGCCGGCACGCGCGTCTCGTCGTGCACCGCCGACGGCGGCAGGTACACCGAGAACTTCATCGGCAGGCCGATGGTGGAAGAATCGTGGCGATAGAAGCGCTGCTCGCCGCCGAAGGCGGCATGCGACGAAACGAGTTCGAACATGGTCGCGGCCTCGCGGTCAGTACAGCACGACGGAACGGATCGACTCGCCCTTCTTCATCAGGTCGAAGCCCTCGTTGATCTTCTCGAGCGGCATCGTGTGCGTGATCAGGTCGTCGATGTTGAGCTTGCCTTCCATGTACCAGTCGACGATCTTCGGCACGTCGGTGCGGCCGCGCGCGCCGCCGAACGCCGAGCCCTTCCATTCGCGGCCCGTGACGAGCTGGAACGGACGCGTGCTGATTTCCTGGCCGGCCGCCGCCACGCCGATGATGAACGACTGGCCCCAGCCCTTGTGCGTGCACTCGAGCGCCTGGCGCATGGTCGTGACGTTGCCGATGCACTCGAACGAGTAATCCGCGCCGCCGTCCGTCAACTGGACGATGTGATCGACCACGTTCTCGACGTCCTTCGGGTTGATGAAGTGCGTCATGCCGAACTTCTTCGCCAGTTCGACGCGCGCCGGGTTGATGTCCACGCCGATGATCTTGTCGGCGCCCACCATCTTCGCGCCCTGGATCACGTTCAGGCCGATGCCGCCCAGGCCGAACACCACCACGTTGGCGCCCGCTTCCACCTTCGCCGAGTAGACCACCGCGCCCACCCCGGTGGTCACGCCGCAGCCGATGTAGCAGACCTTGTCGAACGGGGCGTCCTCGCGGATCTTCGCCACGGCGATTTCCGGCACGACGATGTAGTTCGAGAACGTGGAGGTGCCCATGTAGTGGAAGATCGGCTTGCCGTCGATCGAGAAGCGCGACGTGGCGTCGGGCATCAGGCCCTTGCCCTGGGTGGCGCGGATCTTCTGGCACAGGTTGGTCTTGCGCGACAGGCAGAACTTGCACTCGCGGCATTCCGGCGTGTAGAGCGGGATCACGTGATCGCCCTTGCGCACCGTGCCCACGCCGGGGCCGACATCCACCACCACGCCCGCGCCCTCATGGCCGAGGATCGCCGGGAAGATGCCTTCCGGATCGGCGCCCGACATCGTGTAGTAATCGGTGTGGCAGATCCCCGTCGCCTTCACCTCGATCAGCACCTCGCCGGCGCGCGGGCCGGCCAGATCCACTTCCTCGATCGTCAGCGGCGCACCGGCCTTCCATGCAATCGCGGCTTTCGTCTTCATCGTTGATGCTCCTTGTCGGTGGTGTTGCGCGCAACGGGCGGCAACTGGGATTCCTTGTCCGGGCGCGGCACGCGTGCACCCCGCGGCACGGCCGGAACCAGCCGGAAGTGTAAACGTCCATTGCCAAAACCGGCATGGCGTCACGCGACGAATCGATGTCGCGCCGCGTCGCATTTCCGCATCGAAAACGAACGGGAAAAAGCGCGCCGGCGGGCTGCCCTCCAAAACGATCCGGCCCCATGAAAATCCGCGCTGACCGGGGGTTTACCCATCCGGCCATTGTGACGTGGCAAAAAACCTCTATCCGCCACACGCGATACAGACCATAACCATGGTGATATTTGGCGACGGCGTCACGCGGTTTTTGACTGGATATAAATTCCGTGATTCCCACTCCTGCCGCCCGCCCATCATGATTTCCCCGCATCCGCTCGCGAAAATCGCATATCCCGCCTGCAAATCGCGGAATAGCGCCCAGTGCTCTTGTTGGCGTGCAGCGATCCGCATAACGTCACACCACACCGATTACACGATCATGGAGTGAGACAGATGCAATCCAACACGGTCCATCCGTGCGACGAAATCCTGCCTGCGGGCAAGCTCGTCACGCTGGGTCTGCAACACGTTCTGGTGATGTACGCCGGCGCCGTCGCCGTGCCGCTCATCATCGGCAGCGCCCTGAAGTTGCCGAAGGATCAGGTGGCGTTCCTGATCAGCGCCGATCTGTTCGCATGCGGCATCGCGACGCTGATTCAAACGCTCGGCGTGTGGATCTTCGGCATCCGCCTGCCCGTCATCATGGGCTGCACGTTCGCCTCGGTCGGCCCGCTGGTGGCGATCGGCACCAATCCGAGCCTCGGCATCCTCGACGTGTTCGGCTCGACCATCGCGGCCGGCGTGATCGGCATCGTGATCGCGCCGGTGATCGGCAAGCTGCTGCGGTTCTTCCCGCCGGTGGTGGTCGGCACGGTGATCGCCGTGATCGGGCTGTCGCTGATGGGCGTCGGCATCAACTGGGCGGCCGGCGGCGTGGGCAACCCCGAATACGGCAACCCGCTGTTCCTCGGCCTGTCGCTGCTGGTGCTCGTGCTGATCCTGCTGATCAACAAGTTCGGCCGCGGCTTCGTCGCGAACATCGCGGTGCTGCTCGGCATCGTGGCCGGCTTCGGGATCGCGCTGGCGCTCGGCCGGGTGGATCTCGACGGCGTGACGGCCGCGCCGTGGGTCGGATTCGTGATGCCGTTCCATTTCGGCACACCGCACTTCGACACGCTCTCGATCGCGACCATGGTGATCGTGATGTTCGTCACGTTCATCGAATCGACCGGCATGTTCCTCGCGGTCGGCGACATGGTCGACCGGCCGGTCGATCAGCAGGCGCTGGTGCGCGGCCTGCGCGTGGACGGCCTCGGCACGCTGATCGGCGGCATCTTCAACTCGTTCCCGCACACCTCGTTCTCGCAGAACGTCGGGCTGGTCGGCGTGACGGGCGTGAAGAGCCGCTTCGTGTGCGTGACGGGCGGCGTGATCCTGGTGCTGCTCGGGCTGTTCCCGAAGATGGCGCAGATCGTCGCCTCGGTGCCGGCCTTCGTGCTCGGCGGCGCCGGCATCGTGATGTTCGGGATGGTGGCCGCCAACGGCGTGAAGACGCTGTCGCGCGTCGATTTCGTCGGCAACCACAACAACCTGTTCATCGTCGCCGTCAGCATCGGGCTGGGGCTCGTGCCGGTGGTGTCGCCGCACTTCTTCGCGAAGCTGCCGAGCGCGCTCGCGCCGATCCTGCACAGCGGCATCCTGCTCGCGTCGGTGTCGGCCGTGATCCTCAATGTGATGTTCAACGGCGTGCGCAGCGAGAAGCAGGCCGAATGCGAAATCCGCCGCGCCGGCAAGGATCTCGAACGACGCACGGCCGACCTGCACTGATCGCGCCGCGCGTTGGCGGCTCGAACGACAACGCCCGGTTTTTGCCGGGCGTTTTCATGGGTGGGGTTCGGAAGAAGATGAAACGGCGCGGCGCCGCCATGAAAAACGCCCCG
>NZ_BAAILN010000073.1:14660-15960 GCF_054589155.1 Burkholderia sp. 3C
TGCAAGCGAGCGGATCGGGACGCCAGGCGCCGCGTTCAGCCTGCCGTGGCTTGCGAGGCCGGTGCGGCGGGCGCCGCCTGCTTGCTGTAGTCCACCGGTGCATCGGCTTCGCGCGGCTGATCGCCGGTCTGCTCGATCCAGCCGCCGCCCAGCGCGCGGTACAGATCCACCAGGTTGGTCCAGCGCGCCAGGCGCGCCGAGATCAGCGTGGTTTGCGCCGTGTACAGGTCGGTTTGCGCCGTCAGCACCGTCAGATAGCTGTCCACACCGTTGCGGTAGCGCAGGTCGGACAGATCGTAACGGCGCTGCTGCGCCTCCTCGTTGCGCGCCAGCGCCGCGATCTGCTGATCGTAGGTGCCGCGTGCCGCCAGGCCGTCCGACACTTCGCGGAACGCCGACTGGATCGCCTTCTCGTAGTTCGCGATCTCGATGCGCTTCTGCACATGCGCCAAATCGAGGTTCGCGATGTTCGAGCCGCCCTCGAAGATCGGCAGCGCGATGTTCGGCGCGAACGACCACGCCGCCGTGCCGGCCTTGAACAGGCCGCCCAGCGTCGGGCTCGCCGTGCCGAACGCGGCCGTCAGCGAGATCTTCGGGAAGAACGCCGCACGGGCCGCGCCGATGTTCGCGTTGGCCGCGCGCAATGTCTGCTCGGCCTCCATGATGTCGGGGCGGCGCGTCAGCAGATCCGACGGCAAACCGGCCGGAATATCCGTCAGCAGGTTCTGGTTGTCCAGCGGCAGGCCGGCCGGCAGATCGTCGGGCAGCGGCTCGCCGACCAGCAGCACCAGCGCGTTCACGGCTTGCGCGCGTGCCCGGGCTTGCGCCTGCTGATTGGCCAGCGCCTGCTCGACCACCGTCTGCGCCTGGCGCAGGTCCAGCTCCGAACCGGTGCCGTTGTCGAACTGCAGCTTCGTCAGGTTGTAGGACGATTGCGCGTTCTTCAGCGTGTCTTCCGTGACCTTCAGCAGATCGTCGGTCGATTGCAGCGTCAGATACTGATCGGCCACCTGCGAGACGAGCGAGATTTCCTGCGCCTTGCGGGCCTGTGCCGTCGACAGGTACTGCGCCAGCGCCTGATCCTTCAGGCTCTGGATCCGGCCGAACAGGTCCAGTTCCCACGACGCCGACAGGCCGACGTTGTAGTCGCGCGTAATCAGCGGAGCGCCGGTGGTCGACACGCCGGCCGGCAACCGCTGGATCGAACCCGTACCGGTGCCGCCGAGCGTCGGCAGCAGTTCGGCGCGCGTGATCTGGTACTGCGCGCGCGCCGCCTCGATGTTGAGCACCGAGACACGCA
>NZ_BAAILN010000074.1:0-15818 GCF_054589155.1 Burkholderia sp. 3C
CGCCAACCGCCAACCGCCAACCGCCAACCGCCAACCGCCAACCGCCAACCGCCAACCGCCAACCGCCAACCGCCAACCGCCAACCGCCAACCGCGCCAACCGCGCCAACCGACCCGACCGACCCGACCCGACCGACCCGACCGACCCGACCGACCCGACCGACCCGACCGACCCGACCCGACCCGACCCGACCCACGCCGCCCACCCGACCCCAGCAACCTTCAATCCGCTTGCAGCGCCCACAGCGCATCAAGCACATGCTGCGTGGCGCTTTCGACCGGCCCGCCGCGATGCGCGATGCCGAGCTCGCGCGACAGCGCCGGGCGCAGCGGCCGCATCGCGATGCGCGCGTCGGGCGCCGGCGCGCCGGCTTCGTGTGGCAGCAGCGTGGCGCCGTAGCCGGCCGCCACCAGGCTCTTGATCGCGTCGTTGAAGTTCAGCTCGATGCGCGGGGCGGGGCGATGCCCGTCGGCGGCGAACCAGTCGACGGTCTGCCGCGACAGCCGCGTGTTCGCGTCGTTGAGGATCAGCGGGCGCTTGGCCAGCCAGGCCGGCGTGACGCGCGCCGGTGCCTGCCAGTCGGCCGGCACGAACGCGAGCACCGGGTCGCGCCGCCACGGCGAGATCGTCAGGCCGGCGACGGCGGCCTGCGGCAGCGCCACCAGCCCGACATCGAGCGAGCCCTGGGACAACTGCGCGAGCGTGTCGTGCGAGGTCAGCACGGCGATCTGCACGTCGATGTCGGGATGGTCGCGCCGCAGCCGCGCCAGCACCTGCGGCAGCAGATGCGCGAACGCGCCGGTGGAGGCGCCGAGCCGCACGCGGCCGGCCAGCCCCTGCACCTGCCGTTCGACGTCGTCGAGCGTGGCCTCGACGTCGGCCAGCAGGCGCCGCGCGCGCTCGATCAGCAATTCGCCGATCGCCGACGGCCGCACGTTGCCGCGCGTGCGCGACAGCAACGGTGCGCCGACCCGCGCCTCGAGCTCGGAAATATGGAGGCTGACGGTGGGCGGCGCGAGGTGCAGCGATTGTGCGGCGGCCGCGAACGATCCGAGGTCGGCGATGGCAATTAGCGTGCGGAGGCGATCAAGACTGATTTCGCGCATGACGGAAATACTCACGTTCAGAAAATATGAATCTCGTCGTCGCGAAATTCAACTTTTCCAAGTGTAGCGCGAGCGCGATGATCGGTCATGTCGTCGATCGGCGACGGCATTTTTGAACCACGATTCGACCCGCGATTCGTTCGCGGTCCTACGCGTAACCAGGAGCATCACGACATGAGCGGACCCATCGTTTTCATCGACGGCGACCAGGGCACCACCGGCCTGCAGATCCACGAACGGCTGCGCGGGCGCACCGATCTGCGGCTGGCCACGCTGCCGGCCGCCGACCGCAAGGACCCGGCGCGGCGCGCAGCGGCCATCAACGAATGCGACATCGCGATCCTGTGCCTGCCCGACGCGGCCGCGCGCGAATCGGCGAGCTTCGTGCGCAACCCGTCGGTGCGCGTGATCGACGCCAGCTCGGCGCATCGCACCGATCCGGCGTGGGTTTACGGCTTCCCGGAGATGGCCGACGGGCAGCCCGAGCGGATCGCCGCGGCGCGGCGCGTGACCAACCCCGGCTGCTACCCGACCGGCGCGGTCGGGCTGCTGCGCCCGCTGATCGCGCAGGGCCTGGTGCCGGCCGATTACCCCGTGTCGATTCACGCGGTGTCGGGCTATTCGGGTGGCGGCCGCGCGGCGGTGGATGCGCATGAAAGCGGCGAGGGCGGCGCACCGGCGCTGCGCGTGTACGGGCTCGGCCTCGCGCACAAGCATCCGCCGGAAATCGTGCGCCATGCGGGCCTCGCGCACCGGCCGCTGTTCGTGCCGTCGTACGGCGGGTACCGGCAGGGCATCGTGCTGACGATCCCGCTCGAAACACGGCTGTTGCCGGCGGGCGTGGACGGCGCACGCCTGCATGCCGGCCTCGCCCGCCATTACGCGGGTGCGCGCCACGTACGCGTGCTGCCGGCCACGGCGAGCCGAGACGTCGCCCAGCTCGATCCGCAGGCGCTGAACGGCACCAACGACATCGAGTTCGGCGTGTTCTCGAACGACGAACACGGCCACGTGCTGCTGACGGCCGTGTTCGACAACCTCGGCAAGGGCGCATCGGGCGCGGCCGTGCAGAACCTCGACCTGATGCTGGCCGCGCTCGGCTGAAGGCCGGAAGGCGTTGAAAGCACGAAGGCGCGAGCGGCCCCCCGCTCGCGCCTTCGTCTACGCCATGCACCGCGGCGTCAGGCCGCTTCGGGCTGCGTCGCGCAGAGCGCCGGATCGAGATCGAGCGCGGCGAGCGTCTGCGCATCGATGTCGATCCAGCAGGCCACCACCATGCGGCCATCGATCGATTCGGGCGCCCCGGCCCGGTGGGCATGCACGCCGATGCGCCGGAACAGCCGCTCGATGCTGCAGAACGTCACGCCGATCAACTGCCGCGCGCCGCGCCGCGCCGCGCATTCCACGGCCGCCGCCAGCATCGGCCGCACCGACCAGGCCAGGCTGTTGCCCTCGGCGCCGTCCTCGGCGCTGGCCGCGAAACGCGACAGCTCCCAGATGTCCGATGAGCGCGGCGCCGGCATGTCCTCGGCCAACAGGTGCGGGAAAATTTCCTGCAGCAGATAGGGCCGGGTGGTCGGCAGCAAGCGCGCACATCCGCAAATTTCCTCGCGTGCGTCGCGCGCGAACACATAGACCGTATCGTCGCGATCGTATTGATCGCGTTCGAATTGCGCGTCTTCGGTCGGCAGTTGCCAGCCGAGCTGTTCGACAAAGACGCGATAACGGTACGACCCCAATTCGGCCGCGAGTTGGGGGGAAAGTCGGCCTGCCTCGTGTACGTATGTCTGCATGGTGTCCTCGTGGTGTATTCCGATTGGAATTGGCGCATTACAGCGCGCGCTCCGAGGACCGGTAACTGCTATTCCTGACAGGCCGAATCGGCACGCAAAGGTTTGCGCGCCGGATGTGTTTCAATAACGAGATTGCGTTGCGGGCCGACTTGAACCGAAAATGCAAACGTTGCGTGTTTTGCAACAGATCAGACGATAAGATCCCACCGGATGCATATGTCGTCAGATTGAAAGGTGAATGCCCGAAGTGGGGGGCGCAGACCCGGCGGCGAGTGCGCCGTTGACGGTCGCGGCCCAGTCGAATGTGCTCAGGCAAGCCACGAGGGCGGCGGCGGTGGCGTGCATGCCGATGTCGGTGCCGAAGCGGTCGACGCCCATCAGGTTGCTGCGCACGTCGTCCCAGGCAATCAGGCAGCGGCCGGTGGCGGGATCGCGATACCAGTCCCAGCCGATCGTCAGGTGCGCAAAGCCTGGCGACGCGGCGCGGCGCCATTCGGTGAAGCCGGCGTGGTCGGCCGGCAGGCCTTCGGCGCGCAGTTCGCCGGACAGTTCGGGGTCGAGCCCCGATGCGACGTGTTCGAACGCGAGCGTCGCGAAGGCATGCAAGGGCAGGCGGACGTAGCCATCCGCCGAAGGTGCGCAGTACGGATGAAGCAGCGGGGGTGTCATGCGCGGCAATGTATCAAGCCTGAGACGCCGATGTAACCTAGCAAGAATGACAGCGTGGAAGCTGTGGGAGAGATGATGGAACTACGCTGGCAGGATGCCTACCACCAGTTCAATGCGGCCGAAAACGAGCAGCAGCTGTTTCAGCAGATCTCTGCGTATTCGCGCCGGATCGGCTTCGAATACTGCTGCTACGGGATTCGCGTGCCGCAGGCCGGCGCGCAGCCGGTCGTCGAGATCTTCGATACCTATCCGGCGGGCTGGATGGCCCACTATCAGGCACGCAACTACATCGAGATCGATCCGACCGTGCGCGACGGCGCGCAAAGCCCCAATTTGATCATCTGGCCCGACGTGGATACCGGGGAAGCGCCGGCGTTGTGGCGTGACGCGCGCGATTTCGGCATGTCGGTGGGCGCGGCGCAATCGGCCTGGGCCGCGCGCGGGGTGTTCGGACTGCTGACCATCGCGCGCCGCTCCGATCGCCTCACGCCGGCCGAGATCAACAGCCTGACGCTGCAGGCCAACTGGCTCGCCAACCTTTCGCATTCGCTGATGGGCAAGTTCCTGGTGCCGAAGCTGTCGCCGTCGTCGTCCGTGACGCTGACGCGGCGGGAGCGCGAAGTGCTGGCGTGGACCAGCGAGGGCCGCACCGCGAGCGAGATCGGCGATCAGCTCAACATTTCCGAGCGCACCGTCACGTTTCACATCAACAACATCCTGGCCAAGCTCGGCGCCGCCAACAAGGTGCAGGCGGTGGTCAAGGCAATCGGCATGGGCTTGATCGAAACGCCCTGAGCGGTCGCGGCCTCGCGCCGCCAGCATCGCCCGACGCGCCGCCCGGACCCGCTCCGGCCGGCGCGTCGTTCATTCCATCAGCGGTTCGGCTTCCTTGGCCGTCCAGCTGACGCTGGAAATGCTCCTCTCCATGCTCATGCGGCTCGCGATCTGTTCGAGCTTCGGCTGATCCTTCGGATGCAGCTTCAGCGTGGCCGTCACCTTGATCCGCTCGGGCGCGCCTTCGTCGAGCACGTCCTCGCTCGTCAGACTCTGGAACGACAGCGGCTTCGCGTACATCGAATTCGACAACTGGGTGCGCACGTGGATCTCGTCGGCGGCCAGGCAGATCACGGTGATCTGGTATTCGCGGATCAGGTCGGCGTTCGACACCGGCGTGGCGTTGATCGCGTGGCTGACCGAGCGCAGCACCGTGTTGACGGCCAGCACGACCACGGTGCCGGCCAGCGCGGGCACGTACAGGCCGCTGCCCGCAAGCACGCCGACCGCGGCCGAGCACCACAGCGTGGCGGCGGTATTGATGCCCTGGATCGCGCCTTTCTCGCGCATGATCACGCCGCCGCCGAGGAAGCCCACGCCCGACACGACGTAGGCGGCGATCTGCGTGACGCCGGCCACGCCGTTGCCGGTCATCACGCCGAGCGTGACGAACAGGCACGCGCCGCACGTGACGAGCGTGATGGTGCGCAGGCCGGCGGTGCGCTGGCGCATCTGGCGTTCGATGCCGATCGCGACGCCGCAGGCGAACGCGGTGAGCAGGCGGAGGATGAATTCGACGGTCATGGTGTGCAAGGCCTGGCTGGGGGCGCCGCGAGCGGGCCGGCATCGAATCGGCCGCGCGTGGCGCAACCCGTAACGATACCGCGCGGCAGGCGGCCGAATATGAAACAAGGATGACGCTCGCCGCGCGACCGGACGCGGCGTCAGCCAGGCAGGCTGGGGGCGTTCAGGTGGCGCGGCGTTGCGTGGCGGGTTCGCGGCAACTGTCCACGGAGATTCCTTCGGAGAACGGATCGGCGCGATTCTAGCAGGCGAGGCGGCGCGCCGGGCAGGCCGATCTGCGGGCATGTGCGGGCAGGCACGACTCGCGCGACGCGCCGCACATTGGGCACAATGTGGCACCCGTCACCGCCCGATCCGGCCATGCTGCTCAAAACCCTGCTGCGACGCCTCGACCTCACCACGCTGCAACTGTTCCTCGCCGTGCACGAGGAAGGCACGCTCACGCGCGCGGCCGAGCGCGAGGCGATCGCCGTCTCGGCCGCCAGCAAGCGCCTGCTCGAACTGGAGCAGGTGGTGGGCGCGGCGCTGTTCCAGCGCAACGCGCGCGGCATGACGCTGACGCCGGCCGGCGAGACGCTGCTGCACCATGCGCGGCGCGTGATGCGCGACATCGAGAACATCGGCGCCGAGCTGGCCGGCTATGCGAGCGGCGTGCGCGGCTACGTGCGGATGTCGTCGAACCTGTCGGGCATCGTCGAATTCCTGCCCGAGGATCTGCGCGCGTTCCAGGCCGAGCACGAACGCGTCAAGCTCGACCTGGAGGAGCGGCCGAGCGGCGGCGTGGTGGAGGCGGTGGACGACAGCCTGGTCGACATCGGCATCTGCTCGGAGGATGCCGACACGCGCGCGCTGCACGTCGAGCACTACCGCCACGACACGCTGGTGATCGTGGCGCGCCCCGACGATCCGCTCGCCGCGCACGACAGCCTGCCGTTCGCGGCCACGCTCGACAGCGACCACGTGGGCCTGCACGTCTCCAGTTCGATCAACATGCGCACCCATCTCGCGGCGCGCCAGGCCGGCCGCCCGCTGCGGCTGCGAATCCACGTGCCGGGTTTCGACGCCGTGTGCCGGATGGTGCAGGCCGGGATGGGGGTGGGCGTGCTGCCTCGCAAGGTGTACGAACTGATGGGGCGGCCGCTCGGGCTCGCCGCGATCGGCCTGGACGACGACTGGTCGTGCCGGCGGCTGGTGCTGGTGGTGCGCGAGGTGGCGGCGCTGTCACCCGTCAGCCGGCTGCTGTTCGAGCACCTGCGCACCATCGAGGCCCGCGAAACCGAGGCGCCGCGCCACGACTGACGCATCGGGCAGCGTTCGCGGTTCGCGAACGCTGCTTGGCGAAATGCGGTTGGACGTTCGCGGCCCGGCAACCCTACGCTGTGCTCCATCAAGATTCGAACCGGAGACAGCAACATGAGTGGCCCCCTCCAAGGGATTCGCGTGATCGAAATCGGCACGCTGATCGCCGCCCCGTTCGCCGCCCGCCTGATGGCGGAATTCGGTGCCGAGGTCATCAAGATCGAAGCGCCCGAGACCGGCGACCCGCTGCGCAAATGGCGCAAGCTGCACGAGGGCACCTCGCTCTGGTGGTATCTGCAGTCGCGCAACAAGCAATCGGTCTGCGTCAACCTGAAATCGCCCGAGGGCGTCGAGATCGTCAAGCAACTGGTGGCCGAAGCCGACGTGCTGATCGAGAACCTGCGCCCCGGCGCGCTCGAAAAGCTCGGCCTCGGTTGGGACACGCTGCATGCGCTGAACCCGAAGCTGACCATGGTGCGCATCTCGGGTTACGGCCAGACCGGCCCGTACCGCGACCGCCCCGGCTTCGGCGCGATCGGCGAGGCGATGGGCGGGATTCGCTACACCACCGGCGAGATCGACGGCGCGCCGGCGCGTGTCGGCGTGAGCCTCGGCGATTCGCTGGCCTCGCTGCACGGCGTGATCGGCGCGCTGATGTCGCTGCTGCGCGTGAAGACCGGGCAGGGCGAAGGGCAGGTGGTGGACGTGTCGCTGGTCGAGAGCGTGTTCAACCTGATGGAAAGCCTGGTGCCCGAGTACGACCTGCTCGGCCATGTGCGCGAGCGCAGCGGCGGCGCGCTGCCGGGCATCGCGCCGTCGAATACCTACCGCACGGAAGACGGCGCGTTCGTGGTGATCGCCGGCAACAGCGATCCGATCTTCCGCCGCCTGATGCACACGATCGGCCGCCCCGATCTGGCCGACGATCCCGCGCTCGCGCACAACGACGGCCGCGTCAAGCAGACGGTGATGCTCGACGCCGCGATCGCCACCTGGACGTCCCATCATTCGATCGACGACGTGCTGGCCGCGCTGGAGCGCGCCGAGGTGCCGTCGGGCCGCATCTATTCGGTGGCCGATATCGTCAGTGATCCTCATTATCAGGCGCGTGACATGCTGCTGCCGGCCACGCTGCCGGGCGGCGCGTCGGTCGCCATGCCGGGCATCGTGCCGAAGCTGTCGGACACGCCGGGCGGCATGAACTGGCCCGGCCCGGCGCTCGGCGCGCACACCTCGAGCGTGCTGGCCGGGCTCGGCTACGACGAGGACGAGATCGCACGATTGCGTGCGCAGGGAGCGGTGCAATGAGCACGACCGAGATGCTGATCGTCCAGGAAGTCGCGCCGCGCGACGGCTTGCAGATCGAACCGCAATGGGTCGAGACGGCCGACAAGATCGCGTTGATCGACGGCTTGTCGTCGCTCGGCTTCACGCGCATCGAGGCCGGCTCGTTCGTCTCGCCGAAGGCGATTCCCGCGCTGCGCGACGGCGACGCCGTGTTTCGCGGCATGCGCCGCGCGCCGGGCGTGACCTACGTGGCGCTGGTGCCGAACGCGAAGGGCGCCGAACGCGCGCTGGCCGCCCAGGCCGACGAATTGAACCTCGTGATGTCGGCCAGCCAGACCCACAACCGCGCCAACATGCGCATGAGCTGCGAGGCCTCGCTGGCCGGTTTCGGCGACATCGTCGCGCAGGTGCGTGGCGCGGCCGTCTCGCTCAATGCGACGGTGGCCACCGCGTTCGGCTGCCCGTTCGAAGGCCGCATCGACGAGGACCGCGTGCTGCATATCGTCGACACCTATCGCGAGCTGGGCATCGCGGGCATCACGCTGGCCGACACCACCGGCATGGCGAACCCGCGCCAGGTTGCGCGGATCGTCGCGCGCGTGCTCGAACGCGTGCCGGCCTCGGCGCTGACGCTGCATTTCCACAACACGCGCGGGCTGGGCCTGGCCAACGTTCTGGCCGCCTATGAAGCCGGCGCGCGCCGCTTCGACGCCGCGCTCGGCGGCCTCGGCGGCTGCCCGTTCGCGCCGGGCGCGTCCGGCAACATCTGCACCGAGGATCTCGTCAACCTGTGCGACGAGATCGGCGTGCCCACCGGCATCGACCTGCCGGCGCTGATCGCGCTGTCGCGCACGCTGCCGGCGCTGGTCGGCCACGCGGTGCCGGGGCAGGTCGCGAAGGCCGGCCGCAACGCCGACCTGCATCCCGCGCCCGATTACGTGGCCGGCATCGCCTGAGCACGCATCGCATCACGGCTTCATCGCAACGCAACGCAAAACATCGCAGTCCTCATTCACCAATTCGACCGGGCGGCACACGCCAGCCCGGCCTGGAGACAAGCATGACAACCAGCAGCGCAATCGCAACGGAGGGCCGCGCCGCCAGCGGCGAATCCGGCATCCAGGTGATCCGCAAGGTCGCGTGGCGGATCATGCCGCTGATCATGATCTGCTATCTGTTCGCGTTCTTCGACCGGATCAACATCAGCTTCGCCAAGTTCCAGTTGCAGGGCGACCTCGGCTTGTCCGATACCGCCTACGGGCTCGGCGCGAGCCTGTTCGTGATCGGCTACGTGCTGTTCGAGGTGCCGAGCAACCTGTTCCTCTATCGGGTCGGCGCGCGGCGCTGGATCGCGCGGATCATGATTTCGTGGGGCATCGCCACCACCGCGATGGTGTTCGTCCACACCGAATGGCAGTTCTACGGGCTGCGCTTCGTGATCGGCGCGATGGAAGCCGGCTTCGCGCCGGGCGTGCTCTATTACCTGACGCTGTGGTTTCCGCCGAGCCATCGCGGCCGCATCACGTCGATGCTGTTCCTCGCGTCGGCATTCTCGGGGCTGGTGGGCGCGCCGGCCGCGGGCCTCGTGCTCGGCCACCTGAACGGCGCGCTCGGCATGCCGGGCTGGCACTGGCTGTTCCTGCTCGGCGGCGTGCCGTGCATCGGGCTGGGGCTGCTGGTGCTCACGCAACTGAAGGACCGCATCGACGACGCGCACTGGCTGTCGGGCGACGAGAAGGCCTGGCTGTCGGGGCAGATCGCGCAGCAGAGTCGGCACCCGCAGGGCGGCCACTCGCTGGCCGGCGCGCTGAAGACGCCCGGCTTCCTGATGCTCGGTTTGGTCTACTTCCTGATCCAGATCGCGTCGTACGGCCTGAATTTCTGGGCGCCGCACCTGATCCGCACGGCCGGCACGCACAACCCGACGCTGATCGGGCTGCTGACCTCGGTGCCGTACATCACCGGCGCGATCGCGATGGTGGTGGTGGGGCGGCTGTCCGATGCGAGCGGCGAGCGCCGCAAGTATGTGTTCGCACTGCTGATGATGGCCGCGCTCGGTTTCTTCGCGGCCGGCTTCTTCGACCGGCAGACCACCTTGCTGGTGATCGCGCTGGCGGTGATGGGCGCGGGCGTGGTGGCGTCGATCCCGGCGTTCTGGGCGCTGCCGCCGAAGCTCGTGACCGGCGCGGGCGCGGCGGGCGGCATCGCGCTGATCAATACGCTCGGGCAGTTGGGCGGGATCGTCAGCCCGGTGATGGTGGGCCGCGTGCGCGACCTGACCGGCTCGACCACGCCGGCGCTCTACGTGATCGGCTTGCTGAGCCTGATTTGCGCGGGGCTGGTGTGGTTCGCGCTGCCGGCCTCGCTGCGCGAGCGCGACGGGCGCATCGCGGGTTGACGGTTCCGGCACGACGCACATGACGAAGGGCGGGCGCAGGCTTGCCCTTCGTCGCTTCGTCGTTTCGGCGCTTGGGCCGGGTGGCCCGTTCAGAACATCACGGCGATGCCGACCATGCCGACGAACTGCGATTTCGTCGACGAGGCGGTGAACTGCTGCGAATCGCCCACGGCCGGCGCGGCCGCGACGATATCGCCCGCGCCCTTCGCGCCGAGCGTGTTGCCGCCGGCGTGCTGGTAGGCCTGCACGGCATAGAGGATGGTGCGCGGCGACAGGTTGTACGACTCCTTGAGCGACACCTGGTGATAGCGCGCGGCGTTCGAGATGCCGTTGGCCTTGGCCGCCGTCGTGTACGAATAGCCGCCGCCCACCGAGAACACCGGCGTGAAGCGGTACACCGCGATCGCGCCGTAGGTATTGAAGATCGCCGTGTCGGAGAATGCCGACTGCGCGCCGGGCAGGTACTCGACGTTCGAGTAGTTCAGGCCGAGCAGCAGGTTGCCGAACTTGTAGTTGCCCGACGCCGCGATGTGCTGGACCGCGCGCGCCGTCAGGTAGCCCTGGTTCAGCACCGAGGTGGCGAAGCTCGCGCTCGGCGCGATGCTCGGGTTCGAAAAGCCGGCCGGCTGCCCGGAGCTGTTCATGCGCAGGTAGCCCACCGCCATGCCGAGCGGCCCGTTCGCATAGCGCAGCGCCGCGCTGAGCGTGTTGCCCTTGCCGGCGCTGCCGGGAATGCCGCTCACGCCCACCATCGCGCTCGCGCTGAAGCCGCCGAGGGTCGGCGACGTGTAGGTCACCGCGTTGTTGATGCGGATCGTCGTATCGAGGCCGTCGATGTCGCCCGGGTGCGCGCCGGTTGCGCCGGTCAGCCAGTTGCTCGAATCGTAGGCCCCCACGAACAGGTAGTACGGCGTGTACTGGCGGCCCGCCGTCAGCGTGCCGTAGCGATCGTTCTGGAGTCCGACGAATGCCTGCCGGTTGAACAGCGTGCCGGCCGAGGCCTGCGCGCCGGTGTTCAGGTTGAAGCCCGCCTGCAGATCGAAGATCGCATGGGTGCCGCCGCCGAGATCCTCGTTGCCGCGCAGTCCGAACTTCGACGCGTACAGGTTGCCGTCGCGCAGGTACACGTTCGAATGGCCGTTCTGGTTGTTGACGTAGGTGAGGGCGTTGTCGGCGACGCCGTACAACGTGACGCTGCTCTGCGCGAGCACGGGGCCGGCGGCCAGCGCGGCGGCGGTAGCGAACAGCGAGCGGCCGAGCGCGAGGCGGGTGGACATGGGTGTCTCCTGAAAAGGATCGCGGAAGATGGCTATCCGCTGTTGTGATGAAGCGCCCGTCGGGCCTGTCGGGTCTGTCGGCAGGCCGTGGATCGTGCGACGCCGCCTGTCGGGCGGCAGGCGGCGCGTGACGCGAATCGGTACGCGCGCGGGCAGGTGCCACGCGCGGCGGCGCGGCTTACCCGGGCAGCGCCAGCGTCAGCGTGCGCCAGCGGCCATCGTTCGCCTCGGCCGTGACCTGCGCGCCGGGCGTGACGACCGCGCGCGTTTCGCCGGCCGGCAGGCGCAGCGTGACGACGTCGAACGGGCGGCGGTAGGCGCCGCTCCAGCTCGCCTCGAGATGCAGCGCATTGTCTTGCGCGTGGCTGGCGATGCGCCAGGTGCCGGTTTCGCCGCGCCGCCAGGCTTCGCTCTCGCCGTCGTCTTCCACGCATTCGCCGAACGCGGTGCCGTCGGCCGCGCGCGGCGCGAGCACGAAGCCGCGTGCGTCGGCGCGCGCCGCGAAGTGCTGTTCGGCGGTGTTCAGCGGCAACACGTGGCCCTCGCGCAGCAACATCGGCGGCGGCCCGTCGAGCGGCGCGGGCAGCGTGACGGCCTGGCCGCCGTCGAACGCGCAGCCGCTCTCGACGCACACCCAGCGCTCGCCGGCCGGCAGGTATATGCGCCGTTCGGTCTGCCCGGCGTCCACCACCGGCGCGGCCAGCAGCGCCTCGCCGATCATCATCTCGTCGTTCGCCTCGTGGCAGCGGCGGTCGTGCGGGAAGCGCGCCAGCGTCGGCGCGAGCACCGGTTCGTATTGGGTGGTCGACAGCCACAGCAGGTGATACAGGTACGGAATCAGCCAGTAGCGCAGCTTCAGCGCATCGGCGATCGCAGGCGTTGCCTCGGGGTACATCCACGGTTCGTTGACGCTGCCGTCGTCGTTCCACGAATGGATGCTGAAGCGCGGCATGAACACGCCGAACTGCACCCAGCGCGTCAGCAATTCCGGCTCGGGCGCGGGGCCGGAGAAGCCGCCGATGTCGTGGCCGGTGTTCGACACGCCCGACAGCGCGAGGCCGAGGCCCATGCGCAGGTTGTAGCGCAGGGTGTCCCACGAGGTGTAGTTGTCGCCCGACCAGGTCTGCACGTAGCGCTGCATGCCCGCGCCGCCCGAGCGCGACACCAGGAACGGCCGCTGGTCCGGCGCGTAGGCGCGCTGCGCGTCGCGCGAGGCGCGCATCATCAGCATGGTCTGCAGCACCTTGGCGTCGCGCGCCGGGAAGCGCTGGCCGAAGCCGTGCGCGTAGGCGTCGGCGGTCCAGATCTCGAACTCGTTGTTGTCGTTCCAGGTGGCCGGGATGCCGTAGCGCAGCAGCGCGTCGGTCACGTGCTCGCGCCACCAGTCGATCGTCGCCGGGTTCGTGAAGTCGAGATACGCGCCCACTTCGTCCCAGAACTGCACCCAGGCCGGCTCGCCGTTCGCGTCGACGATCAGCAGGCCGCGTTGCTGCGCGTCCGCGAATTCGGGGTGATCGCGCAGCAGGCACGGCTTGATGTTCGGGCACAGGCGGATGCCGTGATCGAGGTAGTGCTGCACGAAGCCTTCGACATCGGGGAATTTCTCGCGGTTCCAGTTGAACACGTAGCGCTTGCCGTCGATCGACGTATAGCCCGACGACAGATGGAACGAGTCGCAGAGGATATCGTGGCGCGCGCAACCATCGATGAATTCGTTCATGCGCTGCTGGGCGTCGGGCGCATCGGTGTAGGTCATGGTCGAGCCGGAGTAGCCGAGGCCCCATTTGGGCATCAGCGCCGGGCGGCCGGTCAGCCAGGTGAAGCGGCGCGTGGCGGCCAGCGGCGTGCCCGGCGAGGCGATGAAGTAGTAGTCCAGATCGCCGCGCGCGGCCACGAAATAGCGGTAGTGGCCGTGATAGTTGTCGAGCTCGCGGCCCACGTCGAACGCGCAATCGGCCAGCGTGTCGTAGAACAGGCCGTAGCCGAGCGCGGCCTCGGGCTTCCAGGTGATCGCGAACGGGATGTGCTTGTAGAGCGGGTCCGTATGGCGCGCGCTGTAGCCCATCGCGTCGATGTTGACCATCTCGAAGCGCTGGCCCGAGCGGTCCAGCTCGCCGGCGCGCTCGCCGAGGCCGAGCACCATCTCGCCGCGCTCGCGCGCCGTGTAGTGATAGGTGCGCGCGTCCCACCAGCCGAAGTTGACGGCCTGCGTGGCGCGGTCGGCCAGCACCTGCCGCCACGCGCCTTCCGCGTCGCGCAGATGCCAGACGAAACGGCCGCCGGCCAGCGCGATCTCCACGCGCACCTGGGCGGTTTCGATCCGCACCTGCGCGTCGTCGGACGAGAACGCGTAGGCCGGCAGCGTGTAGCCGGACAGGTCGAGGCGGTCGCGGCCGGCCAGCGGCACGTCTTCCGCGCCGGGCGCGATCGACCAGGTGGCGGCGTCCTGCGCGGCGCCGTCGGGCAGCACGCGCACGCGGACGATATCGTTTTCCAGCACGAACACGTCGATCGTCGCGCCGCCGTCGCCGGCGAGCGTGAGCCGGTTGCCGCCGTGTACGGCCACCGAGAAGCGGGGAGGGTGAAGCATCGAAACCATGGGTCCTGTCCTCGAACGGGTGCAGTAATCGAATAGGGATGGGCGCGGGGGCAGCCGAGGGCGCCTCAGGGCGAGGCTGTCGCGCGTTGCTCGCGCGACTGGCCGCGGATCAGCACGGCGAGCAGCGTCGCGCCGACGATGTCGAACACGCCGAGGCACGCGAACAGCGGCCCGTAGCCCACGCGGTCGGCCAGCGCGCCGACCACCAGCGAGAAGCCGAGCCCGCCGATCCAGGCCGCCATGCCGGCGAAGCCGCTCGCGGTGCCCACTTCCTCGGGGTCGAACACGTCGGCCGCCAGCGTGTTGACCAGCCCGGAAATCATCTGGTGCGCGAAGCCGCCGAGGCAGAACAGCGCGATGGCCTGATACGGCGACGCCACCAGGCCGATCGCGGCCGGGCCGATCATCATCAGCGCGCCGAGCGCGACGCCGGCCACGCGCGACCAGATCAGCGGCAGGCGGAAGCGGCGCATCAGGAACGGCGAGAGGTAGCCGCCGGCGATGCCGCCCAGGTCGGCCGCGAGAAACGGCATCCACGCGAACACGGCGATCTGCGCGAGATCCATCTTGCGCTCGGTGGCGAGATACAGAGGAATCCAGAACGAAAAGGTTTGCCAGGCCGGCTCCGCGAAGAAGCGCGGCAGCGCGATCGCCCAGAAGCGGCGCGAGGCGATCACGTCGCCGATGCGGCGGCGCTCGCGTGGCGGGAAGCGGGTCTGGCCGCCGCGGATCAGGTCGAGTTCGGCGGCGCCGATCAGCGCGTGTTGCGACGGCGAGCGGTAGAACGCATACCAGAGCGTGGCCCACACCAGCCCGAGCGCGCCGGTGGCGACGAACGCCGATTGCCAGCCGAAGCGCATCGACAGGAAGATCACCACGGGCGGCGCGAGCGCGGCGCCGAGCGAGGTGCCGGCATTGAAGTAGCCCACCGCCACCGATTTCTCGCGATCGGGGAACCACTCGGCCACCGCCTTCATGCCGGCGGGAATCGCCGCTGCTTCGGTCAGGCCGAGCAGGCCGCGCAGCAGGCCGAGCGACAGCCAGCCCGAGGCGAAACCGTGCGCCATGCCGACCAGCGACCACAGCCCGGCGAACAGCGCGAAGCCGAGCCGCAAGCCGAGGATGTCGACCACCAGCCCGCAGATCGGCTGCATGATCGTGTAACCGATCTGGAACGCCGCGACGATATACGAGTACTGCTGCGTGGTCAGTTCGAAGATGTGCTTGAGCTGCGGCGCGAGCACCGAGAGCGAATTGCGCGCCAGGTAATTCATGATCGTGCCGAGACTGACCAGCACGATGATCCACCAGCGCAGACCCTTGATCGTTTTCACTACCTTGTCTCCGTCCATATCGGTGCCGCTTCTGAAACGGCAGGTCGCGGTATCTGTGATCGGACAACTTAGCGCCAGAACAAGCGGCTGGAATTCGGCGGATTCGTGCGACGAAACCGTGATTCATAGCCTGTCGACATTCGTTGTCGGATGACTGACTTCGCGTATGGATGGCATCGTATGTTCGCAAACGAGCAAGGTCAAGCGAAAACTTGGTTCATACGAACATCGCGTGCGATGAACGAACAGGCGGGCGAAATGACGGGAACTCGACATCCATGGCGCGATGCAGGTGCTCGCGCGCGGCGTGGTGGAGGTGGGGGGCTGCGAAGGCTCGCCCGGGCGTCCGGGCGTCTGTCGAACACGAGGAATCAGACGCCGCGCATGCAGATCTGTGTCGGTAGTGTCGACAGCATGGCGGCGACGATGGCCGCCGGGGTCGGCATCGGGGTGATGCCGGAGGGCGTGGCGGGGGGGG
>NZ_BAAILN010000074.1:15992-52970 GCF_054589155.1 Burkholderia sp. 3C
AGCGGTCGAACGTCGCCTTGTTCGCGGCGATCCATTGCTCGGCCAGCGTGTCGACGATCGACGACGCGCCATGTGACTGGCTGATCGCGAGCTCCCAGTTCGACCAGGTCGACGAGGGGAAGTGGATCTGCTCGACGAGCGCGCGCACCGGGGGATTCGCGGCGATGAATGCCTTGTTGGCCACTGCGGCGTAGTTCCAGGACGCCATCGCCATCCGGCACGGATTCGCCCCGCCCGCGCAGCCCGGCACGTCCTTCACGAGCGCCGATCCCGCGTTCGGAACGTTCGGCGGCAGCGCGTCGGCCGGCGTCGGCAGCCAGACCACGTCCTTGCCGGGCACCAGCTCGCTGGTGGTCCATGACGGGCTCCAGGCGTAGAAGAACGCGGGTTCGCCGGCCTTGATCCTCGACACCACGTCGGCCATCAGCGCCTCGTACTTGCCGGTCACCGGCCTGACGGTCTGCCGCAGCCCGAATTTGTCCAACTGGTAGTTCACCACGTCGCCGCAGCTCCAGCCGGGATCGCAACTGACCAGTTGCGCCTTGCCGCCGTTGCCGAACAGCGCGGCGATCTTCGGGTCCTTCATCTGCTCCAGGCTGGTGATGTCGTGCGCGAGCGCCGTCTTGCGGTCGATCAGGTAGCCGTTGATGCCGCCGCCGTCGATCTGTCCGTTGCCGACCCGCGCGGCGCGATCCTGAACCGCGCGAAAGCTCGGGTCGCTTTGCGGAAAGTTGACGTCCGTCTCCAGGTCGACATCGCCCTGCGCCACCGCCTGGAAGAACAGCACCGTGCCCATCGTCTTCAGTCCGACCTCGTAGCCCATCGCCTTGAGCGCCCGGATGGCGATCTGCACCGAGACGTAGTTGGCCCCCAGGCCGTCGGTCTGCGCGTAATGGACGGTCTTGCCGGCGCCCGGCAGGCCGGCGGCCGACACGGTGCATGCGTTGGTCCACAGCGCGACGCACGCCAGGGCGGCCAGTGCCGGCTTCAGCATCTTCATGATCGATCTCCTTGTCTTTCTGGGTAGGGTGTAGGGCTCGCCGGCTCGCCGTGTGGGCGCCGGTTCGTTGTCGTGCCTGATGCCGGAATGCGCCGCGCCCTCATCGGGCCGGCACGCTCGCGTCGGACGCCCACGACGGCAATCCGTCCGCCTTGGTCTTGATCACCTTGGTCACCACGTAAGTGAAGTAACGCTCGATGCCGAGTTGCGCACCGAGCAGGTCATCGATGAACTGCTGGTAATGCGCGATGTCGCGCGACAGCACCTGCATCACATAATCGACGCCGCCGCCGGTGGCCAGGCATTCGACCACCTCGGGCGCCGCCGCGACCCGCTCCTCGAAGCGGCGCATGTCCTGGGCGGTATGCCGCGCAAGCGTCACCTCGACCACCACGCGGCTGCCGGTGAACGCGCCGGCCCAATCCACTTCCGCCCGATAGCCGCGGATCAGGCCCTGCGCCTCCAGCCGCCTGACGCGCTCCCAGGCCGGCGAAATCGACAGGTTCACCTCCTGCGCGAGCCGCGATTTCGTGATGCGCCCTTCGGTCGAGAGGATGCGCAGGATCGCGATGTCGTAGCGATCGAGTTTGATCCGCGCGCCGCCCGGTCTTGCCTGCTCGCTCTTCATGCTGTCCCCCGTCGTCGATTGGATGAATCACGTTAGGGGATGCCAAAAAAGCGTGCTTCCTCCGAAACGAGGAAAACCGGGCGCGGCGCTCCGTCATTCGCGAGCAGTCCTGCGCGTCGTGCGGGTTTACCTGGCGCCGGCCGCGACACGATCGGCAACCTGGTCCACCGCCTGCTTCACCGTCGCGACGATCTCGTCGGCCTCGGCACGCGTCATCACCAGCGGCGGCGCGAAGCCCAGGATGTCGCCGTGCGGCATGGCGCGCGCGATCACGCCGCGTTCGAGCGCCGCCGCCGAGACTTGCGCGCCGATCTTCAACGCCGGATCGAAGGGCAGGCGCGCCTCCTTGTCCGCCATGAATTCGAGCGCCGCCAGCATGCCGACGCTGCGCACCTCGCCGACCATCGGATGCGTGTCGAAGCTTTCGCGCAGGCGCTCGCCGAAATAGCGGCCGACCTGCGCCGCGTTGCCGGCGAGATTCTCGCGTTCGAGGATGTCGAGGTTGGCCAGCGCGGCGGCGGCGCACACCGGATGTCCCGAATAGGTCCAGCCGTGCCCCATCGGGCCATGCTCGCGCGAGCCGCGCGCGATCACGTCCCACACGCGTTCGCCCACGATCACGCCGGACAGCGGCGCATAGGCGCTCGTCAGGCCCTTCGCGACGGTGATCAGGTCGGGCTCGATGCCGTAATGCTGGGCGCCCATCTTCGAGCCGAGGCGGCCGAAGCCGCACACCACCTCGTCGGAGATCAGCAGGATGTCGTGGCGGCGCAGCACCTGCTGGATCGCGGCCCAGTAGCCCGCCGGCGGCGCGATGATGCCGCCGGTGCCCATCACCGGCTCGGCGATGAACGCGGCGATGGTGTCCGCGCCCTCGCGGGCGATCAGTTGCTCCAGTTCCTCGACGCAATACGCGACGAACCGGGCCTCGTCCATGCCGGCCGGCGCCTTGCGATACCAGTGCGGGCAGACGGTGTGTTTGACGCGATCGATCGGCAGATCGAAATGCTGGTGAAAACTCGGCAGGCCCGTGAGGCTGCCCGTCACGATGCCCGAGCCGTGATACCCGCGTTCGCGCGAGATGATTTTCTTCTTGTTCGGCCGTCCCAGCACGTTGTTGTAGTACCAGACGAGCTTGACCTGGGTTTCGTTCGCATCGGAGCCGGACATGCCGTAATAAACCTTCTTCATGCCCGGTGGCGACCAATCGATGATGCGCGCCGACAGCGCGATGATCGCGTCCGAGGAATGGCCGACGTAGGTGTGGTAATAGGCCAGCTCCCTGGCCTGGGCATGCATCGCGTCGGCCACCTCGGTGCGTCCGTAGCCGATGTTCACGCAATAGAGCCCCGCGAACGCGTCGATGTATTCGCGGCCCTGGTGATCCTGGATGCGGATGCCCTTGCCGCCGCGAATGATCTTGCCCGGCAGGGCGCCGGACGCATGATCGTAGGCGTGGGTGGACGGGTGCATGAAATGTTCGCGGTCCTGATCGAACAGCGTGTCGAGCGGTTGAGTCATGGCGTCTCCTGGCGTGCTTGCGTCAAGCCATCGGCGTCACGGGCAGGCCGAGATCGCCGAGGCAGAAATATTTGGTTTCGGTGAACGGTTCGAAGCCCTCGCTGCCGCCTTCGCGGCCGAGCCCCGACGCCTTCATGCCGCCGAACGGCACCGGCGCGCCGGTGAAGCTCGAGCCGTTGACCGAGATCATTGCGAAATCGAGCCGGCGCACCAGTTGGAAGATCAGGTCGGCGCGGATCGCGCACACATAGGCGGCCAGGCCGTATTCGGTGTCGTTGGCTGCCGCGATCACCTCGTCGAGCGTGTCGAAGGCGCTGACGGCCGAGATCGGCGCGAAGTTTTCCTCGTCGACCACGCGCATGCCGGGCCGCGCATCGGCGATCACGGTGGGCGCGAAGAACCAGCCGCCCAGCGCATGCGGGCCGCCGCCCGCCAGGATGCGCGCGCCTTTCTCGCGCGCGTCGGCCACGCGCGCGACGGTGGCATCGAACGCGGCCTGGTGCATCAGCGGCCCGATCTGCGCGCCCGGTTCGAATGCCGGCCCCGTTTTCAGGCCCCGCACGGCTGCGGCGTAGCGATCGAGAAAGGCTTCGTAGAGCGGCCGCGCGACATAGATGCGATTCGCCGCGCAGCAATCCTGCCCGGAGGTCTGGAACTTGGCCGCCACCGCCACGGCCACCGCCTGTTCGAGTTCGGCGCAGGCGGTGACGATGAACGGCGCGTTGCCGCCCAGTTCGAGCGCCACCTTCTTGATTCCGGTGGCGGCGGCAGCCTGCATCACCAGCCCGCCCACGCGCGTCGATCCGGTGAAGCTGACCGCGCGCACGCGGGTATCCGACACCAGCGTTTCCATCGCCATCTGCGGCTCGCCGATCACCACGTTGAACACGCCGGGCGGAAAGCCGGCCTGCTCGGCGAAATGCGCCAGCGCGAGCGCGGAAAACGGCGTTTCGTGAGCAGGCTTCACGACCGTCGTGCAACCGATCGCGATCGCGGCGGCCGCCTTGCGCGTGATCATCGCCATCGGGAAATTCCACGGCGTGATCAGCGCGGCTACGCCGACCGGTTCGGCGATCGTGCCCAGATGGGCGCCGTCGATATGGGATGCGAGGGTGCGGCCGGCCGGGCGCTTCGCCTCGTTGGCGAACCATTCGACGAAGCTCGCGCCGTAGCGCAATTCGCCTTGCGCCTGCGCGAACGGCTTGCCCTGTTCGAGCGCCAGCAGGGCCGCGAGATCGTCGAGATGGCGGATCAGCAGCGCATGCCAGCGCAGCAGCAGCGCGCTGCGTTGCGCCTGAGGCACCCAGCGCCAGCGTTCGAACGCGCGTTGCGCGGCATCGATCGCGGCCGTGATCTGCGCGCGATCGAGCATCGGCACCTGGCCGATGACGGATTGGTCCGCGGGGTTGCGTACGTCGAGCGTCGCGCCGCTGTCGCTGGAAATCCAGCGGCCGTCGACATGGCATTGCGAGCGGATCGGGACCGGATGTCCGGTGAGCATGAAATCGACTCCATGGGGAACGGAATGACGATCACTATGCCCCCGCACGCGCCCCGGAAATTTCGGTTTCGGGGCGCCAGGCTTGCGGATTTTTCTGCTTGTGGTGGCGTTCGAGGAAAGAATCTCGCCCCGATCGGGCTGGGGTTAAGCCGCGCGTCCCGTCACCAGCCGGATGCGGGTGATTTCCGACGGCGCGCCGAAGCGTTTTGGCGGCCCCCAGTAGCCGGTGCCGCGGCTGGTATAGACCCACATGCCCTTGAGCCGGGCGAGGCCGGCCACGAACGGTTGCTGCAGCGGCACGAAGAAGTTCCAAGGGAAGAACTGCCCGCCGTGCGTATGCCCCGACAGTTGCAGCGTGAAGCCGGCCTCGGCCGCCGCGTTCGCGGTGCGCGGCTGGTGCGCGAGCAGCACGCGCCACGGCACGTCGGCGGGCGCGCCGGCCAGCGCACCGGCCGGATCGCTGCGCTGCGCCGGATCGAACTGGCCGGCCGAGTAGTCGGTCACGCCGGCCAGCACCAGCCGGCCGCCGTCGTGCTCCAGCGTGCGGTGCTCGTTCATCAGCACGGTCAGGCCGATGCGGCGGAACTCGGCCACCCACGCGTCGGCACCCGAATAGTATTCGTGGTTGCCGGTCACGAGGAACGCGCCGTGCCGCGCGCGCAACTGGCCGAGCGGCGCGGTATGGGGCGAGAGCCGCGCCACGCTGCCGTCGATGATGTCGCCCGTCACCGCGATCGCGTCCGGCCGAAGGCCGTTCACCGCGTTGACGATCGCTTCGACGTAGCCGCGCTTGATGGTCGGGCCGACGTGCACGTCGCTGATCTGCACGATCGTGAAGCCGTCGAGCGCGGCGGGCAGGCCGTCGATCGGCACCGCCACCTCCACCACGCGTGCGAGGCGGCGCGCGTTGAGGAAGCCGATCGCGCTGGCGGCCAGCGCCAGCAGCGGCACGGCCAGCGCCGTCGCCGCGCGCCAATCGGCGAGCCGCACCACGTCCGGCGCGACCGCATCGACGCCCGCCAGCACGAGCAGCAACACGTCGCGCAGCAGCGTCAGCACCAGCAGCGACGAAAAGAAGCCCATTTCGAGCAGGCCGACCCAGGCCACGCGGTCGCCGAGCGGCTGGCGCTCGAACGTGCGCGACAGCATGCCGAGCGGAATCACGAAGCACGAGGCGATCAGCCACAGCACGGCCGCGACGCGCGCGGCGTTCGACGAGAAATCGGGAATCAACCGGAGGCCGACATAGACGTGGAACAGCACGCCGAAGGTCGTCATCCGCAACAGGAAGGCGGGGATACGTCGCATGATCGGGACAACTGAAGTGGGGTGGGGCGGTGGAGGGGCGGGTGCGCGATGTTCGCAAACGAACTTCGGCCAATGCCGCCTCGGCGCATCGCACGCGACCAGGGCGGCGAGGGCGAGGGCGGCATCGGCCTCGCGCTTATTCGATGCGGGCGGCCTCGTCGAACGCGAAGCGCGGGCTGCGCGGGAACAGGCCCGCCGGGTCGCCGTAGCCGAGGTTGATCAGGAAGTTCGCCTTGACCTGCGTGCCGGCGAAGAACGCGGCTTCGACCTTGCCCGCGTCGAAGCCGGACATCGGGCCGGCGTCGAGTCCGAGCGCACGCGCGGCGAGGATCAGGTACGCGCCTTGCAGCGACGCGTTGCGGAACGCGGTGGCCTCGATCAGCGCGTCGTTGCCGGCGAACCAGCTGCGCGCGTCGGCATGCGGGAACAGCTTCGGCAGGTGTTCGTAGAAGGCCATGTCCATGCCGACGATCGCCGTGACGGGCGCGGCCATGGTCTTGTCGAGGTTGCCTTCGGCCAGCGCCGGCTTGAGCTTGGCCTTCGCCTCGGGCGACTTCACGAACACGAAACGTGCCGGGCTGGCGTTGGCCGAGGTCGGCCCCCACAGCGTCAGCTCGACGAGCTGGCGCAGCAGCGCGTCGTCGACGGGCTTCGGCTGCCAGGCATTGTGCGTGCGGGCGGTGCGGAACAGTTGATCGAGAGCGGAATCGGAGAGCGTCATGGATCGATCCGTATAGAGAGGGGCGGTGGCCCGGTTGACAGGAGGTAAGGCGGCGACGAGCGCTACAACGTTGCCGCGGGGCGAAAGTCGCGCGAAAGAAAAAAGTACGAAAGAAAGCGCAAGCCCGCATGATGCGCCGGCCTTGCGGCGCCCGTACCATGCCGCGATGATAGCCGGATGTGAGGATTTCTACCGACGATGGACGATCTGTTCGACACGCTGCCGGCCCCCGATGTGGACTGGCACCCCGACTGGCTGCCGCGCGAGCGGGCCGACCTGCTGCTCGCGCACCTGCGCGCCGAGGTCGACTGGAAGCAGGAGTCGATCCGCACCCCGCGCGGGCCGGTGCCGATGCCGCGGCTCACGGCCTGGCAGGGCGAGCCCGATGCCGTCTACGTTTACTCCGGGCTGCGCAATATCCCTGCCCCGTGGACGCCCGCCGTCGCCGAATTGCGCGCACTGGCCGAGGCCGCCTGCGCGACGCGTTTCAACAGCGTGCTGCTGAACCGCTACCGCTCGGGCGCGGACGGCATGGGCTGGCACAGCGACAACGAGCCGGAACTCGGCGAGGCCCCGGTGATCGCGTCGGTCAGCCTGGGCGTGGCGCGCATGTTCGACCTGCGGCATCGCGACACCGGCGTGGTGCGCGCCTATCGCCTCGCGCACGGCAGCCTGCTCGTGATGCACGGCGCGACCCAGCGCGACTGGACCCACCGGCTCGCGAAAGCGCCGGCCGTGCAGGGCGAGCGCATCAACCTGACGTTCCGCTTCGTCACGCCGCGCCGCGCGCGCTGACGGCTGGCTGGCAGCGCCGTCATCCTGGCGTCAGCCGTGCGCCCCGCGCGGGCCGGTATCGTGGCCGATTTTGCCGCCGCTGCCGGCGGCCGGCACCCCCGGTTCGCGCGACGGCGCGCACGATTGCGCCGAACGCGCGAGAATGCTGCACCGTCGCCGCGCGAGCCGATTCCGGCACCGGCGCGGCTTTTCCCGGAACACCACGAGGATTTCATGAAGACACGGATCAGCATCGCCCTGGCCGCCGTGGCCCTGAGCATCGGACTGACGAGCCAGGCGGCCGAACCGCCGCCGCCCACGCTGAACGCCGCGCAGATCGCGCGCGTGCAGGCCGCCCCCGCGATCGTCGAAGGCGCGAGCGGCGCGCAGGTCAAATCGACGGTCTATGTGTTCATGGATCCGAACTGCATCTACTGCCACCTGATGTGGCGCGCGCTGCGGCCCTACGAGGCGGCCGGCCTGCAGGTCCGCTGGATTCCGCTGGCGTTCCTGAAGCCCGATTCGACCGGCAAGGCCGCCGCGCTGCTCAAGGCGCCCGACGGCGCCGCGCTGCTGAACACGCTCGAGACGCGCTACTCGGAGAAGGACGAATCGGGCGGCATCGCACCGCTGCCGGTGGTGCCGGCCGACGCGAAGGCCAAACTCGATGCGAACGCAACGATGTTCCGCGAACTCGGTTTCGACGGCACGCCCACCGTGATCTACCGCGACAAGACCGGCAAGTGGATCGGCCTGAACGGCCTGCCGCACCTGAGCGCGCTGCCGGCCATCACGAACCTGGCGGAGCAGCCGATCAACGATCCGGAACTGCAACGCTATCGTTGAGCCGGCGTGCGCCGCGCCGGGTTGGCAGCGTCAGGCCCGGTGCGGTGCGCGCGAGCATCGGCCGTTGTCGGGCAACCGGCAGCGGCCGATGTTCAGTCATCCCGACCACGCAACCATTCTCACCACGCAGGCAGCGAGCGTCATATCGCTCACTGCACGGCCGTCACCGGCACCTTGGTCAGTCGCATCAGCCGGTCGTGCAGGCCGAAACCGAGCAATCGCACCAACCAGTGCAGCGGATTGCGGCGCGGCGCCGTGACGACGATCTCGTCGCAGTCGTGTTCGAGCGCGCAACGCGCAATCGCATCGGCCGTCGCGCCGAAGCGCATCGTCACCGAATGCAGCACGCCCGCGTCGCGCAGGATCGCGATCGCCTCGGCCAGGTCGTGGGTGGCCGCCGCGCGGCCGATCTGATCGAGTTCCCGATGGGTATGAAACGCGTCGCCACGCGCGCCGCCGAGCGGCGGCTGCACGTTGACGAGCAGCACCTCCGACACGCAGCGCTCGCGATACAGGAACGCGGCGTGACGCACGGCTTGCAGGGCGCGCGGGGAATGACCGACGGGAACGAGCAGTTTCAGCATGGCGGCGAAGGATCGGAAGCGATGCCGGCAGCGTAGGCGCATCGCGATACCGATCGTGTAAAGACTGCGGCGGCGCGCATAAAAATCGCATCAACGCCGGCCGCGCACGCGCGTTGCGCCGCAACGCCACGGTGAATGAAAAATCTAAAATTTTTATGTTTATGCGCATAAATGACATACGACACGATTATTGAGCATGGGGAGAGAGCGCCAGGATTATTGCAATCGTGATGCATAATTGGCGACAATTCATTGGGTATCGCAATGGATTATGCGAGAAAAATCCGGAATTGATGACAAAATCGCGCAGTCATGCCCGTCTTGGCTCCCTATAATTGTTGGCATTCTTCGAAGTGCCCGCCATCGGGCCGGCTTCCCCCCTCGTCCGTTTCAGGAGTGCCGCATGAACACCCCCGCTTCTCCCTCGTCTTCCCTTTCCCTTGATCCGATCGTCGCGCTGCCCGCGCATGCGCTGTCCGACGCGATCCGCAGCAAGCAGCTCTCGTGCGTCGAGACGATGCGCGCCTACCTCGACCACATCGAGCGCGTGAACGGCCGCGTCAACGCGATCGTCGCGCTGCGCGATCGCGCCGTGCTGCTGGCCGAGGCCGCCGAGAAGGACGCGGCGCTCGCGCGCGGCGAGTGGCAGGGCTGGATGCACGGCATGCCGCAGGCGCCCAAGGATCTCGCGCTGACCCAGGGCCTCGTCACGACGATGGGCTCGCCGATCTTCCGCGATTTCGTGCCCAATGTGGATTCGCTCTCGGTGGCCCGCGTGCGTGCGGCCGGTGCGGTCTTCATCGGCAAGACCAACACGCCCGAGTTCGGGCTCGGCTCGCACACGTTCAACGAGGTGTACGGCGCCACGCGCAACCCGCACGATCTCGGCAAGAGCGCGGGCGGCAGCAGCGGCGGCGCGGCGGCGGCGCTGGCCGCGCGCATGCTGCCGGTGGCCGACGGCAGCGATTTCGGCGGCTCGCTGCGCAACCCGGCCGCGTTCTGCAACGTGCTCGGCTTCCGGCCGTCGGCGGGGCGCGTGCCGCGCTGGCCGGCCGCCGACGTGTTCTATCAGCAGTTCAGCACCGAAGGGCCGATGGGCCGCACCGTCACCGATCTCGCGCAGTTGCTCGCGATCCAGGCCGGCCGCGATGCGCGCGACGCGCAATCGCTCGACGACGATCCCGCGCGCTTCACGCAACCGCTCGATGCCGATCTGCGCGGCAAGCGGATCGCCTGGGTGGGCGACTGGAACGGCTACCTCGCGATGGAACCGGGCCTGCTCGCGTTGGGCGAGCAGGCGCTCGGCACGCTGCGCACGATCGGCTGCGAGGTCGATGCGGCGTTGCCGGCGTTCGAGCCTGCGCGCATCTGGCAGGTCTGGCTTGCGCACCGGCACCTGATGTCGGGCGGGGCGGCGCTCGTGCATTACCGCGACCGGGCGCGGCGTGCGCTGCTCAAGCCCGAGGCCGTGTTCGAGGTCGAGGGCATGCTGGCGATGACGGCGGAGAACGTCGTGGAGGCCAGCGCCGCGCGCTCCGCGTGGTATCAGGCCCTGCTGGAGATGTTCGAGCGCTACGACTTCATCGCCGCGCCCACCGCGCAGGTGTTCCCGTTCGACGTCGAGGCGCGCTGGCCCGCCACCATCGACGGGCGCGCGATGGACAGCTATCACCGCTGGATGGAAACCGTCACGCCGTGGACGCTCGCAGGCAGCCCGGTCGTCAACGTACCGGCGGGCTTCAACGCGGCGGGCTTGCCGACCGGCATTCAACTGATCGGCCGGCCGCGCGACGATTTCGGCGTGCTGCAACTCGCGCAGGCGTATCAGCAGGCCGGCGATTGGGTGGCGCGGCGCTTGCCGTCGATGTTCGCGGGTTGAGAGGCGGACGGGCGGCCTGCCGATGGGCACCCGGCCCGGTTTGTTTCGCTTCGGGAAAAAATCGGCCTGGTCCGTTCAGCTTCCCGGCAACTCGTTTCGAGATGTATCGGCGATTGCACCGGCCTTGCGGCAGCGCGGACAATTTCCCCCATGAAAGCGCTGAAACACGCACACAAGGTTCGGTCGGTCGCGAAGACGCATGCGCGAACGGCCTTCATGGCGGCGGCCGGTTTTGCCGCCGGCGCGGGCGCGCATGCCCAGCAGACGCACGGCCCGGGACGCGCTGCGGCTCCCGCTGCCGCGCAATACGCGCAATACCAATACGCCGCCATTCAGGATCGTGATCGTGGCGACGCGCCGGTCTCTCCGTCGTCCTCGTCCTCTCCCTCCGCCAATTGGCACGACTATGTCGATGCGAACCGCCGCGTGCTGGCGGGGCAGGCCGATCTGGCCGCGGCGATGGGGCTGTCCGGCGCGGCCGGGCAGGCGGCCGGCGCCGCCGGCACGCTCGGCGCCGACGATGGCGCGGCCGAGCCGGTGTCGGCCACCGCGCTGACGCAGATCGGCGGCGCGCAGCAATCGGTGGCGCAGGCGTTGTCGCAGGCGTTCGCCTCGGCGCCGCCGGCCGGCATCGATCTCGACACGTTCCGCACCGGCCTTGCCTCGCTCGGCGAGGGCCTGCAACGCTTCGAGGCCTTGCCGCAAGGCGACGGCCATGCGCAGGCGCTCGACGCCACTGCCTCGCGCTTCGCCGAACACGCCCCCGACCAGATCGACGCCGCCACCACGACGCTCCATGACGCGGTGCACTACGCGTCGGCGCACGGCATCGACGTGCCGCCGGCCGCCACGCTGGCGCTGCGCCGCGTGACGCGCTGATTGCCGGGCCATGTTGCACGGCACCACGGCACCCACGACGGGCCGCGCATGCCACGCGGCCCGCGGTGTTTTTCGGGCGCCGGATGCCACGCAGTGCTAAGGTAACGCGCAGCCGCCGACGGCTCCCTCTCCCAACGGATTCCTCCAGCATGTACAACGATCTCGATCTCCCGATCTACCTCGAACGCATCGGCTATCGCGGCAGGGTGGAGCCGACGCTCGACGCGCTGCGGCAACTGCATCTGCTGCATCCGCGCGCGATCCCGTTCGAGAATCTCGATCCGCTGATCGGGCTGCCGGTGCGGCTCGACATGATGTCGTTGGCGTCCAAGCTGGTGACGCGCCGTCGCGGCGGCTACTGCTTCGAGCAGAACCGGTTGTTCCACGCGGTGCTGCGGCAGTTCGGGTTTCGCGTCACGCCGCTGATCGCGCGCGTGCGCTGGCAGCAGACCACCGATGTGGCGACGCCGCAAACCCACAAGCTGCTGCGCGTCGATCTCGATGGCGAAAGCTGGAATGTGGACGTGGGTTTCGGCGCCGTGACGCAAACCGCGCCATTGGCCGCCACGCCCGGCCGCGTGCAGCGCACGCCGCATGGCGACTACCGGATGGTGGTCGCGCCGGTGCCGGGCGAGTTCGATCTCGAATTCAGGACGACGAAGCGTTGGGAGAGCGTCTACCGGTTCGGCACGCGGCGCGTCGAGCGCGTCGATATCGACGTGGCGAACTGGTACACGTCCACCCATCCCGATTCGAAGTTCGTCAACGACCTGATCGTCAGCCGCGTGCTGCCCGACGGGCGCGCTGCCTTGCTCAACGACGTGCTCACGCTGCGCGACGCGCACGGGGAGGCCACGAGCGAGCGCCTTGCCGATCCGGCCGCCTGGGCGGCGTGCCTCGACGAGCGCTTCGACATCGATCTCGACGGCTTCGACGTCGAAGGCTTGTTCGCGCGTGTCCAGGCGCGCAGCGCGGCGCTCGATGCGCTCGCGCAGGCGCAGGCCACGCGCTGATCCTGGCGGCGCTGAGGCTCGGCTCGGGTAGTGGCCGAAAACGGCTGCTATAAGGCGGCAATATCGATGCGCTCGCGCAGGCTACGTGCTGATCCTGGCGGCGCTGAGGTGCGGCTCGGGTAGTGGCCTTATAGCAGCCGAAAAGCGGCCGCTATAAGGCGGCAGTCAAGGCAGCAACAACTACTGCAATACCGGGGCGCGATAACGACCGCGCCGCGCTACGCAGGCGCGGCTTCGCCACCGCCGGCCGCCTCGGCCATCAGCCACTCCCTGAACGCCACCAGCTTCGGTTGCGCCGCGCAATCGGCGCGATAGACGACGTAGTAGCCCAGCGCCGACGCGAAGCGGATCTGCGGAAACAGCGGCACCAGCCGGCCGGCGGCCACGTCGTCGCGGGCCAGCACGCTGCGCGCGAGCGCCACGCCGTGACCGTCGATGGCGGCCTGCAACACGGCCGCCGAATTGTTGACCTGCATGCCGCGCCGCGCATCCACCTCGCCGGCCCCCGCGTGGGCCAGCCACGCCTCCCACGACGCGAACCCCGCGTTCGGTTCCACCGACAGATCGTGAATCAGCGCCTTGCCCGCCAGCGCGTGCGGCGAGGCCGGCGCGCCGTGCCGCGCGAGCCAGCCCGGCGAGCAGACCGGATCGATCTGTTCGTCCATCAGCTTTTCGGCAACCAGCCCCGCCCACACCCCGCGTCCGTAACGCACGCCGATATCGATGCCCTGCGCGACGAAATCCACCGGTTTCAGGTTGGTGTCGAGCCGCACGTCGGTTTCGGGGCAGCGCGTGTGGAAGCGCTCGATGCGCGGCAGCAGCCACTTCGCGGCGAACGCGGGGCTGACGGCCACCGTCAGCACGCCCGAGCGCGTGCCTTCGCGCAGCCGGTCGAGGCCGATCGACAGGCGGTCGAAGCCGGCGCGGATCTCGGGCAGCGCGCGTTCGGCGCTCGGCGTCGGCACGAGCCGCGCGCGGCCGCTGGTGCCGCGATGGAACAGCGGCGCGCCGAGCCAGTCCTCCAGCGAGCGCACCAACTGGCCGACCGCGGCCGGCGTGACGTTCAGTTCGGCAGCCGCCGCCGAGAAGCTCTGATGGCGGGCGCTGGCTTCGAACGCGCGCAGCGCGTTCAGGAAAACGGGGCTTTTCACGATGAGGGCGGCAGGGGCGGGGCGATCCGCCGAGGATACGCCGGCGGGTGCCGGCACGCCACGCATCGATAAAGATTTTCTTTTGATGCGACACACATTATCTGGTTTGTGCCGCATCGCTTGAAGGCGAACAATGCCGTATCGAACCACGGCAAGGCGGGCATCCCAGGCAATCGCGCCGCGCGCCCGCCCCGTGGCCTTCCACGATCACGAACGGAGTTCATCATGCATAGTTTTTCTTCCAAGGTGGCGATCGTCACCGGCGGCGGCTCGGGCATCGGCAAGGAGGTCGCGGCGCGGCTCGTCAAGGCGGGGGCGAGCGTCGTGATCGGCGGGCGCAACGAGGCCAAGCTCAAGCAGGCGGCGGCCGAGATCGACGCGAGCGGCGCGCGGGTGCGCCATCTGGCGGGCGACATCGCCACGCCGGCCGCGGCCGCCGCGCTGGTCGAACTGGCGACGCAGGCCTTCGGCGGCGTCGACATCCTGATCAACAACGCGGGCATCTTCACCCCGAAGCCGTTCCTGGAGGTCGACGAGGCCGAATACGACGGCTTTCTCGACATCATCCTGAAGGGCAAGTTCTTCATGGCGCAGGCCGCCGCGAAGGCGATGCAACTGCGCGGCGGCGGCGCGATCGTGCAGACCGGCTCGCTGTGGGCGCTGCAGGCGATCGGCGCGACGCCGTCGGCGGCCTATTCGGCGGCCAATGCCGGCGTGCATGCGCTCACGCGCAATCTCGCGATCGAACTCGCGCCGTCGCGCATTCGCATCAACACCGTCGCCCCGGCCGTGGTCGAAACGCCGGTCTACAACACGTTCATGTCGGACGATCAGGTCAAGGCCACGCTGCCGGCCTTCAACGCGTTTCACCCGCTCGGGCGCAACGGCCAGCCGGCGGACGTGGCCGAAGCGATGCTGTTTCTTGCATCGACCGAAGCCTCGTGGATCACCGGCACCGTGCTGCCGGTGGACGGCGGCGTGATGGCCGGCCGCCACGCCTGAGCGTCGCTCATCCCCCTATCGAAGGAGTCGAACCATGGTTTATCTGCAAATCACGCTGAAGATCGCGGCGGCGCAGCGCGCGGCGGCGGCCGGCGTCTATGAGAAGTACAAGGCGGCGTTTCTCGACACGATCCCCGGCGCGGCCTCGAAGCAACTGCTGCTGCGCGACGCGGACGTGCAGGTGCTGCACGGCTTCGACACCGAGGCGCACGCGCAGGCCTATCTGACGAGCGCGCTGTTCACCGCCGACGTGGTGCGCGAGCTGACGCCGTTGCTCGACGCCGCGCCCGATGTGCGCGTCTATCAAGCCGCTTGACCCGAGGAGCAACCGATCATGATGCAGGAATGGAATGGCTATCGCGACGCGCTGCTGGAGCGTGTCGGCGATTTTGCGAAGCTGAACCCCGACGCGATGCGCGGGCTGATGACGATCGACGGCGCGGGCGCGAAGCTCGGCAAGCTCGAACCGAAGATTCACGAACTGATTGCGCTGGCCGTGGCCGTGACGACGCGCTGCGATGGCTGCATCGCGGTGCATACCCAGAAGGCCGTCGAGCACGGCGCGACGCGCGAGGAGATCGCCGAGGCGCTCGGCGTGGCGATTGCGCTGAACGCGGGGGCGGCGCTGACCTATTCGGCGCGTGTGCTTGAAGCGCATGCGGCGCTGCCGGCTGCTTGAGGGGGGGCGGGTCGTAGGGTGGCCGTGATTGCGGCTGAGGCTGCAATCACTGCTGCTGCGACTGCTGCGACCACCGCGACGGCTCAACTGCCTCAACTGCCTCAACTGCTGCGACCGCCGTAACAGCCGCAACACCGCGACGACTGCGACCGCCGTAACCGCCGCAATCTGCGGCACCTCCCGTGCCCCCGCCGCGGATTCCCGCTCGCACTCGAAGCCGCGGCGCATGTTCTATCAAGGATGTCTTCATGCTCGTCAATGCCGATTTCGCGCGCCGTGCCGTGGTGCCGGCCGATCAATACCGCTGGATTGCCTCGCCGCGGGCCGGCGTCGAGCGCGTGATGCTCGATCGTGTCGGCGGCGAGCAGGCGCGCGCCACCAGCCTCGTGCGTTACGCGCGCGCCTCGTCGTTTCCGAGCCATCCGCATCCGGGCGGCGAGGAGATCCTGGTGCTCGCGGGCGTGTTCTCCGAAGGCGAGCGCGATTACCCGGCCGGCTGGTATCTGCGCAATCCGCCCGGCTCGGCGCACCGGCCGTCGAGCGACGACGGCGCGCTGCTGTTCGTCAAGCTGCGCCAGATGCGCGCCGACGACACGCACACCGTGCGCATCGACACGCGTGATCCGGCCGCCTGGCTTCAACGCGGCGAGCGCGCGTTCTGTCCGCTGTTCGATTCGCCGAGCGAAACCGTGGCGTTGCAGCGGCTGGCCGCGCAGGCCGCGCCCGATCTCGCGGCGACGGGGCGCGTCGAATTGTTGGTGGTCGACGGCGCGCTATGGCTCGACGATCGCAGCTACCCGTGTGGAAGCTGGATTCGCCTGCCCGATGGCGACCGCCCCGATTGCCGCGCGCAATCGGCCGGCACGATCGTCTATGTGAAGACACTGCGCGAGACGCCCGACGAGACGCCCGACGAGGTGCCGGCATGACGCGCGACGCCAGCGCGGTGATCGTCGGCGGCGGCCTGGCGGGCCTCGTCGCGGCGTGGCGGCTTGAACGGCAAGGCGTGGCGGTCGTGCTGATCGAGGCCGGCGAGCGGTTGGGCGGGCGGATCGAATCGCCGACGGCCGCGCAGATGGGCGCGGCCGAAACCCTGACGGACGACTCCTCGCGCTTCGATCTCGGCGCGACGTGGTTCTGGCCGTCGATGCAGCCCGCGTTGAGCGGCCTGATCGAGGCATTGGGCCTGCCGAGCAGCGCCCAGCACGAATCCGGCGACATGCTCGTCGAGCGCTCGCCGCACGTCGCGCCGCAGCGCGTGCCGGGCTACGCGACCGGATCGATGCGGCTCGACGGCGGCATGGCGGCGCTGGTCGAGGCCGTGCGTGCGCGCCTGCACGCCACGCGGATCGTCACGGGCGAGACGGTGCGCCGGATTCGTCGCGTGGCGTCGGGCATCGAACTGGACGCAACCGATACCTGCGACCGAATCACCACGTATCGGGCCGGGCATGTGCTGCTCGCGCTGCCGCCCCGGCTCGCGGCGGCCACCATCGCGTTCGAGCCGGCGTTGCCGCGCGCGCTCGCGCTCGCGTGGCGCGACACGGCCACCTGGATGGCGCCGCACGCGAAATACCTGGCCGTCTACGACACGCCGTTCTGGCGCGAGGCAGGCCTGTCGGGCGCGGCGCGCAGCGCGGGCGGCCCGCTTGCGGAATTGCACGACGCCTCGCCGACGCATGGCGCGGGCGCGCTGTTCGGCTTCTTCGGCGTGCCGGCGCGCACGCGCTCGCGCGTGGCCGACGCCGTGCTGCGCGAGCAATGCCGCGCGCAACTCGTGCGTCTGTTTGGCGCGGAGGCCGCCACGCCGCGCGCCGAGGCGATCCGCGACTGGGCGCGTTTGCCCACTGTTGCGACCGCCGCCGATCAGGATGGCGGCGCGGGCCATGGCATCGCGCCGCCGGCCGCCGTTGCCATCGGCCCGTGGCAGGGCTGCCTGACCGGCATCGCGAGCGAATGGTCGCCGCGCTTTCCGGGCTACGTGGCCGGGGCCGTCGAGGCGGCCGAGCGCGGCATGCATGCCTGGCTCGATGGCGTCGGCCGCGCGCCAGTGTCATGCCTTTCATCGAACCGGGAGCCATCATGAAACCGACTTACTACGCCATGCAGGCCAGCGCGCCGGGCCGCCTCGAATGGGTCGAGCGCGCCACGCCCGCGCCGCCGCTCTACGAAGTGCTCCGGGAGCCATCATGAAACCGACTTACCGCGCCATGCAGACCAGCGCGCCGGGCCGCCTCGAATGGGTCGAGCGCGCCACGCCCGCGCCGCCGCCCGACGAGGTGCTGATCGAAGTGGAAGCCTGCGGCGTATGCGGTGCCGACGCGGCCGACATCGAGCGCGCCGATCCGGCGCTGACCCCGCCGCGCGTGCCGGGCCACGAGGTGGTGGGGCGCATCGCGGCGCTCGGCGCGGGCGTGCCGCCGATCTGGCGGCTCGGGCAGCGCGTGGGCGTCGGCCGCCTGGGCGGCCATTGCCTGATCTGCCCGGCGTGCCGGCGCGGCCAGTTTCAGCTGTGCGCGAACCAGCCGTTCGTCGGCGCGAGCCGCGACGGCGGTTACGCCGAGATGATGCTGGCGCGCGCCACGGGCCTTGTCGCGATTCCCGACGAACTCGCCTCGGAGGAGGCCGCGCCGATCCTCTGCGCCGGCATCGCCACGTTCAACGCGCTGAAGAAATGCGGCGCGCAGGCCGGCGACACGGTGGCCGTGCTCGGCATCGGCGGGCTGGGCCACATGGCGCTGCAATACGCGCGGCGGATGGGGTTTCGGGTGGTGGCGGTGGGGCGCGGCGCATCGATCGCGGCCGATGCGCTGGCGCTCGGCGCGCACGTGTATGTCGATGCCGCGCACGAGGACGCCGCGGCGCGCCTGCTGGCGCTCGGCGGCGCGCAGGCGATCCTGACCACGATCGGCGACGCGGCGGCCGCGCTGATGGCCGGGCTCGCGCCGCAAGGGCGGCTGGTGGTGCTGGGCGCGGGCAGGGACCCGCTGCCGGTGTCGCCGGGGCATCTGGTGGCGGGCGAGCGCAGCGTGCTCGGCTCGATCACCGGCACGCCATGGGAGAACGAACGCGCGCTCGATTTCAGCGTGCTCGCCGGGGTGCGCCCGCGCATCGAGACGCTGCCGCTCGAACGCGCCGAGGAGGCCTACCGGCGCATGCGCTCGGGCGAGGCCACGTTCCGGATGGTGCTGACGATGGGCCGCTGAACGCGCGGCCGGCTCGCCCTCATACCTGCATCGACGGCACGTCCTTCACGCAGCGCAGCGCGAACATCGAGCGGCTGTGGCGGATGCTGGAGATCTTGTAGAGCTTCTCGCGCAGGAAGCGTTCGTAGCCGGCCGTGCCGTCCACCGCCACCTTGATCCAGTAGTCGTATTCGCCGGAGACGAGGTAGGCCTCCAGCACCTCGGGCAGCGCGGCCAGCTCGGCGCCGAAGCGGGCCAGCGCGTCGTCCTCGTGGCGGTCGAGCGTGACTTCGAGGATCACGATGTCGGCATAGCCGAGCCTGCGCGGGTTGACGAGCGCGACGTAGCCGTCGATATAGCCATCGGTTTCGAGCTGGCGCGTACGGTTCCAGCAGGCGGTGGTGGACATGCCCACCTGTTCGGCCAGCTCCGCGTTCGACAGCCGGGCATTGGACTGGAGCGCCCGCAGGATCTTGCGATCCTGGTTGTCGAGCGATTTGGGGGAGCGTTCGCGAGTGGCCATGATCGAAAGGGAATTCTGTTCCGGGAATTGCGAGTTTATCTGAAGAAGCTTCCGGTTTTGCACGCATTTCGCTGGATAAGCGGAAGCCTTTTCAGTGAGTAGCCGGGTATATTTTCTCCATGCCCGAATGCCCGGCACGACCGATCCGAGCACCCTTCGGAACGGTGAGCGTCGCCGCGATCACGAGTCGCGACGCCGGGCGGACAGGCATGCGTCATGGCGCTGATCCGCGCTTTCGCTGTTTTCACCACCTGCCTTTTGCCCTCCCTCCCGAACCATGTCGTTCCAGCTTTACCTCTCGTTCGTCGCCGCCGCGCTCGTGCTGATCTACGCCCCCGGTCCCGTCAACCTGCTGACCATGAGCCTCGCGCTGCGCGCCGGCTGGCGGCATGCGCTGCCGTGCGTGTGGGGCGGCACCGTGGCCGTGCTGCTGCAACTGATGCTGACCGCGCTGTGCCTCAATTCGCTGCTGACGATCGACGCGCGTGCGCTCGGCGTGCTGCGCTGGGTCGGCGCGGCCTACCTGGTGTGGCTCGGGGTGCGGCAGTGGCGCAGCGTTTCGCTGACGGGGCCGGCGGCCGACGCCGACTCCGGCGAGGGGCCGGCGTCGAGCGGCACATCGCGCGGCCTGTTCTGGCGCGGCGTGGCGACCTCCGGTTTCAATCCGAAGACGCTGCTGTTCTTCCCGTCGTTCTTTCCGCAATTCATCAGCACCGACGCGCGCTGGAGCGTCAATGCGCAATACCTGGCGCTCGCGGCAAGCTTTGTGGTGCTGTTCGTGGCCGGGGTGGCGTCGATGGCGCTGTTCTCGCAGCGCCTGAGCCACTGGCTGCGGCGGCCGACGCGCGTGCGCGCGCTCAATCGCCTGATGGGCGGCCTGCTGGCCGGGATGGGCGCGATGATGGCCGGCTGGGGTTGACGCGCCCGGGTTCCGGGCGCGTCGCACCGGACTCGCTTACTCGCTGTCGCTCCACAGCTTGCCGGCCGTCGCCCAGTTCTCCTTCTTCACGTCGCGCAGGATGATGTCGACCGACGACGGCGCGCAATCGAGCGTCTCGCAGGTCACGCGCGTGATGGCTTCGACGAAGCGGCGTTTCTGTTCGACGGTGCGGCCTTCGAACAGGTCGATCTGGAAGGTGGGCATGACGGATCTCCGGGAGTTGGAAAAATCGGAAGGGGAAAGCGAAGGGGATGCGCTTGCGGCGGGCTGCGTGGCGGCTGGCATGGCCGGGTTCGCGGCGGCTTGTGCCGCCGTGTGTTCAGCCATGTGCGCAGCCGGTTTCGCGGCATGCGCATCGCCGCGCGGCAGGCGTAACGCCATCGCCACACCGCACGCCGCGACGGCGAACGGCGCGCTGAACGGCGGCAGGCCGGCCCGCAGCGCGAGCCATTGTAGCGCCGCCGCCAGCAGCGCCGCACCGAGCGCCGCGCGCAGCCCGAAGCCGCTCAACGCGAGCGCGGCCAGCGCGCCGTTGTAGCCGAGCAGCCCGGCCGCGCAATGCGGCGCGGGCGAGCCGGCCGCCAGCATCAGCAGCGACGCGCCCGCGGCGCCGGCCAGCGCGAGCAGCGCGGCGCGCGGCGAGGCGAGCGCGACGCCGGCCAGCATGATCGCGCCGGGCAGCGCACCGCTCGCGAAGCCGGCCTGCGCGATCGCGCCGAACGCCGCGCCCGAGGCGCAGGCCGGCAGGTCGAAGGCGCCGGCATGGACGCTGGCGGCCGTCACCGCGCCGGATGACACCCACGGCAACCACAGCCCGATCGTCAGCACCGCCGGCAGCGAGTAGGCCGCGCCGCCGAAGCGCGCGAGCCGGTGCTCGACCGGCCGGTACAGCGCACCGGCCAGCAGCGCCGCGATCACCGCCAGCGCGAACGCGGTGGCGCGATCGGCCAGCAACGCCACCGGCGCGAGCGCGGCCAGCGCGCCGCTGTAGCCGTGCAGGCCGAGGCGGGCCTGCGCCGCGTCGCCGGCATCGCGCGTGCCGCCCGTCAGCAAGGCCGCCAGATTCGCGGCGGCGGTGCCGGCCAGCGCCGCTGCCGCGAGCGCGGGCGAGGCGAGCGTCAACCCCGCCAGCACGCATGCGCCAGTGCCTGCATGCGCCTGCAACAGAATTTGTCCAAGGCCGCGCAGCAGCGTGCGCAGTTCCGCCGGCAGCACAAGCGGCGACAGGGCGGGCAGAAGCAGACCGGAACGAAGGCGGGCGGGCATGGCGGCGGTATCGATGGCGCAATCGGCAACGGGCCGCAACGCGGCTGCGGCCCGGGAAGCCGCGAGCATAGGGGATCGCCGCACGAGGGGGAGAAGCGATGCCGGATACCCGCTATTTGCGCTACGATCGTGCGCACTGCGCGCGGCACCGCCGCGTGGGCTGCCCACGGAGGTCCCCGGCATGCGCGATGTGCGTTGGGCGTCGCTCGACAGCGACGGAATCGAACACCTGACGCTCGTGCGCGACGGCGGCGGCTATCTGGCGGAGAGCGTGATCGTCGGCCGGCACGACGACGGCCGGCGCTATGGCCTGGCCTATCGGCTCGCCTGCGACGCGCACTGGCGCACCACGCGCGCGACGCTCGCCGTGATGGGCGGCGCCACGCTGACGCTCGAACGCGATCGCGACGGCCATTGGTGCGAAGTGCTTGATATCGGCGAGCGCAGCGCGCTGCCCGCGCTCGAAGGCTGCGTCGACCTCGACATCGCCGCCACCCCGTTCACCAACACATTGCCGATCCGCCGCCTCGGGCTCAAGCGCGACGAGCGGCGCACGATCGACGTCGCCTACGTGACGATTCCCGAATTGAGCGTGGCGCGTGCCACCCAGACCTATGTGTGCATCGAGCCGGGCCGGCGCTATCGCTACGAGGGGATCGACGGCCGCTTCAAGGCCGGCCTGAGTGTGGACGACGACGGGCTGGTCGTCGAATACGACACGCTGTTCAGGCGCTTGCCTGCGGTTTGACGGGCGCATCGCCGGCCGGCCGCGCGCCGTCGGCATCGTTGGCGCCGGCGCGGCGCGTGCGGTGCGCGGCGGCGTTGTCGTCCGGCGTTGCCACGCCCGGTTCGTCCGGTGCCTGCACCGCGAACGCCGGCTCGTACTGCGCCGCGAAGCGGTCGATGCGCTCGGCGATCAGCGCCGCGTCGCGCAGCACCGTCCAGTGCGACGCGTCGATCAATTCACGTCGGTGCGGGCCGAGCCAGCGTTCGAGGTTTTCCGTGAGCACGGGCGTGACGTAGCGGTCGCGGGTCGGCACCAGGATCTGCACGGGCGCCTGCGCATAGCGTTCGCGCGGCGCGCGCGAGCGCGCGATGAAGTTCGCGCGATACAGCCGGATGCCGTTCACGCCGTTGCGCAACTGGTGCGGATCGGCCTCGGCGCGAATCCGCTCGGTGCTGCGCAGCCACAGCGGCCACAGCCGCGCGCCGCCGAGCCGCCAGAACAGCGGCGGCAGCACCGGCAGGTGGAAGAACACGATGTACCAGGATTTCAGCGATTGCCGCAGGTTGAACGGCGCGCGGAACACGTGATCGAGGCACGGCCCCGAAATCGACGTGTACGACAGGATGCGCCCGCGCATCGCCGGATCGGTCGCGGCCTCCCAGCTCTGGATCGATCCCCAGTCGTGCCCGACCAGATGGAACGGCCGCGTGCCGCAGGCGGCCGTGGCCACCGCCGACAGGTCGCGTTCGAGTTGCGCCATCCGATAAGCGGCGGTGGCGCGCGGCGCATCCGATTCGCCCGAACCGCGCGTGTCGTAGGCGATCACGCGATAGCGCCGCTCCAGCACCTCGCGCACGCCGTCCCACACGCGCGACGAATCGGGGTAGCCGTGCACCAGGATCACGGGCGGCGCGTCGCGCGGCCCGCTCAGGTGGACGGCGAGCCGCACGCCGTCCGAATCGACCATGAGCGTGTCGCGCGGGTTCGTCATGGCGCGCGCCTCAGTGAGCCGGCGCGGCGGCGCCCGGATGCAGCGGCACGCGGCGCGGCGCGGCTTCGGCGGCGTAGCGTGCGTTGGTCTCGTCGATCTTGGCCAGCAGGCTCGGGATCTCGCTCAGATAGCGGCGGTTGTCGTAATCCCACGGATGGAAGCCCGGGCGGAAGAAGCCGAACCACTCGCGCGCAATGCCCGGGAACACGCCGCCGCGGGGTGCATACAGGTACTTGACGAGCGTCCACATGCCCGAGAAGCGGCCATGCCGGCGGCGGTGCGCGAACATCAGGCGCACGTGGTAATCGAACACGATGGTCCAGAAGATCGCGGTGGTGATCAGCATCGTGCCGGTGCGCAGCAGGTAGCGGCCGAGGCCCGGCTTGATCACGCGCAGCCACACGTCGTAGGACACCGATTTGTGCTCGGTTTCCTCCATCGCGTGCCACATCCACATCTGCGTGTAGCCGTCGACGGAGCCGTCGATGCGCTGCTTGTGGCCTTCGAGCAGCAGGTTCGCCAGCATCGCCGTGTAGTGCTCCAAAGCGATCGTGATGGCCAACTGCATCGACGGCGGCAGGGTTTTCCTGAACAGGCCGAGCACCCACCACAGCCGCTTGTCGAGCTTGTGCGCGGGCAGGCCGGCCGATTGCAGCAGGTCGTTGTACTCGATGTGCTCGCGCGTGTGCATCGCTTCCTGGCCGATGAAGCCGGCCACCTGCTTCTTCAGTTCGGGATCGTCGATCCGGTCTCGATAGTGCCGCACCGAATCCATGAAGAAGCGCTCGCCGGCCGGGAACAGCAGCGACAGCGCGTTCATGAAGTGGGTGACGGGCACGCCCTTGACGTGCCAGTCGCACGCGCGATCGGGGGGCATGGCGAAACGGACGTCGCGGCGGACGGGCATCATGACGGTTCTCCCTGATTACCTGTGTTGTTGTAGGTCGAGTGGGCCGGCGCGAGCGTGCTGCCGCGCGCGGCGCGCTTGCGCGCCTTGGCCCGTTCGCGCTTGGTCGCCAGCACGACCAGCGCCTGGTAGGCGGCGGGCAGCGTGCGCGCGAGCCAGTCGGCGCCGCGCGCGTCGCGCCCGATCAGCACGCGGCGCTTGTTCCTGCGCACGCCGTGCAGGATCACGCGCGCGGCTTCCTCGGGCGTCGTGATGAAGAACTTCTCGAAGTCGTCCTTGCCCTGCTGCTCGCTGTCGACCATGAAGCCGAGCATGTTCTGCGAGATCCGGCTCGACTGCGCGATGTTGGTCTTGATGCCGCCCGGATGCACGCAGGTGGCCGACACGCCGCAACGCATCATGTCGAGTTCCTGGCGCAGCGATTCGGTGAAGCCGCGCACCGCGAACTTGGTCGAGTTGTAGGCGCTCATGCCCGGCTGCGCGAAGATGCCGAAGATGCTCGAGGTGTTGATCACGTGGCCGTCGCCCGCTGCCTTCAGGTGCGGCAGGAACGCCTTGGTGCCGTGCACCACGCCCCAGTAGTTGATGTTCATGATCCATTCGAGGTCGGCGTAATCCATGCCCTCGATGGTGCTCGACAGCGCCACGCCGGCATTGTTGAATACCAGGTTCACGCGGCCGAACTGGCGCGCGGTGTCGTCGGCCCAGCGGTGCACGGCGGCGCGGTCGGCCACGTCGAGCACGCAGGTGGTGATGCGCACCGTGGGCGCGAGCGCGCGCACGATCCGCTCGGTTTCGGCGAGGCCCACGCCGTTGCGGTCGGCCAGCGCCACGTGGCAGCCGGCCTGGGCCAGTTGCAGCGCGAGCGAGCGGCCCATGCCCGAGCCGGCGCCGGTGATCGCGGCGACCTTGTCGTGGAAGGATTTCATCGGTGTGCTCCTTGTCGTCAGACGGCCGGGGCGCTGCGGGCCGGGGCGTCGGTGGCGGCGGCCGGTTGGGCATCGCGGCGCGCCGCCGCGTAGGCTTGGTAATCGGCGATCGAGAACTGCGCGGTGGCCTGCCGGAAGCGCCACGTGAAGCCCGGCCACAGCGTGGTGTTCTTGCCGGTGCGCGGGTCCAGGTACCAGCTCTTGCAGCCGCCGGTGGACCAGATCGCGCGCTTCAGGCGCTGTTGCAGCCGCGCGTTGTAGTCGGCCTCCACCAGCGGGCGCACCTCGATCGCATCGGCGTGGTCGCGATCCATCGCGTCGAGCGCGCCGAGGATGTATTCGATCTGCGACTCGATCATGAACACCATCGAGTTGTGGCCGAGGCCGGTGTTCGGGCCGACGATCATGAAGAAGTTCGGATAGCCGGGCAGCGCGGTGCCGAGGTAGGCGTGCGCGCCGTCGCGCCAGGTATCGACGATGTCCACGCCGTTGCGCCCGCGGATCACGCCGCGCGGGTACGGGTCCGCCACCTGGAAGCCGGTGCCGTAGATCAGGCAATCCACCTCGTGCCGCTGGCCGCTGGCGGTGACCACCGCGTTCGGCTCGATGCGCGCGATCGGATCGGTGACCACGTCCACGTTGGCGCGCGTGAGCGCCGGGTAGTAGTCGTTCGAGATCAGCACGCGCTTGCAGCCGAGCGTGTAGTCGGGCGTGACGGTGGCGCGCAGCGCCGGGTCGGCAATCTGCTTGCGGATATGGCGTTCGGCCACTTTCTGCACCAGCTTCATGATGCCGGGGTGGATCGCGAAGCCGAGCACGCGCGATTCGAGCATCCAGTAGCGGCTGGTGCGCGCGAGCTTCTGGGTGAACGGCAGCGCGCGGAACATCCACTGCTCGACGCGCGTGAGCTGGCGGTCGGGCTTCGGCATGATCCACGGCGGCGTGCGCTGGAACAGCGCCAGTTGCGCGACGCGCGGGGCGATCTGCGGCACGAACTGGATCGCGCTCGCGCCGGTGCCGATCACGGCCACGCGCTTGCCGCGCAGGTCGTATTGGTGATCCCAGTGCTGCGAGTGGAAGGCGTGGCCCTGGAAGCTGTCGAGGCCGTCGATCTGCGGCAGCGCCGCGCGCGACAGCCCGCCCATGCCCGACACCAGCATGCGCGCCGACACCTGCTTGCCGTTCGCGAAGCTCAGGCGCCAGCGGTGCGCCACGTCGTCGTATTCGGCGCTGGCCAGCTCGTGGCCGAGCCGCAGGTAGGGGGCCACGCCGAACTGCTCGACGCAGCGCTCCAGATACGCGCGGATTTCGGGTTGCGGGGCGAACGCGCGGGTCCAGCGCGGGTTCGGCGCGAACGAGAACGAATAGACATGCGAAGGCACGTCGCAGGCGCAGCCGGGGTAATGGTTGTCGCGCCAGGTGCCGCCCACCGTGGCGGCCTTCTCGAACACCGCGAAATCGCCACGGCCCTTCTGGCGCAACCGGATCGCCATGCCGAGGCCGGCGAAACCGGTGCCGATGATGGCGATGTCGACGGATTCGGGCATGCCGTCTCGGTCGGGCAGGGTACGGGCATTCATGCGGTGTCTCCGTTCCGGTTCATTTTTAAATGTGACATTGACGGATGTAACGATAGTCAGTGACGGGCGAAACCGCAAGCGAGTAGATGCCGGCCTCTAGCGTCGCGCGGCGGCCGTTGTTGCGCTGCAATGCATTGAATCGAAAGGAGAATTTCTTGGAGCGCCGCGCGGCTGGGGGTGCGTTGGTGAAAACACGTAGGCCGGGGCGCCGCGCCAATCTCGCGCGTTCAGGCGAAATCGACGGCGCATCGCGGCCAGTGCAACGGCCATGCGCGGGATTGGTCGCGTCGCGCGAATAATCGCGGTGCCTCTTGAATCGCGATACCCCGACGCTCTATCCTGTTCCGTTGGCCGTTTGAAAAGCAAGAAAGGGGGATTTGATGGACCGTTTACAGGCGATGCAGGTTTTTACGCGCGTGGTCGATGCAAATAGCTTCACGCGCGCCGCGGAAACGCTCTCGATACCACGCGCTTCCGTCACGACGATCATCCAGAACCTCGAGGCGCTGCTCGGTGTGCGCCTGCTGCACCGGACCACGCGGCGGCTGTCGCTGACGCCCGAAGGCGCCGGCTATTACGAGCACTGCGTGCGGATTCTGACGGAAATCTCGGAGGCCGACGCCAGCTTCCAGGTCGGCAACCGCAAGCCGCGCGGCGCGCTGCGCGTGCACATGCCGTCGTCGCTCGGGCGGCGCGTGGTGCTGCCGGCGCTGCCGTTGTTCCACGCGCGCTATCCCGATATCGAACTGCATTTCGGCATGGCCGACCGCCCTGTCGATCTGGTGCGCGATGGCTACGACTGCGAAATCCGGGTGGGGCCGCTGGAGGATTCGTCGATGGTGGCGCGGCGCGTGGGCGTCATGAATCGCGTCAGTTGCGCGTCGCCGGGCTATCTGGAGCAGTTCGGCGAGCCGAAGACGATCGAGGAACTCGAACACCACCGCGCCGTGAATTTCGCCTACGCGAGCGGCGGTCGCGCGATGCCGTGGACCTTCGTGATCGACGGCAAGCTGCGCGAGGTGCGCATGAATTCGGTGGTCACCGTCAACGATTCGGACGGCTACGTCACGTGCGCGCTCGAAGGCTTCGGGCTGATCCAGCCGACGCTGTTCTCGGTGATCCCGCACCTGATGGACGGCTCGCTGGTGGAGGTGCTGCAGGGCGTGTATCCGAAGCCCAAGCCGATCTCGATCGTCTATCCGCACAACCGCCACCTGTCGATGACGGTGCGCGTGTTCGCCGATTGGGTGGCCGAGCTGTTCTCGACGGTGCCGGCGCTGGAGAACGATCCGGCCAAGCGGGTCATGCCGATCGTGAAGAAGGCGCGGGGGGCAGTGGCGGCCTGATCCTCGCCCCGAATCGCCCCGCGCTCAAGGCGGCGGGCCGGCATCGCGCCGGCTCGCCGCCTTTTTTCATTGCGCCGCTTTCTGCGGCAGCGGCACGGCCTGCCGGGCCAGCAGCCGCCAGCCGTCGCTGTGGTGCTTCCAGACTTGCAGCACGCCGATGTGCGAGCGCGTGACCGAGCCGTCCGGCTGGTTGTTTTCCGAATCGAACACGTGACGCACGATCGCGTTGTCGCCGACCACCTTGACGGTCTGGTCCGACAGCGTGACCGACTTGAACGCGTGCGTGCCCACCAGATCCTTCATGAACTCGGCGCGATCCTCGATCTTGGCCGACGAATGGCCGTAGCTCAGTTGCGGCTCGGTCAGCTTCTTCAGCGTTGCCTCGTCGCCGGACACCAGCGCCGCGCGCAATTGCTCCGCTGCCTTCGTGACGGCGGCCTCGCTGCCGGATGCAGCGGTGGCGGCGCCGGCGCTCAGGCTGGCCGCGGCCAGCGCGGCGGCGAGCAGGGCGTTCAAGGCGAGCAGGGCGGGTTTGCGGGTCGTGCGACGTGCCATGGGTTGTCTCCGGGTAGGTTTGAACTGTCGTCTGATGACGATTCGGAACGTTATTCCATTTTTGTTTTGCAGCGCATCGAGGTAAACCCGGCGAGCGTGGCCCGATGTACGTTTGACGTCGGCAGAATCGACCGGGTGCGGCGAGAAATACGGAACGAAGTTCCATACTCATACGACGTGCGACCTAAAAACGGGCGCGGCACGCCCGTGCGATGGCGTAGGGCTTACCCGGCAACGGGTTAGCCCCTAACGCGCGATAAGCGAATGGAATCGCTTCCCTGCAAAATTTGATTGGATTTTCATCGTCGGCCGCCTGTATGTTTGTCGGAACCGGTACCTTGCGCCGCCGTTGGCGCAGTGCTGGTCAGGATCGGGTTTCGACATGCCTGCCCCCGTCGGGGCGGCCCATATATAGAACGATAGAACGAGACTGTCAGGAGACACCACGATGAAGCCAAGCACCCCCACGGCGCTGCCGATCGATGCCGAATCGCCGCCGGCGCTGGCGCAGGACGCGGCCACGCCGCGCGTGCGCCGGATCCAGCGCACCGCGCTCGGGCTGTTGTTGATGGCCGGCGTCGTCAACTACCTCGATCGCTCCACGCTGGCGATCGCCACCCCGCTGATTCGCCAGGATCTCGGCTTCTCGGTGCCGCAGATGGGCCTGCTGCTGTCCGCGTTCCTGTGGGCCTATGCGTTCGCGCAATTGCCGGCCGGCATGCTGATCGACCGGCTCGGCGCGCGCGTCACGCTGGCGGCGAGCCTCGCGCTGTGGTCGATCGCGCAAACCTTCGGCGGCGTGGTCAACGGCTTCACGCAGTTCTTCGCGGCGCGCATGGTGCTCGGCGTGGGCGAGGCGCCGCAGTTCCCGACCAGCGCGCGGATCGTGCGCGACTGGTTCGCCAAGCACGAGCGCGGCTCGGCCACCGGCATCTGGAACAGCTCGTCGACGCTCGGCACGGCGATCTCCGCGCCGCTGCTGACGGTGCTGATGCTGAACCTCGGCTGGCGCTGGATGTTCGTCGTGATGGGCGTGGCGGGGCTCGGGCTGTCGCTGGCCTTTTACCTGCTGCACCGCGACCCGCGCCACGTGCAGTTGACGCAGCGCGAACGCGAATATCTCGACGACACCGAAGGCGTGGCCAGCACGCGGCCGACCTGGGCCGACTGGCGTCATCTGCTGCATTACCGCACCACCTGGGGCATGCTGCTCGGCTTCTTCGGCACGATCTACGTGCTGTGGCTCTACAACGCCTGGCTGCCCACCTACCTACAGATGGAGCATCACCTGACCATCGCGCGCACCGGCTGGGTGGCCGCGGTGCCTTATCTGTTCGGCGTGGTCGGCAGCCTGTCGGGCGGCAAGATCTGCGACGTGCTGGCCCGGCGCGGCGTGTCGCAGATCAACAGCCGCAAGTATCCGATGGTCGCCTCGCTGCTCGGCATCGCGGTGTTCACCACGCTGACCGCGCTGACCGACAACACGGCGCTCGCGATCACCTTCATCTCGGTATCGATGTTCCTGATGTACATCTCGTCGAGCGCGGCGTGGGCGATGGCCTCGGTCGCCGCGCCGGCCAATTCGACGGCCTCGATCGGCGCGATGCAGAACTTCGGCGGCTATTTTGGCGGCGCGCTCGCGCCGGTCGTGACGGGCTTCATGGTGCAGGCCTCGCACTCGTTCAAGCCGGCGCTGTATGTCGGCGCGAGCGTGGTGGTGGTGGCGATGATCGGCTACTGGTTCCTGGTCGGCGAGCCGGTGCCGATGCGTGAGCAGGGCGCGGAGCGCTGAGGCGGCCGCGCTGTCGGATGCGTGACGCGGCAGGCTGAATCAGGCCGCCGCGCCGTAGGATGAAAAAATCCCGCGCGAAGCGTTTCGTGCGGGATTTTTCGTTTGAGGCGGGTTGTGGCGAGGAGCGGTTCAGAGGCGGGATGGTTGCCGATTCGGCCCGCGCTCCAGCCTGCCGCTTCATCCCGTCGGCTTGCCTGGCAGTTCGGCCGTGCCGGACCTGTGCCGCCGCTTCATCCCGCCAGCGGCGCTGCTGTGCGCAGTCTTCCAACGCCGGCGCGATTACAGCGTGCAGTTGCTCGTGCTTCAGCCCGCCAGCGGCGCCGGCAGCTTCAAATCGTAACGCTGCGCGCAGGCTTCCAGCGCCGGCGCGATCGCCGCATGCAGTTGCACGCCGTCGCGCAGTTGCTCGCGCTTGCGCGCGAGGCCGCGGTCGCCCGGCATGCGCACCGATGAAAAGCCGGGGCGCGGCGGGTTGTTGCGGCAGGCGTCGGCGATCCAGTCCATCTGCCGCTTGAAATCGGCCTCGCCGCCGAACGCGCTCGGGTCGTACAGCGACAGGTGCACGGTCGCGCCCCAGCCCTCGGACGGATCGGCGCGGCCGAAGCCGGCCAGCCCGCCCGTCATCGCCTCGATCAGCAGCGCCATGCCGAAGCCCTTGTGGCCGAACGGCAGCCCGCCCAGCGGCAGGATCGTGCCGGCCGGCGTGGTGGCGAGCACGGCCGGGTCGCGGCTTGGGTGGCCGTCGGCGTCGAGCAGCACGTCGTCGTCGAATTGCTGGCCGGCCTTGGCGAGCCGGCCGCTCATGCCGTTGGTGACGAGCGAGGCCGAGATGTCGATCAGGAACGGCGTGCCCGAGGTGGGGATGCCGGCGGAAATCGGGTTCGGCGTGAACACCGCGCGGGTGCCGCCGAACGGCGCGACGCTCTTGCCGGCCGGGTCCGAGCAGCCGAGCACGATCATGAAGCCGTCGGCGGTGGCGCGCTCCAGGTAGCTGGCGAGGCAGGCGATATGGTGGCTGCGGCGGATCACCAGCGTGGCGCTGCCGTAGCGGCGCGCGCGCTCGGCGAGCGTCTCGATGCCGGCCAGCACCAGCGACGGCCCCGGCAGGCGGCGGCCGTCCCACAGCAGCGCCGCGCCGCGGTCGGACAGCACTTCCGGCGCGCCCGAGCGGGTCATGGTGCCGCGCTCGATCTCGCCGACATAGGCGGCAAGCTGGGCGAGGCCGTGCGTGTCGTGGCCCATCAGGTCGCCATCGACGAGAATCTCGGCGACGGCGCGCGCGTGCGGCGCGTCGAGCCCGGCGGCGACGAGCAGCGCATCGGCGAAGGCCTGCAGTTCGGGAGCGGAATAACGGACGGCTTGGGTCATGGCGGAATCGGTGTGGTGAGGTCGATGAGGCGTGAAGGAGCCGGGCGGGCGCGCGGGAACAACCGGCCCGGCGATGCGGTGTGAGCGCCGGGCGGGTGGCGCTCGATGCCGCCGACGCCGCCCGATCGAGTGGAAGCGTAAACGAACGCGTTCAGAGCGTCGCGCCCAGTTGCCACGGCACGAATTCGTTCTGCCCGTAGCCGTGGATTTCGCTTTGCGTGCGCGTGCCCGAGGCGGTGGCCAGCATGCGTTCGAAGATCCGCTGGCCGAGCGTGTCGATGCTCGCGTCGCCGGTGAGGATCGCGCTGCAATCGATGTCGATGTCCTCGGCCTGCCGCTGCCACAGCGCGGCGTTGGTGCCGAGCTTCAGCGACGGCGCGGGCGCGCAGCCGTAGGCCGAGCCGCGCCCGGTGGTGAAGCACAGCAGGTTCGCGCCGCCCGCCACCTGGCCGGTGGCCGACACCGGGTCGTAGCCCGGCGTATCCATGAACACCAGCCCCTTGGCGCGCACCGGCTCGGCGTAGCGGTACACGTCGACCAGGTTGGTGGTGCCGGCCTTGGCCACCGCGCCGAGCGATTTCTCGAGGATGGTGGTCAGGCCGCCGGCCTTGTTGCCGGCCGACGGGTTGTTGTTCATGTTGGCGTTCATGATCCGGCAGTATTCCTCCCACCAGCGGATTCGCGCCATCAGCTTCTCGCCTACCTCGGGCGACACGGCGCGGCGCGTCAGCAGGTGCTCGGCGCCGTAAATTTCGGGGGTTTCCGACAGGATCGCGGTGCCGCCGTGCGCCACCAGCCGGTCGACTGCCGCGCCGAGCGCGGGGTTCGCGGTGATGCCCGAATAGCCGTCCGAGCCGCCGCATTGCAGGCCGACGATCAAGTGGCTGGCGTCCATCGGCTCGCGCCGCACCGCGTTGGCGCGCGGCAGCATCGCCTTGACCGCCTCCACGCCGGCCGCCACCGTGGCCGCCGTGCCGCCGCTGGCCTGGATCGTCATGGTTGCGAGCGTCGCGCCCGTTTCGATCGCCTGATCGCGCAGCAGCGCGTCGATCTGGTTCGTCTCGCAGCCGAGCCCCACGATCAGCACGCCCGCGAAGTTCGGATGCCGCGCATAGCCGCCGAGCGTGCGGCGCAGCACCGCGATCGGCTCGCCGTCGGAGGCGGTGCCGCAGCCGAGGCCGTGCGTCAGCGCGACCACGCCGTCCACGTTCGGGAACGCGTCGAGCGCCTCGGGGCGGATGTCGCGGCGGAACTGGTCGGCGATCGCGCGCGCGGCCGTGGCCGAGCAGTTCACCGAAGTCAGGATGCCGATGTAGTTGCGCGTGGCGACCCGGCCGTCGGCGCGCACGATGCCGTCGAACTGCGCGCGTGCGGCGGCGGCTTGCGTGGGTTTCGCATCGGCGCCGAACGCGCCGTCGCGCTCGAATTCGCCCATCGACAGGTTGTGGACGTGCACGTGCTCGCCGGCTTCGATCGCCCGCGACGCGAAGCCGATGATCTGGCCGTAGCGGCGCACCGGCGCGCCGGCCGCCACCGCGCGTCGCGCCACCTTGTGGCCGGCCGGAATCAGCCCGCGTACCGGCAGGCCCGCATCGATCGATGCGCCCGCAACGAGTTGCTGGCGGGCGATCACCACGTCGTCGTCGGGATGCAGCGTGACCACGTTCGGTTGGGGCTGGGCGGGGGCGGATGCGCGGGTGTCGGTATCGGGGGTATCGAGCTTCATCGATCGTCTCGTCTGGATTCGGGGAGTGGAGCGGGGCGGGGCTTCGGCCGTGGCGTGTGTCTCGGGCACGCCCACTTCGTTGCACTTTATGCAGCGAAGCGATAAACGTCCAATCGAAGAATTGTTAGACTCGATTCCTTTCGGTTATCGCCGAGCGCGGGAATACCCTCATGGATCGCCATCGCCCCCAGCTTGCCGCCACGCTGCCGCCGAAGCTGCGGTTCCGGCACCTGCAGTTGCTCGAACTGCTGGGCCGCACCCGCAACCTGCGCGCGGCGGCCGAGCAGATGCACGTCACGCAGCCGGCCGCCACCAAGATCCTCGGCGACATCGAAACCATGTTCGGCGCGCGCCTGTTCGAGCGGCTGCCGCGCGAGATGCGGCCGACCGATCTCGGCCAGTTGGCGATCCGTTACGCGAGCAGCGCGATGGCCGATCTCGGCAAGTTCGCCAACGAATTCGTCACGCAGCAGGGCGGCGGTTACGGGCACCTGACGGTGGGCGCGATCTCGGCGTCGGCCGCGCAACTGGTGATCGCGGCGGTGCGCGAGATTCAACGGCAGCGCCCGCGCCTCGTCATCAAGCTGGTGGAGCAGAGCAGCGATCAGCTTGCGATCTGGCTCGAACAGAAGCAGCTCGACCTGATGATCGGCCGGCTGACCGAGCCGCGCCATCGCGCGATCTTCGATGCGGTGGAGCTGTCGGACGAGCCGGTGCGGGTGGTGGTGGGCTGTCATCATCCGCTGCTGAAGGCGCGCCGCGTGGATGTGGCCGATCTCGGCGCGTGGCCGTGGATTCTCTATCCGCCGCCCACCGCGATCCGCCAGTTGTTCGAGGAGACGTTCGCCGGCGCGGGGCTGGTCGCGCCGGTCGGCATGGTGGAGACGCCGTCGATCTTCTCGACGCTCGAACTGCTGCAATCGACCGACATGGTGTCGTTGCAGCCGCAGTCGGTGGTGCGCAAGTTCGTCGAGGAGGGGCTGCTCGCGTATCTGCCGGTGGAGATTCGCCGCAGCATGAGCCACTACAGCGCGATCACGCGCAAGCACGAGGTGGCGTCGCCGCAGATGGAGGAGTTCATCGCGATTCTCAGGCGGCGCGCGCGCGGCGAGACGGAAGACTGAGCGAGGCGGCGCGGCGAACGCCGCGCGCGGAAAGGCGCTTGCGGGGCCGGCCCGTCGATGGTCGGCGGGCCGGCGCGCGATCGATCAGGACACGTTCGCGCTGCAGCTCGGGTACGGGGCCTTCTCGCCCTGCACGATCGGGCAGACCTTCAGCGGCATCAGGTTGCGCACGCGTTGCAGCCACATGGCGGCGTCGATCGGCGCGGGCTTGGCCGCCTGCGGGCCGCGCTCGGCCCATTGCAGCGTGTACAGATCCTTCGTGCCCTTCACCACGGTGATCGCCGTGGTTTCGCTGTGGCCCGCGCTGGCGGAGGCGTTGCCGCAACTGACCACCATCGAGAACGCGTCGCTGCCGTTCAGCTTGCCGTCGAAAATGCCCTTGGCCGCGAAGGTTTGCGGGCAGGCCTTCTGGAAGCCGGCCGCGATGCTGGTGGCGTAGCTCTTGGCGTCCGCTTCGGGGTGCTTGGCGATGACGTTCTGCGCGCCCGTGAGCGTGATCATCTGCGACCAGTTCGCGTTGGTTTCGCCGGGCAGCACCCATTCGTGCGCGTAGTCGTCACCGCGCGTGCCTTCGTAGATCGACACGAAACGCGTGGGCAGGCGGAAATAGACGAGCTGGCTGTAGATCGGCGCGATCGTTGCGATCACGGGCAGCACCGGTTGTGCGGTTTGCGATGCGGCGGGCGCGGGGGTTTGCGCGTGCGCGCCGGCGGCGAGTGTCAGGGTCAGCAGCGAACCCGCGATCAGCGCGGTGGATCGGATAACACGCATGATGTCCTCGTGGATGGTGGGCGTCGATGTCGATAGCGTCGGATGCGCCATCTCTAGGCTGGCAATGTAGCGCAATCCTTGCGGATTGGTCGATGGTTTTACGCTCTGCAACATGTTTTGTTATCGAATCGACGCTGCAATGCGGCATGCGCGTTCACAATCTTTCGGCCGTGGAAGACAGGGCCGGGCGGTGGCGAAGCGGGTGCGAATGCACCTATGAATGATGCGTGGCTTGCGTCGATGGTTGCGGGCGCATCCATTTTGATTTTGATTCGGATTTCGAAGTAAATGGCAAAGGGTGATGCGTGGGGAAATGCGGCGCGCAGGCGAGCGGCGCTCGGGTGGCGCGTGGCTTGCCGGCCGAAAGGATGGGGCGGCCGGGGGCGGTGACCGGTATCGGTCGGCACCAGGCGATATCAGGGTCATGGAGCATAGCTGCTCGGAAAATCAAGATGTACGATGTCACGCGACTTGAATTCGATAAAATTGGCAGGCGGCAGTCCGGCTAAACGAGGCTATTTATGGAGGGACAAGCCGCAGATGGTGCAATTCAATCTCATCGAACGATTCAAGTTATACGACAACAGACAATAGGAATAAAGAATGACTCGCCACCGTGCCCTGAGCGCCATCGCGGCCGCCGTTTCGCTGGCCGCCGCCCTGACGGCCGCGCCCGCCGCGCAAGCCGCCACCTACGCCTATGTATCGAACGCCGACAGCGGCACGATCTCCGTGCTGCGGCTCGATACCGGAACCGGCGCGGTGACGCCGGTGGAAACGGTGCCGGTGGGCGGCACGGTGATGCCGATGACGCTGTCGCCCGATCATCTGCGCCTGTACGCCGGCGTGCGTTCGCAGCCGTATCGCGTGCTCAGTTTCGCGGTGAATCCGCTCGACGGCCATCTGGTCGAACTCGGTCAGGCGCCGCTCGCGCACAGCATGCCGTTCCTGTCGACCGACCTGAGCGGGCGCTGGCTGTTCTCGGCCTCGTACGACGGCGCGCTGTTGGCGGTGAACTCGATCGGCGCGGACGGCGTGGCCGGCCCGGTGCGGCAGACCATCCCGACCGGCCCGAAGGCGCACGCCATTCTGCCCGCGCCCGACAACCGCACGGTGTTCGCCTCGGTGCTCGGCGCCGACGCCTGGCTCAAACTCGGCTTCGATGCGGGCAGCGGCGAGCTGACGCTCGAACCGAAGCCCGGCTATGCGCTGCCGCCGAAATCCGGCCCGCGCCATTTCCGCTTCTCGCCCGATCAGCGCTTCATCTACCTGATCGACGAACTCGACGGCAAGCTGCACGTGCTGGCGTTCGACCGCGATCACGACCGCGTCAAGCCGATCCAGACCGTGTCGATCGTGCCGCCCGGTTTCGGCGACGCCACGCCGTGGGGCGCGGACCTGCACCTGACGCCGGACGGCCGCTTCCTGTACGCGTCGGAGCGCACCTCCAGCACGCTGGCCACGTGGCGCGTCGATCGCGCCACCGGCCATCTGACGCGGATCGCCACCACGCCCACCGAAAAGCAGCCGCGCGGCTTCGCGATCGATCCGTCGGGCCGTTATCTGTTGGCGGTGGGGCAGCTGTCGACCTCGTTGCAAACCTACCGCATCGACGCGCGCAGCGGCGCGCTCGCGCCGCTCGGCGAGACGCCGGTGGGCAAGGGCGCGAACTGGGTGGAGATCGTCGATTTCGGCGGCTCGAACGCGGACTGACCGGCGCGATGGCCGGCGGGCGTCGCGCTGACGCAACGCCCGCCGGCCC